>JBJOID010000202.1:0-5895 GCA_046047315.1 Candidatus Hydrogenedentota bacterium | reverse complement strand
GCGCAGGATCTGCCATGCTTCGGGCGTGATGCCCGAACTGATGCCCCGCTCGTAAACCGAAAGTCCAATGTCCACCGGACGATACGCCAGCGGCGCGCCCGCCGCCTCGAGCACGCGCAGCGTGGCCCGCATGATCTCGGGTCCAATCCCGTCCCCGTGCGCCACTGCAACCGGTATTCCCTTGGACATCGCGCTTGCCTCCTGGTTTCGGCCCGCCCTGTTTATGGGCAGGCAAAATTGCGGGAATAACAATTGGAAAGCCGGTTCAATTCCCGCGCCGGAATCGGGTCGAGAAATGATCGTCGCCCGCCGCGTGTTCCTCCCGCAAAGGAGATACCGATGAAGATTTTGGTAACGGGAGCCACGGGCTACATCGGCGGCCGACTCGTGCCGCGCCTGCTGGCACAGGGACATGAGGTGACCGTGCTGGTGCGCGATCCCCGCCGCTACCGGCAAGCGCAGGATTGCGCGGGTATTCGCGTGGTGCGCGGCGACCTGTTGCGGCCTGGCAGCATCGAGGCCGACCTGTCGGGCTTCGACGCCGCGTATTACCTCGTGCACAGCATGATGGCCGGCGCGGCCTTCGAGACGCGAGACAAGCAGGCCGCCGCCAACTTCGCGGCGGCGGTGCCCGATTGCAGGCACATCATCTACCTCGGCGGACTCCAGCCCCCCGGCGAAGCCTCGCGCCATTTGCGCAGCCGTGCGGAAACGGGCGAGGTGCTGGCCAGTCACTTCGCTGGGCGCATCACCGAGTTTAGCGCTGGCCCGATCATTGGCTCGGGCTCGGCCAGTTTTGAAATGGTGCGCTACCTCTCCGAGCGACTGCCGGTGATGATTACTCCCCGTTGGGTTCGCACCGAGGTCAGCCCGATCGCCGTCTCCGATGTGTTGGCCTATCTCTGCGCCGCGCTCGACAAGGGACCGGCCGGGGTGGTGGACATTGGCATGGAACCCATGCCCTTCCTCGAGATGATGCAGTCCTATGCCGCGGTGCGCGGCCTGCGGCCCCGGCGGCTTATCATCACCCCCCTGCTCGCGCCCCGGTTGGCTGCGCGCTGGGTGGGCGTGGTCACCCCCATTCCCAACCGCCTCGCGGTGCCGCTGGTGGAAGGGATGACCCAGCCCCTGACCGCCAACCTGGAACGCGCTAAAGCCCTGTATCCGGAAATCGTGCCGCTCACCTATTCCGAAGCCATTCGCCGCACCCTTAAGAAGCTCGATGAGCAGATCATCGAGACCCGCTGGTCCGACGCGTTGGGGCGGGGCAAGGTCTTTGAACTGGTGGATGAGGAGGGACTCATCCGCGAAGTGCGGCGCGTGGAAGCCCCGGTCAGCCAGGAAGCCCTCTTCCGCGCATTCACCAGCATCGGCGGCGACAAGGGATGGCTGGTATGGAATGGGCTGTGGAGCATACGCGGCCTGCTGGACAAGCTGGCGGGCGGCCCCGGGTTGCGCCGCGGACGCCGCGACCCGGCGACGCTACGCGAGGGCGAGCCGCTCGATTTCTGGCGGGTTGAGCGCGTGGAATCTCCCCGGCTCTTGCGACTGCGCGCCGAGATGCGTTTGCCGGGGCGCGCCTGGCTGCAATGGGAAACCGAACCGCACGCGCAGCCGGGCCATGCCCGCCTGACCCAAACCGCCCTGTTCGAACCCAAAGGCGTTTGGGGCGCGCTCTACTGGTATCTGCTCTACCCCATCCATCTGTTCATCTTTAGCGATCTGGCGAACGCGGTGGTGCGCGAGGCGGTGCGGATGGAAGCCGCGCAAGCCCCCGCATTGCGTGGACAACAGCCCCAGGAGTAGGCATAGCGCCTTGTCTATGGGAAGGCAAGGGCCGGGCAGCCGTTGCCATGTTGGAAGTGGCTGATATATAATCAGTTACTGAACAAAAGCCCCTCGGCGCAAGCTTTAGCCGGGGCGAGATGGAGTGTTGAGTCATGGCTGAGATGGTGGAAATTTTCGACACAACCTTGCGCGATGGCGAGCAATCGCCCGGCGCCAGCATGGACGAGCATGAGAAGCTCCAGATGGCTGCGCAGCTGGAGCGCCTGGGCGTCGACATCATCGAGGCGGGATTCCCCATCGCTTCGGAACAGGAATTCCAGGGGGTGCGCAAACTCGCTCAGGCGGTGACCAGTTGCCGTGTGGCGGCGCTCGCGCGCGCCTTGAAGGGAGACATCGAGCGGGCGGCCGCCGCCCTCGAACCCGCCCGCAGCCCGGTCTTGCACACCTTCCTCGCCACCTCCGACATTCACATGGAGTACAAGCTCCGCATGTCGCGCGAGCAAGTGTTGGAGACCGTGGACAAGGCGGTGCGCCTGGCGAAGAGCCTCATCCCGCGCGTAGAATTCAGCGCGGAAGACGCCACCCGTTCCGACCTGGACTTCCTTGCGCAGGTGGCCGAGGTGGCCATCGCCGCGGGCGCGGACGTGATCAATCTCCCGGACACCGTGGGGTATACCACCCCCGGCGAAATCCGCGAGATGTTCCGCCATGTCATCGCCAAGGCCAAGGGCTCGGCGGGCGTGGTCTTTTCGTCGCACAACCACAACGACCTTGGCCTTGCCGTGGCGAACGCCCTGGCCGCCATCGAGGGCGGGGCGCGCCAGGTCGAGTGCACGGTGGCGGGTATCGGCGAGCGCGCGGGCAACACTTCTCTTGAGGAAGTGGTGATGGCCATGCGCACGCGCCATCAGGTATATCCCTACGATTGCCGTGTCGTGTCGAAAGAAATGGTCCCCTCCGCCACCATGCTCTCCAAGATCACCGGCCTCACGATCCCCTACAACAAGCCGATCGTGGGCCGGAATGCTTTTGCGCACGAGTCGGGCATTCACCAGCACGGCATGCTGGCCAACGCCCTGACTTACGAAATCATGACGCCGGAATCGGTCGGACGGTCCCGCAGCGAATTGGTGCTCGGCAAGCACAGCGGCCGCGCCGGCCTGGCCAATCGGGCCAAGGCGCTCGGCTATGAGTTGTCGGATAGCGAAGTCGGGCAGCTCTACGACAAGTTCATCGCGCTCGCTGACAAAAAGAAGGAAGTCTTCGACGACGATCTCCGGATGTTGATCGTTTCGTTGAACAACGAAACCTTCGAGACCTATCACCTCAAGCAGGTGCGCACTTCGGGCGGCGACCCTGCCATGGCGCTCGTGGAAGTGCAGCGTGGGGAGACCATCATCACCGAAATGGAAACCGGCGACGGCCCAGTGGACGCGGCCTGCCGCGCCCTCGAAAAGGCCGTCGGCGTCTCGGGCCGCCTCGAACAGTTCGACATACGCGCCACCACCCCCGGCAAGGAGTCGCTTGGCGAGGCTTACGTGACGGTGCAGATTCAGGGCAAGAGCTACAAGGGCAACGGCGCCGACACCGACATCATCGTCGCCGCCGTCAAGGCCTACCTGAATGCCCTGAACAAGTACGTGGCCCTTAAGGACTCTTTCGAGCAACCCGCCGCACGCGCCGCCGAAGCCTGACGCTCCCATCGATCGAATATACAAGCGCCACTCGGGTCCGAGTGGCGCTTTGTTTTTCTATTGGAGAAATGGAAGCGACCGGCCTCGGCCGCTTTGAAGTCGGCGCGGATACGCCAAAAAAGTGAAGGGCCCGCCGGTTTCCGGCGGGCCCTTGAGGTGTTGGGTGCTGTTAGCAGTTGCGGTTATCAGCCGCTGTAGAGTTCGCCAAGGATCGTCGCCACGAGGCCGTTCACGACCTGCTCGGCGGAGTACTGATCCTGGGTCGGGTAGCGCTGGAATTCAACGTGGCCGTCCAGGAACAGGACGTTCGAACCGCCGGGAAGGTGGCTGTAGTCCTCGATGTTCGTGGAGACCGCGTCGATCATGATGAAGGTGTCGCTCTGGGCGCGGGCGCTGGCCGCCGGATTGTTGATATCCGTGATCAGGAAGCGCTCGATACCTTCACGCAGGCGGTAGATGGTGTTGCCACCACCGTTGCCCAGCGTCTTGCCGGCATTGCTGTTGCTCGGGACGCGCGGGTCGCTGGAAACCGTCGACAGCGCGGTGGCAGTCGCGTCGATTTCCACGTCGCTGTACACGGCCGAGTCGCCGTTGGCGGCATAGGCGCCGACGAGGCTGGTCAACCAGGCGCCGATCTGGGCGCTGGTGGGGTTCGCATCGGCCGGCCCGAGGCCCAAGGGGGCAAGCACGGGGTTGTAGGCCGAGGCGTCCGTCGCCCAACCGCTGCCGAGGTCGAGCTTGTCGAGGGCATAGCCCACGTAGATGTAGCTCTTTCCAGCGGTCAGCCAGCCGAAGTCAGCGTTGTCGCAAAGCACGCCGAAGGCATTGGCGCCGTCCGGAGTCGTGAAGTTGTCTTCCGTGAACGTGGCATCCGACGGGCAGATGAACACGTTCGGGTCGGAAATGTACTCCGGATAGATCGACGGGATGAACGGCATCACTTCGAGAATGATGCTGTCCGGGCTGCCCGACGGGGAGGCGGAGCCATTCTGGATGGCCTGAACGCCAGCCGCGGTGAGCGCCGAGCAGTCATACTGACGCAGATTCGACGTCGCGTCGGTGATCAGCGTCAGGGCCGGATAGCGCTCGCCACGAGACTCGTTGGCATACATCTTGAACACCAACCCGAACTGCTTCAGGTTGTTTTGGCAGCTGGCACGACGCGCCGCTTCACGGGCGCGAGCCAGAGCCGGGAGCAAAATGGCAGCAAGAATGCCGATGATGGCAATCACTACCAGAAGCTCGATAAGCGTGAACCCCTTCTTACGCATTACGCTTCCTCCTAGGAAATTATGGCTTGTTATTGAGTTCAGAATTAACTTACGCGATGTGTGCTTTATCGACTTGGAGGACTGTACTGGCAGCACCCTCAACCTCCTTTCTCGACTGCCGAAGCTTTAAGCTACACCAAAAAGCGAAAAAGCGCAAGGGATTTTTTATGGAATTTGACCCCTGTGCGCTCCGCAAAAAGTTGGCAAAATTGTCAAGAAATTACCATGCTATCCTTCCAATCAATTTCCATTCAGTCGGAGTGCAGTTCACCGGGCAGCTTCGCATCGCCTACGTGCTTTTCGTAATGACCTTTGCCATTGCGCACGTATTTGGCGAAGCCCAGCCGTGCCAGGTTGTCGTCGCTGGCAGTCTGTTTCTGAATCCGTTCATGGCTGCGCCCGGCTATGTGGGGCGATACAAAAACGCGCACCACTTTCTCCCCCGTGTCCGGATGCTCCTCCAGGGGAGGGTCGCTCATCCGCTGGACGTACTCAAAGACTTCCCCCTCACTTCCATCCTCTCGAATAACCTGATAGGTGTAGGTTGGCATTAGTCTCGCTGCTCCCAGGCATGCCCAAAGGCACCATCCCACTTGGCAATTTTCTCACAATAGAAAACCGGGGCGGCACCCAAACGGCGCCGCCCCGGTTCAAAGATTAATGGACTTCCGCAGTTCAGCCTTGGCGGGCCTTGAGCTTCGGATCGGACTTGCAAATCACATAGACGCGGCCCTTGCGACGCACGATCTTACAGTCCTTGCTGCGGTTTTTCGCAGACTTGAGCGAGGAAAGCACTTTCATTCGACAACCCTTTCAGGAATGGAATAGTTCTTCAAAGAGCGGGGAGTATAGCGACCATCCACGGTTGGTGTCAAATACAACTTCACGGTTCCAACACGAGCCGCATGCCAAGGCGGGGGCTGCGGGTATCGATGGGCAGCCCGGCACGGAAGCTGGACCGCAACTGCGAGGCGGTGGAATTGGCGGCCCCCCCTCGAATGACGCGCACTGAAGCATTGCCGGATGCCATCCTGCCGCTGCCCGCCACGTATTTGTCCTGACACCATTCCCAGACGTTCCCCAGCATATCGTGCAAGCCCCACGCGTTGGGTCCGCGCTGCGCTACGGGCTGCACTGTGCCC
>JBJOID010000201.1:0-8970 GCA_046047315.1 Candidatus Hydrogenedentota bacterium | reverse complement strand
TACGCGAACTGGGGACCGATGCCGGAGACCTGCAAACGCCTCATCGCCCGGGGTAAAGCGACGGGAGATGTCGGCGCCGCGCGGCGGGAAGTGAGCGCCCGCTACGAAGCGGACCCGCAGCTCCGTGAAGTATTCGGAGAATTGATTGACCTGCTCAAACATGGCGGGGATGCTTGATTCCATGGGGCAGCCCGTCAGCATCGTATGGCTTCGGCGTGATTTGCGCATGGCGGACAATCCCGCGCTTTCGGCTGCGGCCTCTCGCGGTATCGTGGTACCTGTATTTATCTGGGCCCTGGAAGAGGAGGCCCCGTGGTCGCCGGGCGCCACAAGCCGGTGGTGGCTAAATCATAGCCTTGCAGCGATGAGCCATGATCTCCAAAGCGCCGGTATCCCCCTTGTCATTCGCCGTGGTTCGTCCCTCGAAACCCTGCACTCTCTTGTGAAGGAATGCGGCGCCTCCGCCGTTTACTGGAACCGTCTCTACGAACCTGCCGCCATTGCCCGCGACTCCCGCATCAAGGAGCAGCTCAGGAAAGATGGCCTTGAGGTGGAAACCTTCAATGGCAGTCTGCTTGTAGAACCTCCCCGCTTTCTCAACAAGCAGGGCACCCCCTTCAAGGTTTTTACCCCGTTTTACAAGGCGGCCCTTGAACGCATAGAGCCGGGTGAACCATTGCCTGTGCCGAGAGACCTGCGCGGTGTCAAGGGAGTCCCTTCGGATGCGCTTGATTCATTGGGCCTCCTGCCCCGCATACCATGGGATCAGGATTTCTACCTTCATTGGAAGCCGGGAGAGAACGGCGCCGCTGAATCGCTGAAGAGCTTTCTCGACTCCGTCGTGGACGGTTACGCGAAAGGCAGGGATGTTCCTTCGCAGAAGGGCACCTCGCGCTTGTCTCCTCCCTTGCACTTTGGCGAGATTTCTCCCCGCCAAATTGTCTGGAATGTACATGCGTGCGGTGGAGGTGCCGGATCGGAATCGTTCATTCGCGAGGTGTATTGGCGCGAGTTCGCCCACTATCTGCTCTATCATTTTCCCGAAACCACCGAGCGCCCGCTTCGTCCGGAGTTCGATGCTTTTCCTTGGGTTTCAAATCCCGAGGGGCTGCGTGCCTGGCAGCGCGGCGAGACGGGCTATCCCCTCGTCGATGCCGGCATGCGGGAACTCTGGCGCACTGGCTGGATGCACAACCGGGTCAGGATGGTCGTCGCCAGTTTTCTCGTGAAAGACCTGCGTATTCCCTGGCAGGAGGGAGCGCGCTGGTTTTGGGACACGCTCGTGGACGCCGATCTCGCCAGCAACACCTTGGGCTGGCAATGGACCGCCGGGTGCGGGGCCGATGCCGCTCCTTATTTCCGGGTTTTCAACCCCGTGTTGCAGGGCCTGAAGTTTGATCCCGAAGGCACCTACATCGCCCAGCATGTGCCCGAACTCGCGGGGCTGCCTTCCGCGCTGCGCCATGAACCCTGGAAAGCCAGCGCGATCGAGCGACAGGCTGCCGGGGCGGAAAGCTACCCGCAGCCCATGGTGGATCATGGCGAGGCGCGCGACCTTGCGTTGGAGGCCTATCAACGCCTCAAGGTCTGATGACACCTCAGCCTTTGATGTAGCCCCGCGTGTCCACGCCGAACTGCCGCAGATGGTGCTCCATGTGGACGATATGCAGTTTGGCCCAACCTCGCGGGCCAATGTTCCCGAAGTAGGGATGTGGCGGCGGCATGAAATCCTTATGGGTCGCCTGCGCCCTGAAAGCCACAAACATATCCATCAGCTCTCCCAGCGTGGCCGCAGGAGCAGCCGTATCGTACATGGCCGGTCCCTTTTGACCCGGTGGTATCTTGAGCAGGCCGTTGATGATCAGCGGCGCGGCGATATAGGCCCCAAAGAAGCCCCCCTCGTTGGGGGTCTCTTTTTCCATCAACAGCGAATAGCGTATCGCCGTGACCATGTGCGCAAACATTTGCGGAGGGCTCATGCTGCCCCACACGGGTCTCGCGTCCAGCGGTATTTCAGCAAGTCTGCGGCGCGTGTCTTCCACAAGCGCATCGTCAAAGGCCCGAACCCCCATGCCCTATGAGTCCTTTCGCTGCAAGATCGCCTCGGTCTGCCGGAGCAATTCCAGCATCAGGTGACTGTTGGCAAAGTGTCCCGCTTCCTGGTAAGCCCTAACCAGATTGTTTACCACGCGCCCGACCATCACCACAATCCCAGCATCTTCCTCGAGTACACGGCGCGCGGCTGGACGCGACGGGCCTTGCATGGATAGGAACTGATCCACCTCAATGGCGACCCCTCCGCCGTAACAGTCAATCAGTCGCATCTCGCCCTCACATTGCACCCGCGCCAGGAAATGCCCCGGCCAGTTGCACCCGCTGATGGGTATGCCCAAGCGCGCCCCAACGAGCATATACACCGCGCATAGGGTGATTGGTATGCCCCGTTTGCGGAGGATGACTTGGCGTAGGTTGCTATTGCGCGGGTCGTAATAGTCGTCGGCGGCTCCCCGAAGCCCCTCGGCCTGAAAGAGGAAACGCGCAAGGTCAAGTGCGTCATGCGGTTGTGGGGTGCTCATGAAGCGTGCAGCCAGATCGTCCAGCAACCCCGAAGTCTCGGGAAGTCGCTCGCCGTGTATCACTGACGAAGGACGATCCTGAAAATCCGCAATGTAACCGAGCGCGTCCTCCAACTGAAACAGCGGCGCTCCCGGCTCTGGCCAAGTCTGCCAGCGGCGTCGGAGTTCTGCGGACTCCAGCTCGGACAGCATCGTCAAGAGGCGCGCACGGCAAACGCGGTCCAGTTGGGCTACATGCTCTCCAAGTGCCTCCGGCAGCGCAGGGCCAAAGGCCTGTAATCCACGAAACACCGCGCCTCGAACCAGCTCCGAGGGGTCATCCAACAAGCGGAGCAGATGGGGGAGGTTGGCCGGGTTGGCGTCGATGGAGTTGTCCAACGGGGAATAAGGCACCACGTTGTTCCTCCATCGGTCGAAGGCCAGCCACACTTGCCTTAGCAGCCTGGTCAGAAGTAAAGGGTCAGGCGAAAATGTTCAAACGAGTGCGCGGTTCAGGTTGCGGCTGGCGGGCCACCTCGGGGGAATTGCCTGGTTGCACTTCCTCCGAACGCCTCTCGTTTGGTGTGTTGTTCGCCTCGAAGGCACGGGCCTGTCGCGATGCTTCGGGCAAAACACGCTCCTCCGGAGGGGTGGAATCCGAAGTCTCCTCATCCGATTGCTCGGCGCGCTGTTCTTCCAATCGTGCTTCCCGGGCCGCCTCGAGTTCGGTAAAACGCTCGCGCGCTATGGCCAGAATGTCTTGGACATCGGGCACGATCTGCCGCGCGCTGGCCACCCCGCTGTCAATGGTTCGAAGGGCGGCGGCCGGTCCATTCACGGCACGTTGATCGATTCCTGATGCACTCGGATTGAGGCCAGGTCGGACAGAACCCTCCTGCGCGCGAACGCCCGGACGTGCCTCGCGCGCAGCCGCACTCGCCGCCTGCCGGGCAAGCTCGCCCACATCGGACCGCGAAACACGGCCCAACTCAAGGGCGCTTTGTCCGATGTTAAGCCCCATGGTGGTATCGGCATCCTCGCGCGTTCAATTAAACGATCTGGAATAACACATTTATATTATCCGCTATTGCGGGATCAGCGTCAAGCAAGCGGTGTCTGGATTTTCAGGAGTTCCACCTTTCTGCCAGTTTTTACGTAAGCATGCCATTCCGTTATGCTTGACGCTGGTTTCCGAGTCTGGGCAAGGAGTGAATGCAATGCGGTCCATTAGGGCGATGATTGTCTTGGTGCCGGTTTTGGCGGTATCGATCTCGGCATACGCGGAAGAAGTTCAGATTATCCGCGACACGTATGGGGTGCCCTTTATTCAGGCAGACACGCCCGCCGGCGCCGCTTTCGGTGTCGGATACGCCCAGGCGGAGGATCGTCTGGACGATCTCTATCGCAACGTCCGCACCGCCATTGGCCGAATGGCCGAAGCATTCGGCGAGGAGCACCTGACTACCGACTACGCCATGCATCTCGTGGAGAACGCCCGGCGTTGCGAGGAGTATTACCCGCAGGTTCCCGAGGAACTAAGGAGCTTGCTTGAGGCCTATGTCGCGGGGGTGCGGGCCTATGAAGCAGAGCATCCGGAGAAGCGCCCGGAATTCGCGCTGGACCTTCAACCGTGGCACGCGATGGCAATAGGGCGGGCCATGGTGCTTCGTTGGCCGCTCGACGTGCTGATGGATGACCTGAAGGCCGCCGCCCCCGAATCGCCGAACTATGGGTCCAACGGGTTTGCCATTGCACCCAAGCGATCGGCGGAGCAATGCGCCATGGTGCTGACGGACCCGCATCAGGCTTGGAATGGCATTGCCTTGTTTTGGGAGGGACGGGTTCACGGCGGCAACCTGCAGATGAACGGATTCTTTCTGGTGGGTTCGCCCATAGTCGGGCTTGGCCACAGTGAACATGTGGGTTGGGCCATGACCAGCGGCGGTCCGGACACCGCCGATGTCTATCAGCTCAAGCTGAACCCTGAGATGCCCATGCAATATGAGTATGACGGGGAGTGGAAAGAGGCGGAGCTGCGGCTTTACTCGATTAAAGTCAAGGGCGAGGAGAAGGCGAGGGACATGCCCGCGCTGTACACCATGCACGGTCCGCTGCTCGGGGAGCCGGATTTTGACACGCACACCGCTTTCGCGGGGAAGACACCCTATATCGACGACATGGGGGTGACCGAACAACTCTACGCCATGGTCATGGCCAAGGACGCTGGCGAGTTTTACGAGGCTGTATCGCGCAATCACCTCATGCATCAGAACATCATCTACGGTGACCGCAAAGGAAATATTGGTTATGTGCGCATTGGTCGGACTCCCAAGCGGCCGGAGGGACACGATTGGACGCGTCCGGTGCCTGGGTGGACGTCGGAGACGGCATGGGGAGAATTGCATCCCATTAAGGACCATGTGCAATTGCTCAATCCCGAACAGGGATACATCCAGAACTGCAACGTGAGCCCGCGTTTCATGTACCGCAACTCTCCGCTCACTGCGGCCAAGTACCCGGCGTGGCTTTACAATGAAGCCTGGGACAAGAACAACACCCGGGGAATGCGCAGTATCGAACTCTTGGATGCGGATAAGTCCATCACCAAAGAGGAGGCCATGGCCATTGCCATGGACGTGGTTTGCCCGCTCAGCAAGAACTGGGTTTCGGAACTGGTTCGCGCCAGCAATGAGCATGGCGCAGAGTACATGCAAAAACCCCGCTTCGCGGATGCGCTCTACAGCCTTATGGAATGGCCTTGGGAATTTTCCCAGGACAAGCGCGAGGCCGTGTTCATGTGGAAGCTCCGGGAACATGCAGCCGAGAAGATTGACAGCGACAAGATATCGAAGGGAGGCGAGCTCGACGACGAGGAGCAGTTGAAGTTGCTTCAGATTTTCGACGAAGCCATGGAGGCCATCGCCGCCCAGTATGATTTCCAGACTGTAACTTGGGGACAGATTCACAAGATAGGGCGGAGCGGCCAGCTATTTCCCCTCGACGGAGCCATATTCGGGAAGGGTGACAGCAAAACGGAGACCTTGCGCGCGGTCGAGTGCGAGGAGTCTCCAAAGGGCTCGGGCGTGCGCGTGGCGAATTCCGGGTCTCTCGCCGCAATGCTGATGCTGCTGCGCGAGGATGGCATTGAGTCCTACTCCTGTGCCCAGTGGGGGCAGAGCGCTGATCCGGAATCGCCGCACCATGTGGATCAGGCGCGCGAGTTGTACTCCAAGCGGCAATTCAAGCCGTCGTGGAACACGCTGGAAGCAGTTAAGGCCGTGGCCACTTCGGAGAAGACCCTGCAATTCCCCTGAGGATTCGCACGCTATGCAAGTAAAGCTGGGCGGGATGGAGATCATTCGCGAGGTCATTCGCAAGTATTATGACCTTGGCGAAGTTTCCATGCCCGAGCAGCTCGCGGCTGCCCATCAGCGGCGCCACCGCAAGATGACCGTTGAAACCGACGCGGGCAAGTTTCTCATCAAGACCTACAAGCGTGAGCCCGTAGTGATGGACAGCCTGCGCTTTCAACACCGCCTGAGCAACCACCTGTTGAAAAATGGCGTACCTGTCGCGCGGATACAACCCACCCGCCAGGGAACCACGATCGTCGAGATGGACACCTGGGCGCTGGAGCTACAGTCTTTCATCGTGGCCGGGCAGATGCGCCTCACCGAAAGTACCCTCAAGGCTTCGGCCAATGCTTTGGGTCGCTTCCACTTGGTCTGCCGCGATGTGCCCTGCCCGCCTCGGGATGCGCAGAAGTGGCGCTTCAGTGAGGTGCCGCGCGACCTCTTTAAGCGGCTTTATGACTTGGCCGCCACACAGGCCCCCAGCGCCTCGCTACAGGAACACTGCAACACCATCGGCGCTTTCCTGCAGGAGGCCTCGCAGATGTTGAGCGAATCGAAGCGGGGACAGTTCGAAACCGGCCTTATTCATGGCGACTGGCACGGTGGCAATCTGCTCTTTCATGAAGACGAGTTGCGCGCCGTCGTGGACCTCGAGTTCGCGGGAGACGGATGCTACCTTGAGGATATTGCCTACGCCATATCGAATCTCTGTGTGCGCACTTCCATGGACGTGGACAAGCTGGCGCTGCGCACCAATTTGCTCCTCGACACGTATCAGCGTCACCGCACCCTGTCGTGGTCGGAGGAGGTCGCGGTCTATTATGCCGTTGGCGTAAAGCACGTCGCGACGGTTTCTTACCAGTCGGTGCAGGCGGGCGGGCAGATTGCCGGATACACTGCGGCGCAATGGGTGCAGCGACTTGCCGTGCAGTGCGAATGGCTTGCGGGGCAGTCCCGGAGGGTGCGTTTCGGGGAGTAGCGGCAGGGGAGAGGAGTCTATCCATGTGCGGAATCGTTGGGTATACCGGGAGTCTTCCCGCCATTTCGATCCTCATTGAAGGTTTGGCCCGCCTCGAATATCGGGGCTATGACTCTGCCGGGGTGGCCGTGAGCGAAGCGGGAGGGATGCTCTGTGTGCGTCGTCCCGGTAAGCTCAATGAATTGCGCCATGCCGTTGCCGGGATCCAGAACGCGTCCACTTGTGGCATTGGCCACACCCGTTGGGCAACGCACGGCGCGCCAACGGAACGCAACGCGCATCCGCATCTTGATGCCACGGGCCGCTTCGCGGTGGTGCACAATGGTATCATTGAAAATTATCAGACGCTGCGTGCTGAATTGGAGGATGCCGGGGTATCTTTCGCCAGTGACACCGACACGGAAGTCATTGTGCATCTGGTCGCGCGGGCTTATCAGGGAGATTTGGCCGGCACTTTGGCCAGCGTACTGCCCCGTTTGGAGGGCAGTTACGCGATAGCCTTAACCTGCACCCATGAACCGGGTGTGCTTGTGGCTGCGCGCCATGGCAGTCCTCTGGTGGTGGGCAGGGGAGAGGGGGCCCACTTTCTTGGCAGCGACGTACTCGCCTTCATCTCCTTCACGGATGAGGCGGCCTATCTGGACGAGGGGGACTTGGTCCGGCTGAGCCCGGACTCGGCCGTCAGACTGCGAGACGATTCCGCCGTGCCAATGGTTTTTCAGCGGGTGGATTCGGAGCGCGCCCAGGCCGACAAGGACGGCTACGCGCATTTCATGCTGAAGGAGATCCATCAGCAGCCGGGCGTCTTGCGGCATCTGCTCGCGGCCTACACGGAAGCGAATCAGCCGGATGTCACTTTCCCGGGGCTGAAAGATTTCGACTTCTCCGCTCGGAGCCTGCGCCGCGTCGTCGTTGTCGCTTGCGGCACAGCCTGGCACGCCGGGCTGGTCGGCAAGTACCTCATCGAGGAATTCGCCCGGCTGCCGGTCGAAGTGGCCTTGGCATCAGAGTTTCGCTACGGCGATCCTGTGCTTGATGCAGAGACCCTGGTGATAGGCGTAAGCCAGTCCGGCGAAACAGCGGATACCTTGGAGGCCCTGCGCCTCGCCAAAGCGGGCGGGGCTCGCGTGCTGAGCGTGGTGAATGTCGCGGGGTCCAGCATCGACCGCGAATCCGAAGCAAGCATCCAGCTGCTGGCTGGCACCGAAATCGGGGTCGCGTCGACCAAGGCCTACACCGCCCAGATTGCTTGCCTCGGCCTTTTGGCGCTTCGGATGGGGCACGAGCGCGGCATGCTGGACAAGGATACGCTGGCCCTGCGTCTGTCCGAGCTACGCGCGTTGCCCGCCAAGATGGAGACCATCCTGTCTAACCTGACGCCTATTCAGCGGGTCGCCGAGCAGCCGCGCTACTATCAGGCCAGCCACGCCATGTTCATCGGCCGGGGCTACAATTACCCCAGCGCGCTTGAGGGAGCACTCAAGCTCAAAGAAATCTCCTACATCCACGTCGAGGGCTATGCCGCCGGAGAGATGAAGCATGGCCCGATTGCCCTCGTCACAGACCGCATCCCGGTCGTGAGTATCGCGGTGCAGGGGCCGGTCTATGGCAAGGTCATGTCGAACATCGAAGAGATCCGCGCTCGAAAGGGCATCATCCTCGCCATTGCCACCGAAGGGGACCAGGCCATCGGAAAGCACAGCGAGGATATCATCCACGTGCCCGAGTGTCCCTATTGGCTCACTCCGCTTCTTGTCGCGCTGCCGCTCCAACTGCTGGCCTACCAGATAGCCGTGACCCTTGGGCGGGATGTGGACCAGCCGCGCAATCTTGCGAAAAGCGTCACGGTCGAATAAACGCCTCCGCCAGCGGCCCCTCCATACGGACATGGGGAATCCCCATCCTCTGAAGTCCATAGCAAGCCTCAGCAAGAATAAGGTCTGATAATTTATATTATGTAACTTTAGCCAATACCTGGCGGCGGCTATCCAACATGAGCAACGTGATGCTCACACTTCCTGTAGCAGCCTTCGCTCGTCCACTCCAGTGCCTCGAAGCTCAAAAACGTATAGGCATAAAATTA
>JBJOID010000200.1:0-6800 GCA_046047315.1 Candidatus Hydrogenedentota bacterium | reverse complement strand
CGTCTGGCCCAAGGTGACGCCCAAGGGTCATGCCGCCGAAGTGCTCGCCGCCTCGAAGGCCGCGAAATAGCCTCGTCTGCCCCGAGAACTACTTCCTTGCGATGCTGCCGTCGGGCGCTTCATAGGCTGCGCCCGCCGGCAGCAGCCCTATGCGCGCTTCCGCGAAGGCTTCCTGAATGGCCGACAGGCTGCGCTGCGGATAGTTGTTCGCCTTGAGGATGCCCTCGTACAGCGCCCAGCGGCTCTGGTTCTCGCTAATCACGATGCCCGCGTTGCGGTCCCGCTCGCCCGAAGTCGAGCTGGTCTTGTAGGACTTCGTGCGGATAATCGAAACGAGGCCTCCGCGCTGCTCATAGGCATGCCCGGTCTGAACGAAACCGGTCACCAGTGGCGAGCGAATCGCACGTTCGCGCAGCGCCGCCTTGATGGAGGGGTCGTCAAGATTGATGCCGCGCCCGTCAATGTGCGGCTCCCGCTCGCCCGCCGCCACGGCCGCCTCGATGTCCGCCGCGACCGCGCGCAGCGCATCCACCGGAAGGTCCGAGTAGTCCGGGGCCATGCGGGTAAACGGGCTGACCGTCGCACAGCCCGTGAGCGCCAGCAAGATCGACAGCGCGGCCGCGCGCTTCATCATCATCGTAACCTTCATGGCTGATAATCCTCCGTCACGACAACCCGATTCTTGCCGTTCTGTTTTGCCTCGTACAATCCCTGGTCCGCCGCCCGCAGCAGGTCCGACGGACCCCGCATCGTCGCCGGGTTATAGTTCGCCACGCCGATGCTCACCGTCACCTGCAGGTCGGCGGGCAGTCCCTCGAAGGGCTGCTCGGCGATGTGCTTGAGCACGCGCTCGGCCTGGGCCAGCGCGCCCGCGGGTTCCGTCTGCGGCATCAACACCACGAATTCCTCGCCGCCGTAGCGCGCCGACAGGTCAATCGAGCGCACCCGGCGCAGCAACCGGTTCGATATTTCCACCAGCACGCTGTCGCCCACCAGGTGACCATGGTTGTCATTGATCGACTTGAAATTGTCGACGTCGAAAATCATGCAGGCGAGCGGCGTGTCGTAACGCCGGGCACGTTCGAATTCATGATTGAACTGCTCATGGAAGTAGCGCCGGTTGTAGAGGCCGGTCAGGCCATCCGTCCGCGCGATGTGCTCCAGACGCTCATTGGCCTGCTGGATGTTCTCCAGCAGATGCGCGCGTTCCAGTGCATTGCTGGCCGCTTCCGAGACGATTTCGAAGAAGCTCATCTCGCGTAGGGTGAAGCTGCCATCCTTGCGGGCCGCGCGCAACAGCAGGCTGCCCACCTCGTCGTCGAACAGCACGATGGGGATCACCAGCACCGCCCGCACGCCGGCCTGCTCCAGGTCCTGACGGCATCCTTGCATCAGCGGATGCTGCCGCGTGTCCTGGATGACAATCGTCTCGCGCCGGTTCATCGCCTCCAGCAACTCGGGGTACTTGGTCAGCGAGATGCGGTAATCCGTGACCGAGGCATCCTCATGCGAGGCCAGCACGGTGGCGTCGTGGCTTTGCCCCCACACGCGCACCACCGAGCAGCGGTCGCTCGCCACCACCCGGGCAATCTGCTCAACAAAGACGTACAGCACATCGTGCGCCCGGCGCCGGGCCGAGATGGCCTTGAGAATATTCAGCACCGAAAACAGGTCGGCCTTGTCCAGCGCATGGTCTTCGCGCTGCATGGCCAAATCGCCCGATTGCAGCGCCATCAGGCTGATCGAGGTGTTGGCCATCGTGCCGCTAACCCCCTGCCCGTCCGAGAGGGAACAGATGATTTCGTCCGCGTCACCCGCCAACACCAGCCTCGCCGCCGATACGGCACAATCGGGGTGGATGGTCCAGCCGCCAGAGAAGGCGCCGGCGCGGCCCGCAGTCTCCACGTCCGCGGTACCAAGGATGGCGAGGTGCAGGTCGGGCGCCATGACCACGAAGAAGTGATCCTTCACGCCCAGTTGGGCGCCACGCGGCAGGCAAAGCACGCCGTCTGCCTTGCTCCAGGAGGGGGGATAGTCGCCCACGATGCGCATGTCGGAAACCTGCCCCAGCAACTCGCGCACTTGCGCGCAGTTCGCCGCCGTGTGGCTGTCCACCAGGCAACGCAGGTCGCGGCAGTCCTGTCCGGCAATCCCTCGCGCAGCCTCATCCACCAAGCGAATGAACTGCACGTGCTCGTGGATCGGCACCACCGCCTGAACGGGATTCGCCCCGATGGCAGGTTCAACGTCCAAGCGCGAAAATATGGGTTTCGACATCGCGGGACTCAAAGGGCGCACTCCACTGCGGCCAGAATGGCTCGCGGGAGTTTAAGGAGTTGACACAGGTTCAATCAAGACGCAAGCGGATCTTTCGGTCCCAGCGTTTCCCAGTCGATCTTTTCCACGATCTGCACCGGGGTCGAGCGGACGACCAGATCGTACAACTCTTCGACATCTTCCTTCTTGAGGCGCGGGCAACCATGCGACTTGTACAGCCCGATGCTCTCGGGGTCGATCGTGCCGTGAATGCCGAGGTCGGTGGGCAGACCCTCCTCCTGCGGCATTAGCGGCATCCAGCGGGTGCCCAGCTCATTGCGCGGGTCGTTGGGGGGAATGGGCTCGCTGCCCGGCTTGAACCAGGTTGGATCCTTTTGCTTGTTCCCAATGGTGTAGCTGCCCAGCGTGGTCTCATACCCGGGCATGCCCAGTCCAGTGAAGTACCGCTTGAAGATGCCCTCGCTGTCCAGCAGGAACATGCGGCAGGTGCTACGCTCAATCAGGATGCGGAAGTCCTTCGGCGTATACTTCAGGCGCTGGCCCGCGCGCAGCGTGGCGGGATCCTCGATGCCATTCGCGGTCATCAGCAGGCCCTGCGTCGTGTTCAACTTGATGCCGATGCTCGTCAGGTTCTCGCCCGGCTCCACTGTGTGTATCTTGGATTCCGGGGTTTCGGTGCGGCTGAAGATCAGGGATACGTTCAAGCGGCCGAGGTTGTCCAGCGCCTCGTTCCAGGCGGGGGATTCCGGCTCGGCATCTTTCAGGGCGCTTTCATACAGGGCCAGCGCGCCCGCCGCGTCTCCCTGCTGCTCGGCGTCGGCGGCCAATCCATTCAACGCGGCAGCGCGCCAGGGAGCTGGCGCGCGATCGCGCACTTCCGTCAGCAGGGCCAGAGCGCGTTCGCGCTGATTCTCCTGCTGCAACACGCGCGCCAGCCGCGTTGCGGCCTCGGGGTAAGCAGCCGTGTTTGCCCGCTGCTGCACCGCACGTTCAAGAATGTCGCGCGCTCGGGCCACATCACCCGCCTTGAGCGCGGCATCCGCTTGGGAAAGCTCGGGGTCTGCTGCAGCCGCACTTGCCTCGGGGCCCGGCGTAACGGCGGAACTCGTTGTAGCGGCGGGCTCGGAAGCATCCGGCGCGGTCTCTGCCGCGATCTCCGTGGGGGCGGCATCGCCGCTCAACATGGAAAACACGCGACCGCCGCCGTATAGCAACGCCGCGAACAAAGTGACGCCAATGATGATAGGCAACAAGCTCGTATCGCGCTTGGCACGATTCGGCACGAAATATCGCTTGGGCATGACTACCTTTTACGTGTTCAAATTCTGGTGCTGCCGAAGCGCGAAAGGTCCAGCAGCATCTCGGTCATGGATTGATAGCGCTGGTCCAGCTTGCGGCGCAGCGCCTTCAACAGCACCCGGTCGATTTGGGGAGGCAAGTCGGGATTGTACTTCGAGGGGGGCTCGATCTTGTAGCGTGGGTCGATCAGCTGCCGCTGAATCTCGCGCGTGTCGAGTCCGTTGCAGGGGTGGCGCCCGGCAAAAAACTCGTACATGGTGATTCCAAAGGAGAAGATATCCGAGCGGAAATCCAGCCGCTGCTTCTTCAATTGCTCTGGCGACATGTACAACCGTGTGCCGCCGCCTTTCTTCATGAAGCGCGTGCGCCAGCTCTGGTTCGATTCGGACAAGCCGAAGTCGAGGATCTTTACATCTTCGGAATTGCGCGGCAGCATGAAGTTGGCCGGCTTGATGTCTCGGTGGATGATGCCGTTCTGGTGCAGGAAGTCCAAGCCCTGGCAGAGCTTCTGGCAGACCTCAATCATTTTCCGGAGCGAAAGGTCACGCTCCTGAATGTGCCGCTTCAAGTCGCTGCCATCGATGAATTCCATCAACAGGCAACGCCGCTTGTTGCCATTGACGTCGTCCTGCTCGATGATCTTGTCGTGCATCTTCACGATGAAGGGGTGATTCAGGCTTGCGGCAATCATCACCTCACGGCCCAGATAATCACGGTTTCGGCTTTTCTTGTCCAAGTCGTAGCGGCGGTCGAGCACCTTGATCGCGATCGTATGATCGCGCGAGCGGTCGATGGCCTTGTACACCGTGCCCATGCCGCCGGAACCGATGGGGGCGAGGATTTCGTAGTTCCCCACATGGGTCAGTTCGAATTGCGCCTCGTCCAGCAGCGAGTCGCCGCGATCGTCGCGGTCCGTGCGCGAATCGTCCTTGCCCTTTCGGCCGAAGCGAAGTATGTTCCCCAGTGATAACATCGTGGTACTGCCGCGTGTGCCCCTGTTGCGCGCCTTAAGGACGCCCCCTCATGGTAATCCAACGAAGTGCGAAACTCAATGCGCGAAGCTTCGCATCGACTTCATACCCATTATACGCCAACAGGTTGCGTCATGCGTGGAAGTCCAACAGCGTCAAGAGTTTACTTCGGTCGCCAGTCTCCGGAAGCCGGCACCGGCACTTCTGTCAGGATATCCCGCAGCACCCCCTGGGTGGTTACCCGCCGCAGTCGGCTCTCGGGATTGAGAATCAAGCGATGCTCTAGCACGGGGGGGGCGAGCATCTTGATGTCATCCGGAATCACGTAGCCCCGGCCCTGCACGGCGGCCAGGGCCTGCGCCGCGCGAAAAAGCATCATGCCAGCGCGCGGGCTGGCGCCAAGGCTCAGGTGCGTCGAGTCTCGGGTGCGGTGCACGATACGCAACAGATAGTCCCGAACCTTTTCGTCCATGTAGATCTCGCGCACCGAGCGTTGCATTTTCAGGATGGTCTCGTGGTCAGTCACCGCCTTGATGGTATCGATGGGGTGCCGCAGGCGCGTGCGCTCGATCAGCTTCATCTCCGCCACCATGCTCGGATAGCCAACTGACAACCGCATCATGAAGCGGTCAAGCTGCGCTTCGGGAAGCGGGAAGGTGCCCTCATGTTCTACCGGGTTCTGCGTGGCAAATACGGCGAAGGGAGCCGCGAGTGGATAGGTGACGCCATCGGCGGACACCTGTCCTTCCGCCATCGCTTCCAGCAAGGCGGACTGCGCGCGGGGCGTAGCCCGGTTGATTTCGTCCGCCACGAGAATCTGCGAGAAGATCGGCCCCTTGCGAAACTCGAACTCCTGGCTCTTCTGGTTGTAGATCGACACGCCGGTGATGTCGGTGGGGAGCAGGTCGGGCGTGCACTGGATACGCTGGAAACTGCAGCCGGTCGACACGGCGAGCGCGCGCACCAGCATGGTCTTCGCCACGCCGGGAACATCCTCCAGCAGGACATGCCCCCCCGCCAGGTAGGCGGCCAGTGCGCCGCGCACCACCTGCGGCTTGTCCATGATCACGGACTCAATGTTCGTGATCAGGTCCTTTACGGTTTGGCGAAAATCGGCCATCGATAGCTTTCCCCTGCTTTACCAGCCCCGTGTTCGCATCGCCGCCATCGGCTCCCGGTCCGTCGCCAGCGGTGGTTCGGGCGAAAACGCGGCGATGGTCGCGCGCTCCTCGCCGCTCAATCGAATATCGAGACAGCCCAGGGTGTCGTTGAACTGCTCGAGGTTGCGCGCGCCAAATAGCGTCGAAGTCACCAGCGGGTGCGCCATCACCCAGGCCATGGCCAGCGCTGCGGGCGACACGCCACGCTCCCGGGCATGCGCCACAAAGCGCTCGGCAACCGCCACATAGCCCGGCTGGCTGTAGCGCTGCCTATACATCTCCGTTTCCGTCAGGCGGCCCGCGCCGCCACTGAGGTACTTTCCCGTCAGCAGTCCGGCTCCCATCGCATTGTAGGGCACCACCGCCAACCGCTCGTGTTCCGCCAGCGGAAATATCTCCACCTCCACCTGGCGCTTCACCAGGCTGTACATCGGCTGCGTCACGGCGATGGGGCAGAGTCCCCGGAAGCGTGCTTCCCCGATGGCCTTCATCGTTTGCCACGCCGAGAAGTTGGACACGCCCGCGTAGTGAATCTTGCCCTGTTCCGCCAAGGTGTTCAGTGCGGCGAGGCTGTCCTCGATGGGCACCGATTCATCCCAGTGGTGCAGGTACATCAGGTCGATGTAGTCCGTCTGCAACCGCTTCAGCGAAGTCTCGCAGGCCCGGATGATGTTTCGGCGCGAGATGCCCTCGTCGTTGCGGTTGCCACCCGACGGGAAAAATATCTTTGACGCAAGGATGATGTCGTCGCGCTTGCCGCCCATCCAGCGTCCAATGATTTCCTCCGTGGCACCCCGGTTGTAATTGTGCGCCCCGTCGAAGAAGTTGATGCCCCGCTCAATCGCGGCGTCCATGATCCGCCGCGACATGGCCTCGTCGGCCTCGTTTCCAAAGGTCATCGTTCCCAGGGTGACTTCCGAGACCAACAGCCCCGTGCGTCCCAGACGGACATACTCCATCGATACTTCTCCCGTTTCCACAAGCCCCGCACTCTACCGGGGCTAAGCCCAACTGCGCAAACGACATGGTGGATTCATCGAAGCCTGGGCATTTGTTCGCTTCTTCATGCGGGAGTATTCGAACTCTGGCGAGG
>JBJOID010000199.1:0-23770 GCA_046047315.1 Candidatus Hydrogenedentota bacterium | reverse complement strand
CGCCATGACCGCGGTATGAGTGCCGCCGACCGTGACTTTGGGAAAAACAATCTCGCCGCCCTTCAGCCCTTTCGGCGCACGCGCGACCACATAGCCGCGATCGATCTCGATTTCGGCGCCGAGACGTTGCAGCGCCATCACGAGAAGATCGACCGGACGCGTGCCGATGGCGCAGCCGCCCGGCAGGGAAACGCGGGCCTTGCCCGCGCGCGCCAGCAATGGCCCCAGCACAAAGAACGAGGCCCGCATCTTGCGCACCAGATCGTAGGGTGCGACAGGGTTGCTGAGCGACGTGGCGTCGAGAGTCATGGTTTGACCGGTAAAGTCGATGCGCACGCCCATCTCGGACAGCAGCTTGTCCATCGAGAAGATATCGTGCAGGCAGGGCACATTGTGCAGCACCACCGGCTCATGAGCCAGCAGGCTGGCGGCCATCAGCGGCAGCGCCGCGTTCTTCGCGCCGCGCACATAGACGTCTCCCTGGAGGGGCTTGCCGCCGCGCACGAGAATCTTGTCCAACCTGCTTCTCCTTCTATCGCATCAAACCACCGCCACGAAGCGCCTAATCCCCCGCCCCGTGGCGAAGTTTCGACGCCAATAAGAAAGGCCCAAAGCGCGGGCTTTGGGCCTCGATAAACCGGCTTACGCGCTTACTGCGCCGCAGGTTCGGCGGCAGTCTCCTCGGCGGGCGCTTCCTCGGCGGCCGGGGCAGCTTCCTCGACTGCGGGAGCTTCCTCCGCCGGGGCGGCAGTCTCTTCCACAGGAGCGGCTTCCTCAACCGGGGCGGCCTGTTCCGTCGGCGCGGCTTCCGCGGGCGCCGCCTCGGCCGGAGCCGAATCCGCCGCCGCGTCCGGCGCGGGAATGGTCATGGCATTCCCATCGATGGTCGGGGTGATGGTGATGCTTTCCGGTGCGACGGTCACGCCCTCGGTCGCCGTCGTGGCGGACGCATCGGTTTCATCAAACAGCTTGTCGAGGTTCTCGCTGGAACTCAGCGTGGCCGCGTCCACCAGTTCGGGAGCGGCGCCGCGACCGACCCGGCCGGAGAGAAGCGACAAAATCATGGCGATGCCCATGAACAGGGCGGCCATTGTGTACGTGATGCGCTGGGGCAGGCTGCGCGAGGTGCGCGGCCCAAAGACGGCCTCGGTCCCCCCGCCGCCAAAAGCGCCCGCGAATCCACCGCCCTTGCCTTTTTGCAGCAGCACGATGACAATCAACCCAAGGCACGCCGGGATGTAAAGGGCGAGCATCACCCACCACAGCGTGTTCCAACTAAGAATGTAATCCAGCATCGGTATTCACCTTGTAGGGGCGGCGCAATCCGCCGCCCATGTTGCCCAATAAAATTCAGATGCCCGCCGCGGCGCGCACAATGCCCAGGAAACTATCCGCCTTCAACGAGGCGCCCCCTACGAGGAAACCATCCACGTTGGGCTTGCCAATCAATTCCGCCGCGTTGTCCGGCTTGACGCTGCCGCCATACTGAATGCGCAGCGCCGACGCGATACCCTCTCCGAAAAGCCCCGCCACGAGACCCCGCACGAAAGCATGCGCGTCTTCCGCCTGCTCCGGGGTGGCCGTGACCCCGGTGCCGATGGCCCATACGGGCTCATAAGCCAGCACCAGCGAATCAAAGTGAGCGGTTTCCAGACCCTTGAGTCCCTCCGAAACCTGCCGCTCCAGCACGGCATTCATCGAACCGCCCTCACGCTCGGCAAGGGTTTCTCCGATACAGAACATAACCTTCAACCCGCAGTCCAGCGCGTAGCGCAGCTTGCGGTTGAGCAGGGCGTCCCCTTCGCCGAACAGGGCACGCCGCTCACTGTGGCCGATGATGCACCAGACGCACCCGGCGTCCAACAGCATTTGCGGTGACACCTCGCCAGTGAAGGCGCCGCTCTCCTCGTGGTAACAATTCTGCGCGCCGAGCGCCACCTCCACAGAACCCGAGAGTCCCTCGCGAGCAGCGTGGAGCGACGTGAATGGGGGACATACGATGGTTTCCACGCCGGAAACGCCTTTCAAGCCCGCGGCAACCGCTGCGGCGGTGGCCGAAGCGGCGGCAGAAGCGTGGTTCATCTTCCAATTCCCTGCAACGACAGGGGTACGAGACATGGGTTAACCTTCCTTACAAGGGGACGTGCAGCAACACCACGTATAAGAGGGGCATCGGCAAGCGCGCCCCACCGCGCACGGCCGTGGATGCTAGCACACGGCGGAGGCAGCGGGCAAGCTGCCCCGGGAGGCATCGGCTACCCGAAACCTTGCGGCGGCGGGCGTTTGCGGGGGCGAAGCCGCTGCTGCTACACTCTCGCATTGGCTGCGAATTGCATCATTGTCAGACAAGGAGGGACGCATGTCCACCCAGCTTATCCGCTTCGTTTGCGCCGCGCTCGCCGTCTTGGGTCTTGCGGGCTGCGCCACGGCAAAGAAAGATACCACCGGCTTTGCCGTGCAGCACGAGGTCGTGCTGAATGAACCCTACGCCGAAGCCTGGCAGCACGTAAAGCGCACGCTGCTGGCCGAGGAGTTCGAAGTTTACACCCGCGACAAGCGCGGCACCTTCGTCGCTTACACGGGCGGCAACAATTTCCTCGGCGTGCTGAATGCCCCGCGCAAGCGCTACACGGTGGACCTCGAGTCGCTTTCCGCCTCCCAGACCAAGGTCACGGTTGAAGTGATGAAGCAGGTATACGGCGTGTCGCTCACGACGTATCCCGATTGGCACGACCGCAAGACCAACGATGACGGCGAAGCCCTGGAGTTTATCGCCGCGCTGCAAGGCGCTCCCGTGGAAGCGCCCGCCGAGACAGCCACCGAAGCGCCCGTAGTCGAAGAAGCAACTCCGGCAGAGACGCCCGAGGTAAGCGAAGCCTCCGACGTCTGATCGCCGCGCGCTTGCGCGATCCCCTCGCGACCTCCTATAATATCGACAGCCGCCGGTTCGGATGACAGGCGGCTTTCCCTTGCCCGGGTAGCTCAGTTGGTTAGAGCGCTAGATTGTGGATCTAGAGGTCGACAGTTCGATCCTGTCCTCGGGTACCATTCATTAGAAATGCCGCCGGCGGTTCTCCCTCAAGACCCGCCGGCGGTTTCGTTTATCGAATAAACCCATGCCGCCCCGTGGTTTACTTCACAAAGAGGGCGACAGGAGACAAGGCCATGAAGCGCAGGCAACAGCGGACTCTCGTAATACTTCTGACGATGGGCATGTTTATAGGCGTTCTGGCGCTCGCGGCTGTGGGCTTTCGCACCCAGACGGCCCGGGCCGAAGTGGAAGAAGCCATGTATACCCTAATTGAAAAAAAAGACGGTTATGAACTGAGGGCCTATGCACCGCAGATCCTGGCGCGGGTAAAGATCGGGGGGCGGGTTGAAGGCGCGATGAACCGCGGATTCGGACCCCTTGCGGGCTACATCTTTGGTGGCAACCGGAAGCGTCTGCCGGACGGCAGCCTGGCCGAGGAATCACAGAAGATTGCGATGACGACGCCCGTAACGATGGAGACCAAGGCCCCCGAAGGCGATGGCGAACATTGGGTCGCCTTCACGATGCCCAGCGAATACTCGATGGAAACCCTGCCCGCTCCCAGGGACGAGGCCGTGCAACTGGAAGCGCGGGAGGCCTACACCGCCGCAGCCATCCGGTTCTCCGGGGGTGGAGGCATGAGCGCCATGCGCGAGCACGAGGCGCTGCTGCGTGCCTGCCTGAAACGCGACGGCGTCGAAGTAACGGGCGAGCCCGTCTATGCCCGATACGACCCGCCGTGGACGCTGCCTATCCTGCGGCGCAACGAGGTGATACTCCCCGTTAAGAGGGAGCCAGGGTCGAAAACCGGTGAAGTTGAAGATACCCAGGCAGAGTAGAAACAATAACGGACCGCAAACGAGTACCACAGAGGAGATGAGCCCATGCTGAGCGATACCGTGCTGAAGGCCCTGAACAATCAGGTGAACGAAGAGCTTTATTCGTGGTACGTCTATACCGCGATGGCGAATCACTTTGAACACATTGCGCTGAAGGGTTTCGCCTCGTGGATGCACACGCAGGCCCTTGAGGAACTGGACCACGCCAACCGGCTAATGGCCTACATTCACGCGCGTGGGGCCTCTCCCACGCTCACCGCGATCAAGGCGCCACCCTCGACGTGGAGTTCTCCCCTTGAGGCCATGGAAAACGCCTACAAGCACGAGTGCCACATTAGCGCGTGCATCAACCAGCTGGCCAATACCGCACAGAAAGAGGGCGACCAGACGACGCAGACCTTCCTCAACTGGTTCATCACCGAGCAGGTGGAGGAAGAGGCGCTTGTGGACGGTATTGTGCAACAACTGCGCTATATCAAGGACTCGCCGGCGGCCATCTTCATGATGGACCGGGAGGTGGGCGCTTCCCGCGCGAACGAAAAGCCGGAGTAGCCCTGAGCTGCCCGGCCGCTAGGCCATCGGCTTGCTCGCCCCCCCGGAGAACTCGGACGGGTCGGCAAGGTTGTCTTCGTAAAGCTCCACGCCATGCTGCGCGCGCAGTTCGCGCATCATGGCGCCAATGAGTAGCGGAGGAGCGAGGATGGGCTTGGACTCGGCGAGCGTGAGCACGCGCTCGTCCTCCCGGGCGTCCACGCGGCAAACCATGTAGGACGGGGGCTGTACCACCGGGCGCTGCTTGCCATCGGGATCAATAGCCACCTGTTGCGTTTCGGGCATGAAGAGCGGACCCGCGATGGTTCCCACGGCGGCGCCTGAAAGCTGCGCCCAGAAGCTCTCGAAGCGGGCGCTGTTCGCATCGCGTGTCAGCGTGCCGCTGACAATCGAAGCTGGATTCTCGGCCTGGTTTCGTTGCACCGCCGCCTCAAAGGGCTCGCCGCCGTTCATGGCACTGAGCACGGCGGCGGCCTTTTCCGCCCCCTGCGCGGTGGCCTCGAAGCGGATGCCGGTGAAAGTAATCGACTCGGGCCGCTGCAGGTCGGACTGGCGGAACTTGTATTCGAGCTCCAAGGCCTTCTCATCCAGCTCGATCTCGCCGCGCTGCACCTTGTCACGCACCATGAGCGCGAGCACCTCGTCTCCCCGGATGCGGTTGTAGAGCGCATCGGTGCGGGTCTCAATATAATCCTTGAGGCTCGCCAAGCCTTCCGGGGTCAGTTGATACACCTCCATCAAGGGGGTGGACTGACCGTCGGCGGGGACTTCCATCCCCCAGGCCGCACGGTATTGTTCCTGCTCGTCGCCAAGGCTCTGGAAGAACTGTTCCCGCGCTGCGTCGCGCGAGACCATGCTCGGAAGATTCTGCCCCTGCTCTTCCACCAGCCGGGCCTTGATGCGCTCGTCGATCATCCGGTTGAGCACAGACAGCAAGTCGCCATGGTTGCGAATCTGCGGGCGCTCGTTCTCGGGAAAGGAACGGATGTAGCTGTTCAGGTCGCCGCGCGTGATGTTCTCGCCATCAATCTTGGCGATACGGATGTTGTTCTTGTCGGCGAGCATGCCGCATCCGGCCGAGGCAAGGGCCGCGATCAACAACAGAAAACAGGCGTGATTGCGCATGAAGAAAACCCCAGGATTGTTCGGGAAATCCTAACATGCCGCGGACGGCCCCGCAAAGGCATGGCGTCCGCTTGGCCTATCCCCCGCCGTTCAAGGTAGGATGCTGCATAGAGGGGTGCGCGCGATGTCGAGACTGACCGTGGTGATGATCGTGAAAAACGAGGCCGACTGCCTGGGCGATTGCCTGGCGTCGGTGCGCGGTATCGCCGACCGGATTCTTATTGGCGACACGGGCTCCACGGACGGCACGATAGCGCTGGCGCAGGGCTTTGGCGCCCGGGTGATACCGGTGGTATGGAACGACGATTTCGCCGAGGCGCGCAACGCGGTGCTGGCGGAGGCCCGGGGCAACTGGCTGTTGCACATGGACGCCGACGAGGTGCTCGACCCGGACTCGGCGGTTGCCATCCGCCGCCTTGTGAAAGAGGATGGCGCGGGCCGCGACGCCTACGAGGTCACGCTGTACAACTATTGCGATGACCCGCGCGCCTGGCGCTGGGTGCCCGTGGAGGCGGGAAGCCCTTGGGCAAGGGGTCGCGCCGGGTATCTGCCCGTGCCCCTGCTCCGGCTCTTTCGCAATCATTGTGGATTTCACTATCGCGAGGCGGTGCATGAAAACATCACCGCCAGCGTGCTCGAGCGGGGTGGAAAGATTGGCCAATCCGAGGCCGTGATTCACCACTATGGCTACGAGTCTTCCCCGGAGCGGGCGCGCGAAAAAGCGGTACGCTATCTGGCCATCGCACGGAAGAAAGCGGAGGCCAATCCAAGGGACACCAAGGCTCTGCAGGATTTGGCCGAGTTGGCCGTGGGCTGCGGTGAGGCGGCGGAGGCCGAAGCCGCGTGCCGCGCTGCGCTCGAACTGGAACCGGAGCACGTGCCCTGTGCAACGACGCTCGCCAATGTGCTTCTGAACCGGGGAGACTTCGTGGAGGCCCGCCTTGTGTTGGAGCGCTTCGAGGCCCTGCCTTCCCCCGCGCCACACCTGCTGATGGCGCTTGGCGCGCTGGACTGCCGGGAAGGCCAACTCGAGGAAGCGCGCCGCCGGATTGAAGCGGCCCTTCGGGGTAACCCGCGCTCCGGCATGGCGCGGCTTTGCCTTGCGCGCGTCTACGACCAACTGGGCGACATTCGCCGGGCGGAGAGCGAATTGCGCGTGGCCCATGAGACGGCGCCGGGCATCCAGGAGTTTGCCGATCGGTTGCGCGCGCATGTGCTGCGGCAGGATGGCGAACGCCTCTTCCAGGTGGGATTTTCGGAAGAGGCGCTGGAGATTCTCGTGGAAGCGCTGCGCCTTGATGGCGAGGACCCGCTCTTGCACAACGACATCGGCGTGGTGACGCATGCCTTGGGCGATGCGGGAAGGGCCAAGGCCAGCTTTTTGCGCGTGCTGCAATTGGCCCCCGCGCTGGGCGAGGCGCGTGAGAACCTCGCCTCGCTGGGCTGACGCCCATGTCTCCGGATACGCCGTCCCCCGAGGGACAGCTCGATCTGGCGAATGCCCCGGCGGTCACGATCGAAGGGGTGGTGGAGCGCATCGTTTATGAAAACCCAGATTCTGGATTTCTGGTGGGCCGGCTGCGGGAGGAGGGCAATCCGCAACTGGTGACCTTCGTCGGCTCGATGCTGGCCGTATCCGCGGGCGAAAGCGTGCGCTTGCGCGGAAGCTGGATCGAGGACCGCAAGTTCGGCAGGCAATTGCAGGTGGCCTCGTTTGAGGTGGTGGTTCCTTCCTCGGTGGAAGGCATCGAGAAGTACCTAGGGTCGGGCCTCATTGATGGAATTGGCCCGCACTATGCGAAGAAGCTGGTGCAAGCCTTCGGGGCGGAAACCCTGCGCGTGATTGATGAACAGCCGCAGCGGCTGCGGGCGGTGCCGGGGATCGGTCAAAAGCGCGCCGCTCAGATACGGGCCGCGTGGGAATCCCAAAAGGCCGTGCAGGCGATAATGATTTTCCTTCAGGGGCACGGCGTGCGTCCCACCCAGGCGGCACGCATCTACCAGACCTATGGTGACAAAGCTATTGCGGTGCTGCGGGCTAACCCCTACCAGTTGGCGGAGGACATACCGGGCATCGGCTTCCACGGCGCGGACGAAATCGCCCGGAGAATGGGACTGGATCCCGGCGCGCCACAACGCATGGAGGCGGGACTTCGCCACGCGCTGATGTCGGCGCTAGAGCGCGGACATGTTTATCTTCCGGTGGAAGACTTGAAGGCCAGCGCGGGCGAATTGCTGGGGGCGCCCGCTTCCGCAATGACGGAACCCTTGAACCGCTTGCTGGAGCGGGCCGGACTGGTTCGCGAGAATGACGCCATTCTTCTGCCGCTGGCGCGCGAAGCCGAGGCGGGCAGCGCCGCCCTGCTCAAGAGACTGCTTGGCGCACCACATGACATGCCGGAGATCAATCTCGACAATGCCGTGAAGTGGGTGGAACGGGAACAGGGAATCGAGCTGAGCCCCGGTCAACAGGAAGCGATTCGGCGGGGCTGTCTCGACAAGGTGTTGATCATTACCGGTGGTCCCGGCACGGGCAAGACGACCATCATCCGCGGACTGCTTGCGATTCTGGAACGCAAGGGCCTGTCCTTTCTGCTGGCCGCGCCCACTGGCCGAGCGGCCAAGCGCATGGAGGAAGCCACCGGACAGTCCGCCCTCACCGTGCACCGCCTGCTGGAATTCAGCCCGAAGCGCGGCGGGTTCGCACGCAACGAATCCGACCCGCTGGTGACCGATCTGCTCATTGTGGATGAAGCCTCGATGATAGACGTCTACCTGATGCACGCGATCCTGAAGGCCCTCCCCCCCTTCGCCCGCCTGATCCTGGTGGGCGATGTGGATCAGCTTCCCTCGGTGGGACCTGGCAACGTGTTGATGGACCTTATCGCCAGCGGGTCGGTTCCCGTGGCCCGGCTCGACACGGTCTTCCGGCAGGCGGAAGAGAGCGGCATCGTGCGCAATGCGCACCGCATCAACCGGGGCGAGATGCCGGAGTTCAATGATCGCGACTTCTTTCTCATCAAGCGCGAAAAGCCGGAGGAGGCGCTCGACACCATCGTGGAACTGGTGGCGCGCCGCTTGCCGGAACGGCTGGGCCTCGATCCTTTCCGCGAGGTGCAAGTGCTTTGCCCCATGCGGCGCGGCGAAGTGGGCACCATCCGCGTGAATGAGGCCTTGCAGGAGGCACTCAATCCGGAGGGAAAACCCATCGGCGGTCGGGGCTTACGGCTGGGCGACAAGCTGATGCAGACGCGCAACAACTATGAGCTTGAAGTATTTAACGGCGACATGGGCATCCTCTGCGCCGACGACCCTCAAGGAGAAGAGGCCGAGCTGCTCTTTGATGATGGCCGTAAAGTAATCTATCCATATAAAAACCTTGAAGAACTAACGCTAGCCTATGCCGTCACCGTGCACAAGTCCCAAGGCAGCGAATACCCTACGGTAATCCTGCCGGTGTTAACACAACATTTCGTGATGCTGCAACGGAACGTGCTCTACACGGCGGTCACCCGGGGCAAGCAGCGGGTGATTTTGGTGGGAGAACCCAAGGCGATTGCGCTTGCGGCCCGCAACAACCGCACGACCCGGCGCAACACGCTGCTTACCGAGCGCCTGCGCAACGCCTTGCGCGAATCGTGAATGGAAGCGGCAGTGCAACCGCTCGCTCCCGTTTGGCTACAATCCAATTTCGAGTGTCCAATGGCTTTGATTCTGCTGGAGATTGAACGTGCCCCGCTGTGCGCTGCTGGCCTGCGACGACCTGACCGGATATGTGGTGGATGATGACCTGCTGCTCGCGCCTTTCGAGCAGGCGGGCTGGCAGGCGGAGTTCGTTTCGTGGAGCGCGCCCAACGTGGACTGGAGCGGCTACGACGCGGCGATAATACGGGCCACGTGGGATTACACCAAGCGGTTGGAAGACTTTCTCCGAGCGCTGCACGATCTTTCCGAGAGCGGGCTGCCGCTGTATAACGGCCTGGAGACCGTGGTCTGGAATGCCCACAAGCGCTATCTCCTGGAACTGAGCGAAAAGGGGGTGCCGATAGTCCCGACGCGACCTTCTTCAAACATCGACGAGGCCGCTCTCCACGAATGCATTGAGCGCTTCAACGTTGGCGAACTCATCATCAAGCCCATGGTCAGCGCGGGCGCTTACAAGACGCACCGCTTCACGCGGGATCAACTGCCAGAGCTGCTGCCGCGTCTGCGTGCTGAACTGGATGGCGTGGACCATATGGTTCAGCCCTTCTTGACGAGCCTGCTCGATGTCGGGGAGTACTCGCTCTTTTACTTCAATGGCACGCTTTCGCACACCATCGTCAAGCGCCCCACGCCGGGAGACTTCCGCGTTCAGGAAGAACACGGTGGAATCATCGAGCCCGCCGAAAGCAACCCGGAGCAGCGGCGCGTGGCCGAGTTGGCGCTGGCTGCCCTGCCGGAAGATTGCCTTTACGCCCGCGTGGACCTTGTGGCAGCGGACGACGGCGGCTGGCAGGTGATCGAGGTGGAACTGATAGAACCTTCCCTTTACCTGCGCATGGACGACGGCGCGCCCGCACGATTCGTGCAAGCCTTTCTGGAGACCCACACGCAAAGGAGGAGCCTCGCATGAAAGTGGATGACTTTGCCTACAACGTGGCGCGTGAAACCATGCGCCTGCTCGAAGAAACCCAGCACTACAAAATCCCCGAGGCCACCCAAAAGGAAGTGCTCGACCGGATTCTGAAGAATGTCAGCCGCTTGGTGAAGCCAAGTTAGATCGTCTCGCAACGACTCGAATTCATAGCGGATGCCCATGGGTGTATTGGGACTGCAGAAGATGGAGAACCCGTCGCCAAGCGCGGCGATGGTTGACCGGAAGGACTTGAACATGCGTCGTTTATTGCTTCTACCGCTTGTGTTGTTTGCCGCGTCGGTCTACGGCGAAGACGGCCCCCCGGAGAATTTCACCCGTTTCGAATTTGAGGGGGACCCGGAGCTTTCCGCGGCGTTGAATGACTACACCTGGCGGCATTTCAAGAACCGAGGCGGAAACGGGCCGACCCTGTTCAACAAAGAGTATTTGCTGCTCAGCGACATGTGGCTGAACGGCATCGAGCCGCACCGGAACAAGCCCATCCAGGAGGTGCACCGGGAGGACCTCTTGTCGATACAGTTGGATGACGAAGGCTATGTCCACACCCATCAGCATTTCTCGCACGCACATGACTGGGGCTGGCCCTTCCCCGTGTGGACGCAGGCGGGCATGGGGCCCGGCGGCTGGCAGGGCATCACGGCGGGCTGGCTGTTTCAGGAGCATGCCGACCTGCGCGGCTGGGCTGCGGACTACCTGAAGCAGGCCCCGGAGTTGAGCAAGTACTACGGCAGCGAGGCGGCGCAGTCGTGGACCGTGTCGGGATACAAGAGTGACGGCATCGTGGACAAGGCGTGGCAACTGTCCCAGGAATTCCCCATGGACATGGCGGTCTACTGGCCAGAGGGAACAACAATAGACGCGTTCAATGCGCCCTTCGTTCAGATTCGCTGGAAAAGCGAGAAGTCACTCGGTGGCAAGGACCGCCCCCGGCTTTTGTTCAGCACAACGGACGATCCCTCTGACGCGATGCTGCACGAAATGAGCATCCCCACAAACACCCCGCTGGACCCGGATGGGTACATCCACACCATTCTGCCGATGCACGAACACCCCGAGTGGAAGGACACGATCTCACAAGTGGCCATCGCGCTGCCCGCCAGCGGCGGGGTGTACCGCATCGACTCCATCTTCACCTGCTACGACACGCGCCATACCATCAACAACCCCATCTATATCCTGGCCAGCATGGAGTATTTCCGCTGGACCCATGACACCGACTTTCTCCGGCGGCAGATCAACAAGATGCGCACCGCCTTGCACTACATGCGCATGGTGATGAAGGGAGCGGAGCGGAACTACATTCGGGTGGAATGGCCGGGGCACGACGGACTTCCCGGTTTTCGCGTGAAGGAAGACGGCAGCAAGGAAGTGCTGCCGGGCCATGGCATCGGCAACAACTACTGGGACCTGATGCCCTTCGGTTGGGACGATTTCTATGCCACCTATCAATACTACGCCGCCACCCGGACCATGGCCGAGCTGGAGCAGTGGATAGCGGAGCATCCGGAGTGGAACGTGCCACGCGGCGCGCTGGCCTTTGACGCCGAGGCGCTGGGAGAGCACGCGAAGCAGATCAAGGAAAAGGCGAACGAGCTGTTCTGGAACGAAGAGACGGGCCGCTACTACGCCAGCATCGACAAGAACGGCAAGGCCTACGACTATGGCTACACCTTCCTGAACCTGGAAGCCATCTGGTACGACATTGTGCCGGAGGACCGGGCCAAGTCCATCTTGGACTGGGTTAGCGGCAAGCGGATCGTCGAGGGCGACACTTCGACGGGGGCCGACATTTATCACTGGCGCTTTGGGCCACGCGCCACGACAAAGCGCAACGTGGAATGGTATGGCCAAGGCTGGTACAACCCCGAGCACATTCACTGGGGCGGCCAGGTGCAGGACGGTGGTGCGGTGCTGGGCTTCACCTTCTATGATCTTTTTGCACGGCTGAAAGTCTACGGCGCGGAGGATGCGATGCAACGGCTGCGTGAGATCATGGCGTGGGACCGGGAGGTGCAGGCGGCAGGCGGGTATCGCGCGTACTACGCCGACGGCAAGCACGGCACCACCCTGCAGGGCTGCGGCACGCCGGGCGGCCTGGGCGTCGATTGCGAGTTCTACGAGAGCAGCATGCTGCCCGCATTCGTGGTGCATGGCCTGCTCAACCTGTCCCCCATGGCTGGCGCGATCGGAAGGGATTCCTGCGGCATACGAGCCACCGGCAGACCGGACTACCCCGGAGTCCGCATTCACAATCTACGATTCAGGGGCGAACCGCTCACCTCGGGCGGCGACGCAACGGCGCAACCATAGCGGGAAAAAATCGGGCGCAACGAACTAGGGCTGCTCGTAGAGTTCCGTCGCAGCTTCGAAACTGCCGCGAATGGTGAAGGGTGTGAATCCGGCGAGGAGCAGGGAGTACTGCCATTCCCCACTGATGGAGTCCATTAGTCCGTCGCCGTCCTCATCGACGCCGGGACCGTCGAGCCCCAGCACGACGCACAGCCCCGTGCCACAGGCGCCGGTGAGCAGCTCGACCTTGCCCTGCTCATCCATCACCCCGCCCACCTGCACGGTGCTGGGCGGTGGCGTTTCCACCCATTCGGGAAGCTCGATGCAGGAATAGTCGATCGAGGCGGTGCCGCTGACGGCAAAGCGTTGCGGCCATGGAGCCGTCACGTTCTGTGTCAGGGAAATCTCCAGAGGGCAGGCGGTCACGTCCTGCTGCTTCGTGGCGTTCGTCGTGGTGCTGCCGGTCCAGGTCCCCGCGTAGTCGCCGGTGGCGTCGAAGGGAGGACGCGGTGCCTCTCCCACGGGCGGGCATCCCACCATAAACGTGCACACTGCCAAACCCCAGATTGCCGTCGTGATTCGGTTAGTCATGGGAGATCCTCCATGGTTCCATCACCCACCTTACCGGCCAGCCGGGGGAGCGTCACGCGGTAATTGGCTTCAAGCCGCTATGGAGAATCAAGGGAGCAACTCATCGCACTGGGCGGTAAGTCCGGGAGCATGCGAAGCGGCGCGCTGGTATGCAAAAAGATAAATTCACTCTTTCCCGGATTGAGTCACTTCTAATTCTATTGCAATATCGTGCGCCACGTGCTATGTTGGAAGTTAGGCGGATTAGCATCGTGGGGGAGCAAGTCATGACCAAGGTGGGACAAGCAATGCCCATTGAGGCACTTCGTCTGTTGACGATCATCCTGCTGGCCGGGGGAATCTTCCCGGGGAATTCGGGGGCACAAGAGCACCCTGCAGGCTCGTTACTGGAGGCGCAGGAGGAAGCGCAAGAAGTCGCGGCCACTGCAAACACCGGCGACTCACGCGACGCGGCGCCGCCCTCCAAGCAGGTGGAGAAGCAGAATGACGAGTTGTTCACCACCACCGACAACCAGAACAATACCGGCACGGGCGTTCCGGACGGCGACATGGACGCATACCTTTTTGACGATGACTTCGGAGCGCCCATCGAGTTTGATATAGCGTGGTTCGGCGCTCCAGCGCCCACCAGTCCAAAGCTGCTGATCAACGCGTTTGACGTTGACGAAAGCGATGGCGAGGTGGATGGCGTGTTCTTAAATGGCACCCGTCTCGGCACCCTCACCGGAGCCAACGACGAATGGAGCACCACCGTGCTCGACATTCCGCCTTCGCTGCTGGTGCCGGGCAACAACCGCGTGCGCATCACCATCGATGAAGCCACCGATGGCGTATGGGCAGTCGAAGTGGACTGGGGACAGATAGCCCTGGGGGGCTGCCTTGCGGGTGAAGCCTTCATTCGCAGCGCCGCTGTTGACCTTCGAATATACCAGCCGGGCGATGTGGTTATCGGAACGATGGAAATCGACACCAATCTTGCGACTCAGGAGGTGCTTGTCGAGACGAACCTCATCGACCCGCTTGACGTGAACGTGGCGGGCACAAGCACGTTGCGCAGCCTGACGGGCCAGGCGAATGATCCCTTCTCGGTCGCGCTCCCACTGCCTCGGTACGCATACGATGGCACCTATACCTACCAGATACTCGTCTTTGACCGCGCGTCCTCGCGATTCCTGGCTTGTCAGTCATTGGCATTCGATGTAACTTCAAACGTGCTGCCCGGCAACCTCGTCGTGACGATACTTCCGGCAGAGGCGACCGGCGCAGGCGCACAGTGGAAACTTGATGGGGGCCCCTTCCGCAACAGCGGCGATCTTATTGAAGGCGTGTCGGTTGGCACACATACAGTTTCCTTCAAGGCGGTCAGGGGCTTCGCCACGCCCGGCAATCAACTTGTCTTTATCGATGCGAACAGGACCACACGTGTCACTGGAAACTACACAACACAGACCGGCGGGGTGAGTGTCAGCCTGACACCCGCCGCCGCCGTGAAGGCAGGGGCACAATGGCAGGTGGACGACGGGCCTTTCAAAAATAACGGCACGCTCTCGGAAGGCTTGGCGGTGGGCAGCCACATCGTCTTCTTCAAGACCATCGAAGGTTTCGAGCCGCCGCCCTTCCAGGTGGTGACGGTAAACCCCGACGAATTCACCGCGGTGGTGGGAGCCTACACGCCGCAAACCGGCAGCCTGACGGTGGAACTGACTCCCGAGGGGGCGGTGGCGGCGGGCGCGCAGTGGCAGGTGAACGGCGGACCTTTCCGCAACAGCGGCGCAACAGCCACGGGGCTACCCGTGGGCGAACACACGCTATCCTTTAAGAACGTGCAGGGCTTTGCCCGGCCGGGCAACCAGAGCATCACCATCCGCGGAGGGCGCACCACGAAAGCAACGGGGAAGTATTCCGATGCCATCGGTGACCTGCGCGTGACGCTGAGCCCCTCTGGCGCGGTGGCGGCTGGAGCGCAGTGGCAGGTGGATGGCGGGGAGCTCCAGAACAGCGGCGCCACCGTGAAGGGCTTGTCCGCCGGGGCGCACATCCTTTCGTTCAAGCCGGTCAGCGGCTTTCCCACCCCGCCGGACAAGACGGTTGTGATAAGCCAAGGTCAAGTGACAAATGCGACGGGAGAGTACGCCCTGCAAAACGGTGGACTGACGGTAACATTGACACCTGCGTCGGCAGTGGCGGCGGGTGCTCAGTGGCGCGTGGACGATGGCCCGTATCAGAACAGCGGCACCACGGTAAACCGCCTCACTGTCGTACCGCATACGATTTCCTTCAAAAATATCCCGGGCTTCGAAACCCCGGATGACCAGACCATCACGATCATCGCCGGGCAGGCCAACGCCGCGACTGGGGCTTACAGGCCGCTGACGGGCGGGCTGACTGTGACCCTGGGGCCGGCCGCGGCCGTTGCAGCGGGGGCTCAGTGGCAGGTGGACGGCGGCCCCTTCCAGAACAGCGGCGCCACCGTGCCGGGGCTTTCCGAGGGGCCGCGCTTGGTTCGCTTCAAGGCCGTGCCCGGTTTCGACGCGCCCGAAGACCAGAGCGTCGATATTGTCGCCGGGGAGAACGCCAGCCTGAACGCGGCGTATGGACAAGACACCGGTAGCATCAGCGTGACAATTAACCCGGCGTCCGCCGCGGATGCGGGTGCGCGCTGGCGGGTGGACAACGGCCCCGAACAGGTGAGCGGCGCAACGCTGGACGGCGTGCCGACTGGCAACCGACTCGTCACCTTCTCGCCTGTGCCCGGCTTTGCGGCGCCTGCCGCCCAGACGGTGGCCATCTCGAAGGGAGAGGTGGCCTTTGTTACCGCCACCTATGCCACCAGCGGCGCCTGCTGCGCGGGTGGCGCGCAGGTGAAGTCGATCGAGGAAGCCATCAAGCACTACCTCGGCGACTTCACGCTCTTCCTCGCCGCACTCGCAACACTCGTGGCAATGGGGCGCGCGGGCGCCTGGCGCTTGAGGGGATAGCGTCAGCGGCGGCCGGGTCAGCCGAAGAGGCGCAGCTTGGGGGCATGGAATGCCTCGGCATAGCGGGTGGGGCTCGCCGCCTCCAGGCCGCGCAAACGCATGAGTCCCATGAAGGTTTCCTCGTCGAACCAATGTTTCGAGCGCTGGGTGCCGAAGTGCTTCAGGAGCAGGGCGGTTTTCTTTCGAGCGTGAGCGGCGCTGACGGGAACGTATAGGCTGGGGCGGCCGAGGTCACCGTCATACTTGGGGATTTCGTATTCGAGGATCAGGTGGTTGCGCCAGGTGTTACGGGTAAGCTCACAGACGGTGCGATGGTCCTGGTGTAGATCGTGGCGATGATGGGTGAACACCAGGTCGGGGTGCACGCGGGCCTTGAGGTCTTCGAAGAATTCCTTGACGGCCGCGCCATGGTAGGGAAAGAAACCATCGCGGAAAGTGGCAGTTTCAATATCGGAGGAAGCCGCCTGCCGAAGGTAGGCGCGGGCGCTTGCCCGGGCCTCCTTTTCCCGGGCGCCGCCGCCACTAAGCACGACCCAGGTGACGTGAACGCCGGTGCGTTCGGAAAGCATGCGGAGCAGGGTAGCCCCGCAGCCGATCTCGATGTCGTCGCTGTGGGCGCCGATGCAGAGTACCTGGAGTGGTCGGTCGTCTTGGGGCAGAAGCAGGGGCAGCATGCGATGGTCTCCGGGCGCGTTCCTAAGCAGCGCCATGATACGCGGCGTGGCGGGGCGCAGCCAAGCGGCGACCGCGCCGCTAGAGTGCGGAGCCCTTGACCTCGCAGAGAGACTTCTTTCCCGCGGCATCCAGCCGCTTTAGAAGACCCTCGTTGATTTCGCGCACAATGCCGGGGCCCTTGTAAATCATGCCGGTGTATATCTGCACGAGGTCGGCACCATGCTCGATACGCCGCCAGGCTTCATCGGCGGAATCAATCCCCCCCACGCTGATGAGCGCGCAGCGTCCGTAGATTCGCCGAGCGATGGCATGAAAGACTTGGAAGCTGGTGTCGGTGAGAACACGGCCGCTGAGTCCGCCGAAATCCCTTGCGCCGGGCAGCAGGCTGTAATTCACAGTGGTATTCGTGGCGATGACGCCAGATGCGCCGCTGTCCACGGCGGCGTCACAGAGGTCAACAATGGTGCTCAGGTCTCCGTCGGGGGCGACCTTCAACAGCAGCGGGGCCTTGGTCAGCTTGCGGCATTCGGTAAAAAGGCTGGTCACGAAGGCGGGCTTGAGCAAGTCGCGCAATCCTGGGGTGTTGGGCGAGGAAATGTTGAGCACGAAATAATCGCAGAGGCCATCCAAAGTCTCGATGAGGCGAGTGTAGTCACCAATGGCCTGGGCATCCTGGGTGGCCTTGTTCTTGCCGAGGTTCATGCCCACCGGGATGGCGGCAGGATGGGTGCGCCGGAGGCGGTTGGCCACGACCTCCATGCCGTCGTTGTTAAAGCCCATGGCGTTCTGAAGGCTCTGCTGCTCCACGTATCGGAAGAGGCGTGGCCGGGAATTGCCGGGCTGCGGCTTCGGGGTGACGGCGCCGAGCTCGACGTGCCCGAATCCCAGAAGGGGCCATGCGCGGACAAGGGTGGCGTTCTTGTCGTAGCCCGCCGCAAGGCCGACAGGATTGGGGAAGCGCAAACCGAGGCAATGGACCTCAAGCCGCGGATCACGCACGCAGAACTCGGCACGGAGAATCTGCGGACCGAGCGGCAGGTTGGCGGCGGTCCACAAACCCTGACAGGCGAGCGCGTGGGCGCGCTCGGGGTCGAGCGAGAAGAGGGCGGGCTTGAGCAGGGAGAATATGTAATCGCGCATGCGGGAATGATGCCCGAAACAGACGAGACGTTGAAAGCTCGGGGGTTGCTATTCGAGACGCTCGATCTCGTAGCGACCGTTGGATACCAGGTGCTTGCCGATAATGTCGAGCTCGAAATGCTCGCCCACGACGTCGATGACGACCTTGCCGTCCTCCACCTTCCAGGTGCCGCGAATCAGGTCATTGACCAGCAGCACGTTGTCGGCGTTGAACCGGAACTTGAAGTCGCCCCCCCTCCAATACGTGCCCTCAAGTTCCTCGCGGGTGTAGGGCTCTTCGTCGAGATATTCCGGATGCTCCGCGAGGAACTGCTCGCGGCCGCGTTGATTGCGGGCCTCGCGCCGGTCGGCGAGGTCGAGGAAGGCCTGATGCGGCGCGGAGACTTCCATGTAGCCGATGAACATTTCGTCCTGGGTTTGGTCGCCAAAGCGCACACGCTGGCCGGGGTCGGGGTTGCGGGGATTGGTGGCGCTGTTGTCGAAGGCGCCGTCGACGTGAATCTCCGTGCCTGCGGGGGCAAGGAAGGGCTCTTCGAGGCGATAGCCCATCTGCCAGTCAAAGACAAAGTTGGGCACGGAACAAAGCTGCACGATCTCCTCGTTGGGCAGGTGGGCGGCGAACTTCATTCGTTGTCCACGGTAGTGCATGTGCGGTGCGAAGGACCAGATCTTCATGTCGGTCCACATGCCGTCGCGGGCGGTGACACGAAAATCGCGCTTGCCCGGAGGAATCTCGAATTCGCCGTTGCTGGCCGCAATGGTTTCCAGCCGTTCGGCGGGAGGCTCTTCCATCAGATAGAGGCCGATTCGGGTGAGGTCATCATGGGGTTTACCATTGGTAACGTAGTGGGTCTGGAGTTGCAGGGTGGCGCCGGCGGGAATGAACTTGCCGGTGCCCTCGGGATAGAAGGAAGGGTTGTACCCCGGTGCGAACCAGCTGAAGAAGCCGGAGGCGCCACCATCGGTGTCGGGTTCGTATTTCTTAAGGTGCTCGGGATACTTGATGAACACGAGCGCGTGGTGCACCACTTCCGGCACGCCGGGCCGCACTTCGATGCCGCGCACCCAGGTGTCCTTTCAAAGGAGGTGGGCAGATCGGTGACAACGTATTCGATAATACCCTCGGCGGGGAGAGAGTACGGTTCAGGCATGGACAGCACGAGGTCGGGCTGCCCAAGTTTCCAGGCCTCCGGGTCGGCGGGGGCAATGTCCACAAGCGGGTCGGGAACCGCCTCGTCGCCGCGCGGGGCGCCCGCTTCCACCCAGGCGACGAGCTTGCGCTTTTCGTCGTTGGTGAGGGCGTCGTGCTTCTTGAGGTTGCCCACCTCGGGGTCCGCGTGCCAGGGGGGCATGCGATCGGTGAGCAGCACTTCGCGAATCATCTCAGCCCAGCCACTCACCCGGGCATGGCCATCCATGGCGAAAGGACCCACCTCGCCAGCACGATGGCACTTGACGCATTTCTCCTGCAGGATGGGCGCGATGTCGTTGTAGGTGACAGTGGGCGGATCGAATACGTTGATTTTGCAGCCCTTCACCGCGTGGCTCTCCACTTCAACCGGCTTGCCCGTCACGACCGCATCGAGCACTTTGCGCAGGTAAAGCTCGGTGGCCTCGGGCTTCTGGGCGCCGTAGTCGAAGCGATCATCCAGCGGGCCCCGATAGACGATCTCCCACTTCTGTGGGGTGATCACCAGAACCTCGCAGGTGCGTTCGAGGCCCAGGCTGCGCGCGACGATCTGCGTGGTATCCATGAGGGTCGGCAGCGGCATACGGAACTCTTCAAGCTCCTCGGCCACATCCTCCCGGGTGTCCTGCGGATTGGCGTTGATCATCAGGAACTTGATGCCCTCATCCCGGTAGGCGCGGGCGATGCGCCGCAACTCGGGATAGCTCTGGCGGGCGATGGGACATCCGTTGCCCTGAACGTAAAGAACGATCGCTTTCTGATCGGCGTAGCGATAGAGTTCGTGGGAGTAGCCACGATGATCCGTCAACCGGAAGTTCTCGGCCTTGGTGGGCGCAGCCGCTTGGGCAGTCAGGGGCGCAAGCAACGCGATTCCCGCAGCGAGACAGAGCGCGGACAACCCGCATCGCACACGGAACTTGGGAAGGGCGTCGACAAACAGCATGGCTCGCTCTCCTGTGGACTCGATTGGTTTTATCGCACCTCGATTAGACTTTTCCAGCAGACATAAGGTTTTATTCTACCGGCCGCAAATTCTGGCCCCAGGGAAACTTTCACATGATATTCGCATTTGTTTCAGTTTTGGTTAGTGTGGCGACCACCGAAGTCGCGCTCAATGCGATGACGATGAAGGAAATCAGCGACTGGCTGTCCACGCGGGAGAGCGCAGCCGTGACTTTCGAAGCGCGGCTGACGGAGACGGTGCGGCGTTCGGTGGGCACGGCCTATACGGACGGCCCCCTTGGGGAAGGGCCGGGCGCAAAGTACGATGACGACCCGCTGGTGAATCTGCGCGAGGTGGACTGCGTGACGTTCATCGAGCAGAGCCTGGCCTTCTCCGCGGCATCCAGTTACGACGCGGCAGTCGACCTGCTGCAGAGCATTCGCTACAAGGGCGGCAAGATCGACTATGGCACGCGCAACCACTTCTTCGTGGCGGATTGGCTGAAGAACAATGGCAGGTGGTGTCGCGACATTTCAGGGACGTTGGGTGTCGAGACGATCCCCCTGACGCGGACGGTGGATCGGGCTGGATTCTTCAAGCGTTTGGACGCGGAAGAGGTGGGCGCGGGCTTGCAGCCTGAGGCCGTTACCGTAAACCTTATTCCCTCCAGTCAGGCCGAGGCAGCGGAAAAGACGCTGCCGAATGCCTGCATCATCACGTTCGTCGGCAAGGCGGAATGGCTGTTTGCGCTGCATTGCGGTCTTTGGTTGAAAGACGCGGAGGGGGGCAAGCTGTACCACGCCAGTTCACAGTCGGGGCAGGTGGTAGCGGTGGATTTGTCGGATTACGTGAAGGGGCAGGGCGAGCGCTACATGGGATTCCTTGCGCACCAGGCGAGCCGGCCCACGCGGTAATTCACGGACGCCCGAATTCCTTCATGACCTCAATGAGGCGATCCGGATAATCGGTGACGATGCCGTTGACGCCGAGGTCGAGCAGGCGGCGCATTTCCTCGGGCTCGTCGATGGTCCAGACGTGGACGTGCATGTTGTGCGCGTGGGTGCGCTGGACGAAGCGGCTCGTCAGGAAGGGCACCCCATACTCTTTGGGGGGCACCTGCAAGGCAAGGGCTTGGTTGCGGTAAAGCGCGTCGATGCGCAGCCACTGGGCAGCCCAGAAAACCTGCACCTCGGGCGGACTGGCGGACGTGGCGATGTGGGGGTATCGACGGCGTATGGCCAGCAGGTTGTCAAAATGGAACGAGGCGAGGCAAACCCGGTCGGCCATGCCCATTTCTTCGGATAGCGTGGCGAGTTTGAGTGCGGCCTCGGTGTTGGCGGGCTTACAGTCGATGACGTAGCGCTGGTTGGGAAAGCGCGCAAAGAGTTCGCGCAGGGTGGGCATACGCAGCCCCTGCCCGCGCCAGGGATAGGTGGCACCATCGTCCGGGGTGAAATGGTAGCCCATGTCGACGCGCAGCACTTCCTCGAGCGTCATCGAGGCGATCTCCCCCACGCCGTCCGACACGCGCTCCAAGTAGGGATCGTGACTGACGACCAATTCGCCATCGGCGGTGAGCTGCACATCCGTCTCGAAAGCATCCACGCCGAGAGCGTCCGCATGCTCGAAGGCGGCAAGCGTATTCTCGGGGCGCAGTCCTCCCCCGCCCCGGTGGGCGATGACCAGCGGGCGCTCGTAGTCGAACCATGCGTAACCGCTGCAGCGGGGCCGGTGGGCGGTGAGCGCGAGGCCGAGAGCGCGCAGCATGGGATTAGGCCGTCTCTTCCGGGTAGACGATGTCGAGGTGCAGTTCCTTGAGCTGCTTGGGTTCGACCGTGTTCGGAGCGCGCATCAGCAGGTCCTGTGCCTTCTGCGTGAGCGGGAACGCGATGACCTCGCGAATGTTGGGCTCGTCCGCCAGCAGCATCACGATGCGATCAAAACCGGGGGCGATGCCGCCGTGGGGAGGCGCGCCGTACTGGAAGGCTTTCCACAAGGCAGGGAACTTGTTCTTCACGGTCTCCTCGGAATAGCCGGCGATTTCGAAGGCCTTGAGCATGATGTCCGGGCGGTGGTTGCGAATCGCGCCGGAAGACAACTCGATGCCGTTGCAGACGATGTCATACTGAAAGGCGAGGACGTCGAGCGGGTCCTTGTTCAGGAGCGCGTCCATGCCGCCCTGCGGCATCGAGAAGGGGTTGTGCGAGAAGTCCACCTTCTTGTCGTCCTCGTTCCACTCGAACATCGGGAAGTCCACAATCCAGCAAAAGGCGGCGAGGTTGTGGTCGATAAGCTTGAGCTCGCGGGCGAGATACTGGCGAACCTTGCCGAGGAGGCTGTTGGTCTCCGCGCGCTGGCCCGCGCCGAAGAAGAGGGCGTCCCCCTCTTCCGCACCCATGCGCTCCTTGAGCGCGGCACGCTCGGAGTCGCTCAGGAACTTTACGATCGGGCCTTTCATCTCGCCATCCTTGAGCGCGATCCAGGCGAGGCCCTTGGCGCCCTCGGACTTGGCGAACTTTTCGGCGTCGTCGAAGAACTTGCGGGGCTGGTCCGCAGCGCCCTTGGCATTAATGACCTTGACCGCACCGCCGGTGCTCACCTGGCTGGCGAATACCTTGAGCTCGCAGTTGCCGAAGAGATCGGTGCAGTCGACCATTTCAAGGCCGTAACGAATGTCCGGCTTATCACTGCCGTACTTCTCCATGGCCTCACGGTAGGGAATGCGCGGGAAGTGGTGCGCATTGATGGTCTTGCTGGACAGCGTGGTGAAGATGTTCACCATCAGGTCTTCGAGCTCGGCGAAGAGATCATCCTGGGTGATGAAAGACATCTCGATATCGATCTGGTAGAACTCGCCGGGGCTGCGGTCCGCGCGGGAATCTTCGTCGCGGAAGCAGGGGGCGATCTGGAAATAGCGGTCGAAGCCGGAGACCATGAGCAGTTGCTTGAACTGTTGCGGAGCCTGGGGCAACGCATAGAACTGGCCGGGATAGAGGCGGCTGGGCACGAGGTAGTCGCGCGCGCCCTCAGGCGAGGAGCTGGTAAGGATAGGCGTGTTGTACTCGGTGAAGCCGCGGCTGGTGAGATGCTCGCGCACGAGCTTGGCCGTGGCCGAGCGCAACAGGATGTTCTTGTGCAGTCGGTCGCGGCGCAGATCGAGGAAGCGATACTCGAGGCGGGTCTCCTCGGGGTCGTCATGCTCGGCGTTCACGGTGAAGGGCAACACCTCGGCCATGGACTCGACGAGGAATTCCTGCGCCACCACCTCAATCTCGCCGGTGGGCATGTTGGCGTTCACCGTTTCCGGAGTGCGCTCCACCACTTCGCCGACAAGGGTGACCACGCTTTCATTACGCACCTTCTCCGCCGCGTCGAAAAACTCCTTCCCGGGATTCACCACCACCTGCGTGAGGCCGTAATGGTCGCGGATGTCGAGAAAGATGACGCCGCCGTGGTCGCGCTTGCGATTGACCCAGCCGGACAGCTTGACGGTCTTGCCGGCGTCGGCCTTGCGCAATTGGCCACAAGTATGGGTGCGGAATGGATGCATGGGGACCACCTCGAAAAAGACTTGGGAAGAAAGAGAAAGCCACATCAGAGGCCAATATTCTAGCCTTGCCCCAGCGGGGATGCAATGAACACGGCAGACCGGGGGACCGGGTTGCCGGTCTGGCCCTGCCAGCGGACTCGCGTAAAACCTCGTCGAATGGAAGGGAGCGTAGAAATCACTTGCATTCGTTTTGATAACAATCTATCATTATCAAGCTTTCCTCGAACGA
>JBJOID010000198.1:0-19234 GCA_046047315.1 Candidatus Hydrogenedentota bacterium | reverse complement strand
TCGGCGAGTCGGCGGGCGAGCAGGCACTTGCGGCCGAAGTCGTCGGTGCGTTCGTGGCCGATGCCGTAGAGGTCCTTGATGTGCTGGGGCTCGTTGTCGACATCGACGGCCTCGGGCGCGGTGGCCTGCATGCGGTAGGCGAGCTCGTAGTTGGCGATGCGTGCGGCGAGGTCCTGGTTGTCCACGCGGGCGGCCAGGTGGCCTTCGTTGAAGTGGCGCAGGTGGTTGAGCAGGGCGCGCTGTTCGCCGTCGGTCATTTCGCCGTAGGGCTTGAGGTTCATGATGGGGTCGCCCTTCGGGCGGAACAGGGTGGCCTGATAGCTGGCGGGCATGTAGCCGCAGCTCCAGTTCTTCGCGCCGCTGATGGGCCCGCCGGTCTTGTCGAGCATTACCACGTAACCCGGCAGGTTTTCATTTTCGGTGCCGAGGCCATAGTTCACCCAGGAGCCGAGCGAGGGGTGGCCGCTGAGGATGCGGCCGGAATTCATCATGAGCATGGCGGAACCGTGGATGGGCGAGTCGGCCGTCATGGACTTGATGAAGGTGATGTCGTCGACGCAGGAGCCGACGTGGGGGAAGAGCTCGGAGACCCACTGGCCGGATTCGCCAAACTGGCGGAACTTCCACTTAGGCCCGACGATACGGCCTTCGTTCTTCTTGCCGCCGCGCCCGAAGGTCTTGACCTGGATGGTCTTGCCATCGAGCGGGTAGAGCGCGGGCTTGTAGTCGAAGGTGTCCACGTGGCTCGGGCCGCCATACATGAAGAGGAAGATGCAGGTCTTGGCCTTGCCCATGGCATGGCCGGGGCGCGGCGCGAGCGGGTTCTTGAAGGGGGTCACGCCATCGGCGGCCACGGCCTGCTTCGCCAGGAAGCCGTCGAGCGTGAGCATGCCGCCGAGCGCGAGCGAGGTGAAGCCGCCGCCGATGGTGGTGAGAAACTCGCGGCGCGTGCGGCCGCAGAAGGTGTTGCGGGGCTTTTCAGTCATGAGCAAACTTCCTCGATTTTCAACACGAAGTACACCAAGGGGCACGAAGCACACAACGTATTTCTTTGTGCTCTTCGTGATGCTTTGTGTTCTTCGTGTTTCAAGTGGCTAATCCAAATATACAAATTCGTTCAGGTTGAGCATGAGCAGGGCGAGGCGGTTGAGGGCGGCGTCTTCGTTGAGGCCGAAACCGTTCTTCATTTCGTCCATGAATCCGAGGGCCTGGTTGAGCTCGTCGTCGGCGGGGGGGCGGCCGGTGGCGAGGTTGAGGGCGAGGCGCACGCGGCCGTGCTCGTCCTGCGCCTCGCGCTTGAGGCGGGCGGCGAAGACCTCGGCCTGCTGGTTGACGAATTCGCTGTTGAGCATGTTCAGCGCCTGAAGGGGCTGGGTGGTGGCAAAGCGCACGGGGCAGCTGGTGTCGGTGTCGGCGAGGTCGAAGTCGGTGAGGAGCGGGGTCAGCAGCGAGCGCTTCACGTGGATGTAGATGCTGCGGCGGGTGTGCTGCTCCGGGGGGGAGGACTTCCAGGCGGTGTCCGGGGTGGAGGAGGTTTCGAGGACGGCGCGCGGCAGGGGCGGGAAGACGCTTTCGCCGCCCAGCTGGAGGTTGATGGAGCCGTTCACGGCGAGGATGGAATCGCGAATTTCCTCGGCGGTGAGGCGGCGCATGTCGAAGCGCCAGAAGAGGTCGTTCGCGGGGTCCCTGGCGTAGCTTTCGGCGTTGACGTGGGAGGAAATGCGGTAGACGCGGGAGAGCATGATGGCGCGGTGCATGTGTTTCATCGACCAGCCGCTGCCCACGAACTCGACGGCGAGCCAGTCGAGGAGCTCGGGGTGGGTGGGCAGGTTGCCGGCCTGGCCGAAGTCGCTGGAGGAACGCACGATGCCGCGCCCGAAGTGATGCTGCCAGATGCGGTTGACCATGACGCGGGCGGTGAGGGGATTCTCCGGGCTGGCAATCCACGCGGCGAGCTGGGTGCGCAGGCCGGTGGAATCGCCGCTGGGCGGCGGGGTGGCGGGGCCGGGGTCGGGGAAGCCGAGCACTTCGGGGAAGCCGGGGCTGACGGCGTCGCCAGGCACATTCGGGTTGCCGCGGAAGTGGACGAAGGTCTGCCGCGGCTCCGTGCCGGATTCGCGCACGGCGGCGGCGTACTTTCCGCCGCGCACTTCGCGCTTGCGCAGGGTCTCGGCGCGCTTGCGGGCGGCAACGTAGTCGGCGGCAAATCCGGGGGCGACCAGTTCGTCGCCACGCTCGGCGATTTCCCTGGGGAAGTCGAAGGTGGCCTTGGGGGTCGAGAGGGAGCGGCGCTCGAATCCGGGGCCGCTCCAGGCCACCTTGAGGCCCATCTCGCCCACGCGCTGGAAATACTCGAGGCGCACAGGATGTGAGCCCGCGGCCAGCGTCTTGCGCGTCTCCTGCTCGCGGCCGAGGTTGTTCACGCCGTCATAGTTGATGACCCACTCGCCATCGATGATGAGGCGAGCGCCGTCGTTGGCGTCGAGATGGAAGACATACTCGGCATCTTCCGGCACATGCAGCGTGGCCTCGAAGACGAAGCCGAAGGCTTCGTTGCGGGTGCGCTCGCCGAGGTCGAAGAAGTTCTCGTTCAGCGTTCCCTCGTTCTCATGCCGGAGGGTGTCGAATTCGGGGAGGGTGTCCCAGGTGTCGCGGTAGAAGCGATAGCGCATGCCGCTCATGTCGGAGGTTTGCGCGGCGATACCGGTATCGGGGTGGCGCTCGCGCAGTGCGGCGAGGAAGGTGTCCTCGAGGTCGCGCACGCGGCGGTCCTGCCGGGCAATGCGCGCGTTCTTGGCGTCGATGGCCTCTGCGAATTGAGCAGCTTCCTCGCCTTCGAGGATGCTGCGCGTGATGTCGGTGGTGTGCATGTCGGTCACGTTGTCGAAGAAGGAGAGGAAGCGGTAGTAATCCTTCTGCGGCATGGGGTCGATCTTGTGGTCGTGGCAGCGGGCGCAGCCCATGGTGGTGGCGAGCATGGCTTCCGTGGTCGTGGCAACGACGTTGTCCAGCACGTCATAGCGCCCCTGAAGTTTGTCGACGGGCTCGTCGTCCCAGAGTCCAAGCCGGTAGTAGCCGGTGGCGGTGATGCCCTCGGCGCCCGCGCCGGGTAATTCATCGCCCGCCAGTTGTTCCATGAGGAAACGGTCGTAGGGCTTGTCACTGTTGAAGGCGTTGATCACGTAGTCGCGATAGCGCCAGATGTGGGGCTTCGGGTTGTCGCGCTCGTAGCCATTGGTCTCGGCATAGCGCACCACGTCGAGCCAGTGGCGGCCCCACTTCTCGCCATAGTGCGGCGAGGCGAGGAGGCGGTCGATCAGCTTTTCGTAGGCGAGCGGGTCGGGGTCCGTCACGAAGGCGTCCACCTCGGCGGGGGTGGGCGGCAGTCCGGTGAGGTCGTAGGTGGCGCGCCGGATGAGCGTTTGCCGGGAGGCCTCGGGGGCGGGGCTCAGGCCCGCGATGGCGAGGCGGTCGAAAATGAAGGCATCGATCGGGTGGGCGTTCCATGCGGCATCCGCAACCACGGGGACCATCGGCGGCGTCACGCGGCGATAGGACCACCAGTTGCGGGTCTCGTCGTTCACCTCGGTCTTGTAGGGTGAGGCGTGTTCTTCCTCGGCTACGCCCTCCGGCTTCACGTCCGGCATCGGGGCGCCCAACATCACCCACTCGCGGATAACGGCGATCTGCTCATCGGGCAGCTTGCCCTCGGGGGGCATCTCGTGGTCCTCGTCGCGATAGCTCAGCATGTCGAGCAGGAGCGACTGTTCCGGCGCGGCGAGGTCGATGGCGGGGCCCTTGTCGCCGCCTTCGAGCAAGCCCGTGCGCCACATGAGGTTAAGGCCCGCGCGCACGCGGCCATCGCCATGGCACTTGGCGCAATGTTCCTGGAAGATGGGGGCCACCTTGGCCTCGTAGAAAGCCATCCCGTCCGAATCGGCGGCGGCGCCGAGCGATAGCCCGGCGGCCATCAGGCCCGCCATCAGGCGATCAAAAATCACTAAAACTCCCTCCAAACCACACGCCAGACTACCACATGCCGGGGCGTGCCGCCACCCGTTGAATTGACATATTCGATGCAGATGGGTAAGATGAAACTCTTCCTGGGTGGCCGCTTTCCGCCGCCCGCCAACATTTGAGTGATGCACGATGGGCCGATTTCCCCACAAGGAGAAAGGACGAATCCCGGGCGCGCCGATGCGCCCGCAAGGCGCGGATTGCGCCTCGTCACCGGCCCTTTTCGGCGCGCGCTTTCGCCGCGCCGCCATGGCATCACGCTGACATTCCCCAGCCGGGTCTCGTGCCCGTGCGCCGGGGCATGTGTTCCCGCACGGCGAGACTCCGCAACCAGAGAAGGAGTTGAGCCATGATCGACTCGACACCCGCCTTGGCCAAGGGTCTGCCCGCGATTTCGGGCTGGCTGCCTCAGCTGAACACGCCCGAAGTCATTTCCCTGCTGCGTCACTTTGTCATCCATCTTGAGGAGGGACAGCCCTCCCGATTCCTGCTGGCCGACCAGATAGCGCGCCAGCTGGCGCTCTTTCTGGAGAGCCATGGCGGAGAAGACGCGGCGGCGCTTGCGGCGCTCCGGCGCGTGTTCAAGGGCTGCCAGGAAATCTTCTTTGTGGACGGCTATACCATCGTGCTCCTGAGACCACGCACGGCGCAGCGGCGTTTCATTCGCATGCACCGGGCCTCGGAGCGGATCGAGGAAATCAGCGCGGCCGAGTATCTCGAGGCGAAAGACGCCTACGCGCAGGGCCGCGATGCGGCGGCGCAGGCGGGCCTGCGGATCGACTTCCGCCCCTACTTCCGCGCCTTCCCGCGCGTGCCCGATACGGCGATGATGGGGCAGGGCATTTCCGCCATGAACCGCCACCTTGCCGGGCAGATGTACCAAAACAGCGATTTCTTCCGCCGTCACCTGGTGCACTTCCTGCGGGCGCACCAGATGGACGGGCACAACCTGCTGGCCAATGATCATCTTTCGAGCCCCGAGATGCTGGCGCGCGAGGTGGATTCCGCGCTGGCGCTGCTGGCCGACCTCGACCCCGCCACGCCGTGCGCGGCGATTGCGCACGAGTTGCGGGTGCTGGGCTTCGAACCCGGGTGGGGCGCCACGGCGGGGGTGATCCGCGAGCGGCTGTCGCTGCTGGCGCAGGTGGCGCGCAATGCCGACCCGGCGCATTTCGAGCGGCTGTTGTCGCTGCTGCCGCTGGCGCGGCGGGTGCTCATGGTCTCGCCACATGGCTGGTTCGCCCAGGACAACGTGCTTGGCAAGCCCGACACGGGCGGGCAGGTGACCTACGTGCTGGACCAGGCGCGCGCCCTGGAGCGCGAGCTCAAGCAGCACTTCGCGGACTGCGGCCTGGCATTGCAGCCGCATATCGTTATCCTGACGCGGTTGATACCCGACGCGGAGGGCACGACCTGCGACCAGCCGCGCGAGCACGTGATCGACAGCGAGAACTGCTGGATACTGCGCGTGCCCTTTCGAGACGGCGCGTCGGTGCTGCCGCACTGGATCAGCCGCTTCCACATCTGGCCGTGGCTGGAAGACTTTGCCGTGGACGCGTGCGACGCGGTCTCGGCGGAGTTCCTGGGCAAGCCCGACCTCATCATCGGCCACTACAGCGACGGCAACCTGGTGGCGCACCGGATGGCGGCGCAGCTGGGGGTCACCCATTGTGCGGCGGTGCATGCGCTGGAGAAAACGAAGTACCTGTTCAGCGATCTCCGATGGGAGGGCATGGAGCAGGAATACCATTTCTCGCTTCAGTTCACCGCCGACATGATCGCCTACAACGCGGCGGACTTTGTGATATCCAGCTCCTTCCGTGAGATTGGTGGCACGGAGACCGAGATGGGCATGTTTGAGTCTTACGAGACCTTCAGCATGCCGGGGCTGTACCGGGTGGTGTGCGGCATGGATCCGCAGCTGGCGCGCTACAACATCGTGCCGCCCGGGGCGAGCGAGAAGTATTTCTTCCCGTATGGCGAATCGGCGCGCCGGGCGGAGCCCGTGACCGCCAAGCTCGACGCGTTGCTTTTTGCTGCCGAGCCCTCGGCGGGATGCGTGGGCCGGCTGGAGGATCCCGGCAAGCCGGCGGTCTTCGCGATGTCGCGCGTGGACAAGGTGAAGAACCTGCCCGGCCTGGTGGAGGCCTATGGCAAGAGCGAGGAGCTGCGGGCCGCCGCGAACCTGGTCATCCTTTCCTCGCTGACCGACGCCGCGCAATCCAGCGACCAGGAAGAGATTGAGCAGATTCACCGGCTGTATGCGCTGATTGAGGAGTACGGGCTGCACGGCAGCATCCGGTGGTGCGGGGCACGGCTGGACAAGGTGGAGACGGGCGAGGTGTACCGGGTGGTGGCCGACCGCCGGGGCGTGTTTGCGCAACCGGCGTTCATGGAGACCTTCGGCCTCACGGTGATCGAGGCGATGGCCTGCGGGCTTCCGGTGGTGGTGACCTGCTTTGGCGGTCCCGCCGAGATTGTGCAGCCGGGCGAATGCGGCGAGGTGGTGAACCCGAACGACCACGCGGCCTTTGCCGAGGCGCTGCGGGGGGTGGTTGCGGAAACGGAGCGATGGAACCGCTACAGCGAGGCGGGCGTGCGGCGCGTGGCGGAGGCCTTCAGCTGGACCGCGCACGCGCGGAAGGTGCTGAGCCTTGCGAACATCTATTCCTATTGGGACTCGCTCGACGTGATCAACCGGCAGGCGCTGCAACAATACATCCACACGCTATACCACACGATCTATCAACAGCGCGCCCGGGCCATGCGCCAGGGCTGAGACGAGGGAGGAGACGACGCATGTACATTCAATTGGTCAGCGTCCACGGATTGATTCGTGGGAGCAACATCGAGATGGGTCGCGACGCCGACACGGGCGGGCAGGTGCGCTATGTGCTGGAGCTTGCGCGGGCGCTTGCGCGACAGCCGGAAGTGAAGCAGGTTGACCTGTTCACGCGGCAAATCAAGGACAAGCGCTACGCGGAGGACTATGCCGCCGAGATTGAACCGTTGGCGGAGAACGCCCGGATCGTGCGGCTGCCCTGCGGCGGCGGGCGCTACCTGCGCAAGGAGCGGCTGTGGTCGTGGCTCGACGACTATGTGGACGCGATGATCTGGTTCACCCGCAAGGAAGGACGCACGCCGAGCCTGGTGCACGGACACTATGCCGACGCGGGCTACGTGGCGAAGGAGGTCGCCGCCGCGTTTGCGACGCCGTTTGTGTTCACCGGGCATTCGCTGGGGCGAGACAAGAAGGCCTACCTCGAATCGCAGGGATGGACGCCGGACGCGATCGAGCTGGAGTTCTCGATGAGCCGCCGCATCGCGGCGGAGGAGGCCTGCCTGGCGGAGGCCGAGCTGGTGATTGCCAGCACGCGCCACGAGGTGGAGACGCAGTATGGCCGCTACGACCATGGCAAGGGGCCGCGCTTCGAGATTGTGCCGCCGGGCACCTCGCTCGAGCGCTTCTTTCCCTACTACGATTACGAGCTTTCCAACAGCGGCATCGACGAGACCTACAAGCAGGCGCAGATGCGCATGCGGAGCGAGCTGGCGCGTTTTCACTTTCAGCAGGACCGCCCGCTGATTCTCACCCTTTGCCGGCCCGACAAGCGCAAGAACATCAACGCGCTCATCGAGGCCTACGGCGAGGACAAGGAGCTTCAGGCCATGGCGAACCTGGCGGTCTTCGCGGGGATACGCAAGTCCATCGCCGACATGCCGGAATCGGAGCAGGCCGTGCTGACCGACATCCTGCTGCTGATGGATCGCTACGACCTGTATGGCAAGCTGGCGATACCGAAGAAGCACGACTCCGAGTTCGACGTGCCCGAGCTTTACCGCCTGGCGGCGGCGACGGGTGGCGTGTTCGTGAACCCCGCCTTTGTCGAGCCCTTTGGCCTGACCTTCATCGAGTCGTCCGCCGTGGGGCTGCCCTTCGTGGGCACCGAGAACGGCGGTCCGCAGGACATTGCCCGCAACTGTGAGAGCGGCCTTCTGGTCAACGTGGAGGACTCCGCCAACCTGAGCCGGGCGATCAAGCAGCTGCTGACCGACCGCGACCTGTGGCACCGTTGCTCGACCAACGGCATCAACCGTGTGCGCGAGCATTACACCTGGGACACCCACAGCCGGCGCTACCTCGAGCACCTGATGCCGCTGACCAAGGTGTCGGAGACGACGAGCCTTTCCGCGCCGGTAGAGCGGAGCGCCCCGGGGCGCCGCCTTGCCGACGTGGAATACCTGCTCATCACCGACATCGACAACACGCTGCTGGGCGACGATGCGGCGCTGGAGCAGCTTGCCGCCCTACTGCGCAAGCACGCGGGCAGCATCGGCTTTGGCGTGGCCTCCGGCCGCCATATCGGCATGGTGAAACAGGCACTGGCGCGGCACGACCTGCCGCGTCTGGACGTGTGCATCAGCTCAGTCGGCGCGGAGATTTACTACGGCCCCGAGTTCGCCCCGGACAAGGGATGGGCCAGCCGGCTGCGCTATCGCTGGCGTCGCGACAGCCTCGATGCGGCGCTGCGGGGGCTGGACTTTCTGAAGCGGCAGGACGACCTCGAAACGCAGCGTGAATTCAAAATCAGCTACGATCTCGACACGGCCCTTTCTGATCCCGAAAGCGCCTTGCCGCAGCTGCGCGAAGCGCTATCGAAGGCGCGCGCACCGCACACGATGGTGTTCTCCCACGGGGCCTTCATCGACGTGCTGCCGCACCGCGCATCGAAGGGCAAGGCGGTGCGCTACCTCGCCACCAAGTGGGGCATACCCTTGCGCAACATCGCGACCGCCGGGGACTCTGGCAACGACGCCGACATGCTGCGGGGCGATACGGCGGGCATCGTGGTGGGCAACCATTCGCCCGAGCTCGAGCCGCTGCGCAAAGGCGCCACACGCGTTTACTTTGCCCGTGCGCACTGCGCCGGCGGTATCATCGAGGGCCTGCGCCACTATGGCATGCTGCCGGGAGAGGCTTGATGACGCATCCACAACTCGTGACCCTGGGGGAATTGCTGGTCGACTTCATCGGCCATCCGCGTGCCGAGCGTCTTGCCGACGTTGACTCCTTCAGCCCGAAGCCCGGGGGCGCCCCGGCGAACGTGGCGGTTGGCGCCCAGCGGCTGGGATTGCCCAGCGCCTTTCTGGGCATGGTGGGCCGGGATGCCTTCGGGGCCATGCTGCGAGAGACGCTCATCCGCGAGGGCGTGGAGACGCGCGGCCTCCGGGAGACTTCCAGCCAGCCCACCACGCTGGCCTTCGTGGCGCTCAGCGAGCAAGGGGTTCCTTCGTTCTCGTTTGTGCGTCACCCCGGCGCGGATCTCTCCCTGCGCCCCGAGGATGTGGATGCCTCATTGCTGCGCGCGGCGCGTGTCTTTCATTTTGGGTCGCTTTCCCTTTGCGCTTCTCCGGCGCGCGAAGCCACCGGGCACGCGCTGGAAATCGCGCGTGAAGCGGGCTGCTACGTCACCTACGATCCCAACCATCGCCCGGCCTTGTGGAGCGACGACGAGACCGCACGGCGTCAGATGCTTTCCGTGGTGGCGCAGGTGGACCTGATCAAGGTTTCGCAGGAAGAGCTGCGCCTGCTGAGCGGCGAGGAAGACTTGCAGGCGGGGGCGCAGAAGCTTCGCGGAATGGGACCTCGGGTTGTCGTCGTGACGCTGGGCGGCGAGGGGATGGCCGCCACCGAGGGGAGCGCCTGGATGGAACTTCCCGCGGAACCGGTGGAGGTGGTGGACACGACCGGCTGCGGTGACGCGTCGATGGCGGGCCTGATTGTCGCGCTGCTCGAGGCGATGCCCGGCTTGCGGTCGGGCGACGCGATTCCAGTGGACACGTTGCGTGCGGCGCTTGCCTTTGCGAACCGCTGTGGTGCCATGGCTGCCACGCAGCCGGGGGCGATTCCCGCGCTGCCCCGCCGCGCCGAGGTCTCCTGAGGGCGCAGGCTTTGGCGGTTCCGCTTACTCGATCCGGAGCAGGTCCTGGGAGTCGGTTTCCAGCTGGGTCTTGGAGGCGTCGTAGGCTTCCTTGAGCATGGCGCGGAAGGCGGACTCGTCGAGGGCCCTGCCGGCCTCGGCGGCGAGTCGGGCGGGGTCGAGCCCAAAGCCGGAGCCGCTGAGCAACTGGGCGTTTTCGAAGAGGGAGATGCGCAGGGTGTCGAGACGGGCGTCGATGCTGCGCATGCCGGAGATGGCCTTGTTGTATTCGAGGGGGAACTCCTCGTCGACGCGGCTGTATTCGGCTTTCGCCTGGTGCATAAGGGCGACGGCCTCGGCGATATGGTTGGCGAGCACTTCCTGCTCGGCGAGGGACTCGAATCCGGCGGCGCTCTCAATCGCGGCGCGGCTCGCGTTGAGCCGTGCGTCGCGGTCTTCAATCATGGCCACCACTTCGAGGCGGCGTCCCTCGGCGGTGGGATGAAGGGGGCTGGCGGCAAGGGCGTCCTCGAATGCCTTTGCGGCGTCTTCGAGGCGGCGCGCCTCGAGGGCCTCGGCGCCGAGGTCCATGTAGTACTCGGCGATGCGCTCGGCCACGTCGCGGCGTTGGGGGGCTTGGGCGAGGGCGGCCTCGTAGCGCTGAACAGCGTCTTCGCGCATGGCGGCGTCGTAGAAGAGGTCGCCCACCTGAATGAGGAGATCGGGGGAGGCGTCGTGCGCTTCCTCGAGGCGTCGCGCGGCGGCGGCAATCTGGGCCTTGTCGCCCTTGGTGATGTAGTAGCGGAAGGCCTCGAGGATGTAGGCCTCGCGCTGCTGGGTGGAAATGTTGACGGCGGCCTTTCCGCGCAGCACGGTGCGCCACACGTCGGCCACGGCGGCGGCGGAGCGGCTGGCATCCTGCTGGAGCAGGCTCTTGGCGACGCCGTTGAAGCCCAGGCCGGCGCGGTAATCGGCGACGATCATGTCGGTGTTGACGTTGGCCTCGAGGATCTTGCGCTCGAAATAGGGGGCGGCTTCCACGTCCTGGTGGGGCGCGGCGATAAGCGAGGTCTTGTCGATCTGGTTCTCCACGTCGGCGTAGTAGAGGTTGGACATGGAGGTGTCGGCCTGGGTCATGGGGGCGGAGACATTGGCGACGAGCTTGCCGAGCGCGCCGAGGCGGTAGGCGAAGTAACCGTCGATCTGGTTTTCTTTGATGGCGCGCAGGAGGAGCATCTCGGTCTCGATGGCGCTGATGGCGCTGCCCGCGAGGGCGGGGAACATGCGCTCGAGGTCGGCCTGCGAGGCGAGGGCGCCGGCGCGGAGGTCGGCCTCGATGCGTTGAATCTGGAGCAGTCCGTCCTTGGCGAGCAGCTGGGCGGCGCTGGTGACGATGGCGGAATCGGCGCGGGGACCCCAGGCCTGGGCGGGCAGGGCCATCGCGAGCGCGGCGGCGGCCAGCGCCATGAGTTTTCGCGGGGCGATCATTGGGGTGCTCCTGCGGGCGCCGGGGCCGTTTGCTTCAACTGGGACACCAGCAACCGGACCTCGGGCACGGCGCCCACGATGGTGTCGCCCGCCAGCTCAATGTATTTTTCCAGCGAGGCGATGCCGTCGTCGGTCATCCCGTTTTTCACGTGAAGCAGTCCCTGCTCGAGATGGGCGGGGGCATAGTCGGGCTGGTTGTGGATGGCCTGCCGGAAGGTTTGCAGGGCCTCGGCGTCGCGTCCCTGGGCGAGGTAGAGCTTGCCCTGCACGGTCTGGTAGCGGGCGGAGGTGTCGCCGGCGTTGGCGGCCTGCCGCAGGTTTTCCTCGGCCTGGTCCACGTTTCCCGTTTCGAGGGCCATCAGGGCCAGCTCGAGGGCGGCGGCGGCGGCGAACTTGCCGCCCTTGTCGCGAATGGCGGTGAGTGCGGCGGTGGCTTCCTGCGTGAGGCGCACCTGCCGGAGGGCGACGGCATGGAAGAAGCGCGCCTCTTCATTGCCCGCGTCGGCGGCGCGACGTAGCACGCCCACGGCGGGCTCGTATTCGCCTCGCGCCATTTGCAGCAGGCCCAGGCGCGCCCCGGCCAGCGCGCCCGCCTCTCCTGCCGCGCCGTTCGAGGCGGAGAGCAACTGTTCCGCCTTGGCGGCATCGCCATTCATGCTGGCCAGGAGTCCCTGCGCGAGGGTGGCAAGGCCGCCGGTGTCGCCGGCGTTGGCGGCGCTGGTAAAGCTCATCTCCGCTTCCGAGCGCCGGCCAAGCAGCGCCAGTGCGGCGCCGCGCATCTGCATGAGGAAGGGGTCGTCGCCCGTGCCCTGGGCTTCCAGCCGGTCCATGGCGGCGATCTGTTCTTCCAGGCGTCCGCTTGCGCCGAGGGCCAGGGCCAGCAGGTGCTGCGCGGTGCGGTTTTCCGGCTGGGCTTCGAGCACGCGCTGGTAAAGTCCCGTCTGTTGTTGCAGGGCGTTGGGGCCACTGAGACGGCTGACGGAGAGCATGGCCAGCGCAGCGGCCTGCTCGTTGCGGGGCTCGAGGTCGAGGATGGCGGTGAAGTCCTGCGTGGCGCGGGCATAGTCCTGGGCGCGCCAGGCGAGGCGTCCGCGCAGCATGCGGGCGCGCAAGTCGGCGGGGTTCTGTTCAAGGCGAAGGTCGGTGAGGCGCGTGGCCTCGAGCGTGTTGCCGGAGATGGCCAGCGCAGTGGCCTCGGCCACGGGGTCGCGGGTGAGATAGTAGGCGGCGCCGAGGGCGGCGGCGAGCAGCAGCACCAGCGCGGGCGCGGCGGCGTAGAGCCAGATGGAGCGCGGCTTTCGCGGCGCAATCTCCCGCACGCCCCCTCCCGGGCTGAGGATCTTCTGTCCCGTCAGCAGGTTGAGTCCACACTGCACACAGATGATGTCGCCCTCGCCCGGGATCTTGTCCGGGTCGGCCATCCGCGTGCAATGCGGGCAGCGCACCTGCGCCTTTGCTTCGGCCATACCTTGTCACTCCTGCGCGGCCCGGCCCGTGGGCGGGGGACGCGAATCGACTCCCTGCGCGGCGGCTCAGCGCCCCGTCGCGTCCTCGTCGAGCGGCGCGCCGCATCGCCTGCAGCGGGCCGAATCCACCAAGTTCTTTGCGCCGCACCGGGCACAGCGCGCCAAGAGCAGCGTGTTCGCGCCCACGGCGGTCACCGCCACGATGATGCTCACCATCACCGCCAGATAAAGCAGGTGCGGCCAGGTCAGGTGTTCCAAGCCCTTGGCCCGATCCCGGCGGGGCTCAGTGGCCGCCGCGCGTGTAGCGCGCCGGACCCCGGCCGTAGTTGCCCTTGCCGCCTTTGCCGGATTTCGTAATCAGCTTGCCCGAGTCGTCGTAACGCCGCTTGTGCGGGTTGTGCACCTTCAGCGGCCGATATCGGATGACCATGCCGAAGATGATGATCGCCAGGACGATTTCGAGGTAGATGACCCATTCGGGGTTGTATTGGGCGCGATCCCAGAATTCGATGTAGGGGATGGACCAATTGGCCACTTCCACCACCTTGCCCTCGGTATCGAGGGCCTTCATCGACGAGTTGTTCTTAAACCAAGTGGCGAGGCCGACGATGCACCACATGGTGGTGTGCATCAAGAAACAGTAGATCACCGTCTCGATGCTGAACAGGATGGCGGGCACGGAATAGCTGCGCGTGAAATACAGCACCGGCAGCAGCACCACCGCGCCAATCGCATAGGCGGCAATCCACTCTTGGAAATGGGCGACGATCGCGTCCATTCGCGGGCTCCTCCTGATGGCTGAAGCTGGCCCGAGTGTAGCACAGCATTGCGCAACTTGCCACTAATTCGTTTACACAAAAGCACGAATACTATGAACAGCGCGATGGGATTGAAAGACTGGAGTATCGGGTGCCGTGGTGGAATTGCAGCGAGGCTTCCAGGCGTTAAGGCGTTGATTCCCGCACAAGGAGTAACCGAGCTTGGCAAGATCCCAATTGATTCTGCCGGACCAGTTCACGTGGCCTCCGCCGGGCGGCGGTGCGCGGGACACGGTGCATGTGCTCATCGAGAGTCTGCCGGACTGGCGCCGCCTGCCTTTTCACCGGCAGCGGGTGATCTTTCAGCTGTCGGCGATGCGGCACTACGCGGCGGAACTGCGGGCGGCGGGGCTGAGGGTGGACTACCACGCCGCGTGCGAGGACCCGGTGGCGGCGTTGCGGGGACATCTGGCGGCGTGGCAGCCGGAGGCGATCGAGGTGATGGAGAGCGCGGAGCATGGGGTGGACGCCCTATGGGCGTCGCGTATCGAGGAGGCGGGGGCAGGCTGCCGGCTGCAGCCAAACACGATGTTCCTCAGCGACAAGGCCAGCTTCCAGCAGGAGCACCGCAACCGGAAGTCCGCCTTGATGGAGCGCTTCTACCGGGGCATGCGCCAGCGCACGGGATTGCTGATGGAGCTGGATGGCCCGGTGGGCGGGCAATGGAACTACGACGAGGACAACCGCGAGCCGGTGCGGCCGGGGCAGCGTTTTCCCGAGGCCCCGCGCTTTGCCCCGGATGCGGAAACCCGCGCGGTGATGGCGCTGGTGGCGGAGCGTTTCCCCAAGGCCTTTGGGCGGGCGGAGCCCTTCGAGTGGGCGGTGACGCGCCGCGATGCGGAGCATGCGCTCGAGGATTTCCTGGAGCACCGGCTGGATGGGTTTGGACCCTATCAGGATGCGATGACGCCGGAGCACGAGACACTGCACCACTCGCTGTTGTCGCCGTATATCAACGTGGGCCTGCTGGACCCGCTGGAGGTGTGCCGCCGCGCCGAGGCGCGCTATCGCGCGGGGACCGCGCGGCTCAACTCGGTGGAGGGTTTCATCCGCCAGATACTTGGCTGGCGGGAATACGTGTACCAGGTGTACCACTGGCAGATGCCGGGCTATCACGCGAACAACCACCTCGAAGCGGAGCATGCGCTTCCGGCGTGCTATTGGAATGCGGACACGGAGATGCGGTGCATCGCGGAAGCGGTGCGCCCGGTGATTGCGCGCGGCATCAACCACCACATCCAGCGGCTGATGCTGACGGGCAACCTGGCCCTGCTGGCGGGGGTGAACCCGGTGGCGGTGAACGATTGGTACTGGCTGGGCTACATGGACTCGTGGGACTGGGTGGTCACGCCCAACGTGATCGGGATGGCGCTGTATGCCGACGGCGGAAGAATGGCGAGCAAGCCCTACGCGGCCTCGGCGAATTACATCAACCGCATGGGGCACTACTGCCAGGGGTGCCGCTACAACCCGAAGAAGTCCACGGGTCCAGACGCCTGTCCCTTCAACGCCTTGTATTGGGATTTCCTGGCGAGGAACGAGAAGCGTCTGCGGGGCAACATGCGGCTGGCGATGCCTTACCGCAACCTGGACCGGAAGCGCGACACCGATCTGCCGGAGCTGCGCAAGCATGCCGCCGGGGTGATCGAGGCGCTTTGCGGCGGCGGGAAGGTCTAGCCGGTGGGGACGCAGTTGGTCTGGTTTAAGCGGGACTTACGGGTGGCAGATCACCGGCCGCTGGCCGAGGCCGCGCGGTGTGGTCCCTGCATCTGCCTGTACGTCTACGAGCCGATCGTGCATGGCGGGGAGTCCTTCGACGCGTCGCATCTGGAATTCATCAACCAGAGCCTGCGCGCGCTTGATGGCGCGCTTCGCGAGCGCGGGGGGTTCCTCACGCTGCGCCGGGGCGACATGGTGGAGAGCCTCGACCGCCTGTGGGAAGCGACCCGTTTCGAGGCGATCTGGGCGCATGAGGAAACCGGCGACGCGGCCACCTACGCCCGGGACGAGTCGGTGCGCGCCTGGGCCCGCGAGCGCGGCGTGGCGCTGCGGGAGTTTCCGCAAAACGGCGTGGTGCGCCGCCTTGGGAACCGCGACGGCTGGGCGCGGCGCTGGAACCAGCGGATGACCGCTGCGCAGCATGCGACGCCCGAGCGGATTGAGGCGGTGGATATCTCACCGGGGCGCATCCTCGGGGCGCGGGCGCTGGGACTGCCGCCCAACACGAAGCGCGACTTGCAGCGCGGCGGCGAAGATGCGGGGCGCGAGACCTTGCGCAGCTTCCTCGAAGCGCGGGGCGCGGGGTACCGGCATGGCATGTCGAGCCCGGTGACCGCGTGGGAGGGTTGCAGCCGTCTCAGCCCGCACCTGGCCTTCGGCACGATCAGCATGCGGCAGGTCTACCAGGCTTCGCAGGCGCGACGCGCGGAGATCAAGGAACGCCAGGCGGCGGGGGAAAAGTTTGACCAGCCGTGGCTGGCCTCCCTCAGCGCCTTCAATTCCCGGCTGCGCTGGCATTGTCATTTCATGCAGAAGCTGGAGGACGAACCGCGCATCGAGTTCGAGAACCTGCACCGCGCGGCGGATGGCCTGCGCGAAGACCAATGGAACGAGGGCTACTTCCAGGCATGGCAGGCGGGGCAGACGGGCTACCCGATGGTGGACGCCTGCATGCGCGCGCTGTTGCAGCATGGCTGGATCAACTTCCGGATGCGGGCGATGCTGGTGTCCTTCGCGGCCTACCATTTGTGGCTGCACTGGCGGCGTCCGGCGGTATTTCTGGCGCGGCACTTTCTCGACTACGAACCCGGCATCCACTTCAGCCAGTTCCAGATGCAGTCGGGCACGACGGGCATTAACACCGTTCGCATCTATTCGCCCATCAAGCAGGTGCTGGATCACGATCCGGGCGGGGTGTTCATTCGGCGCTACGTGCCGGAGCTGGCGGGGGTGCCCGATGCCTTCCTGGCCGAGCCGCACCGGATGAGCGCGGCGGAACAACGCCGCGCGGGATGCCGCATCGGGCGGGATTACCCCGCGCCGGTGGTGGAACATGCAGAGGCCTACGCGCTGGCCCAGCAGCGGATGCGCGCGCTACGCCGCAGTCCCGAGGCGCGCCGCGAGAGCGAGGCCATCGTGAGCAAGCACGGCAGCCGCAAGCGGCCGGGCAACGCGCGGGCTACGGGGAAACGGAAGGCGGCGTCGCCGGAGGCTTGAGCAGCGCGGCCAGCTGCCGGGCGAGCGCCTCGCCGCTAATCCGGTGCATGGCCACGCTCCAGTGGCCATCATAAGGCAGGCGGCGTTCCGGCAGACTCATGGCTGCCGCCGCGTCGCGCAGATCAACATAGGCCATCCCCTCGATGGAACCGGCAAGACCGGCCAGCCGCGCGCGGATGTCCTCGTTAAGCGGGTCGGTAGCCTGCAGCAGCAGGCGCGCTTCGGGCTGGCGCGCGCGCCATGCGGTCATGAATTCGCGCAGCAGGTTTTCCGTGCGTTCCCACTGCGCCGCGCTGATGGGCGGCGCGAAGGCGGCGGCCTCGGCCTGCTCGGCCTGCGCGCGCGCGGCCACGGCGGCCTGTTGGGCACGCTGCTCTTCCGCCGGGGGGGCGGGCTGCGCGGCCGCGGCGCGGGTTTTCCGCCACACGAGATAGGTGTGCTGCGCCAGGCGGAAGAGGTGCGAGTTCGCGCGGAGCCAATCCTTGCCGGGAAAGCGCACGCGGTCGAAGGAGATGCCGTGCGCGAGAAAGTAATCGTCGTCGTGCGGGTCGTTCTCGCAGAAGGTCAGCACCACGATATCGGGCTTCAGCGTGTCGAGGTGGTCCGCCAGGTAGCGCGTCTGTTGCAGTGTTCCCCATGCGCTCACCCCGGTGTTGAGGAAGCGCGCCTCGATGCCGGAGGCCTCGAGCGCACGCCGCGCTACGGAATCAAAGCGGTCCTCGATGGCGACGCCATGGCCGAAGGTGAAGGAATCGCCCGCGAAGACCACGGTTGGCAGGCCCGGCTCTTCTGCGGCGGGTTCCTCATCGCGAAAGCCAAGCGCATTGGTGCGCACATCCATCACGAAGTCCGCATGGGGGAAGTCGAAGCGTTGATGGAAATGAGGCTTCATCAGGTGGCCATAGCGGGCGTCGGGGGTCAACCACAGCTGGGGCGACTCCTGCGGCATCCCCACGCGCACGGCGGCCTCGGCCAGCAAAAGCGAGGCCGCGCCGATGAAGGCCATGCCGCCGAGCCAGGAGAGGGTGGCGCGCGCACGGTTCATCGTGGGGGGTCCAGGCGGAGTTGCCAATAACCCACGTCGATCCACTGCCCGAACTTCCAGCCCACCTCGGCGAGGTGGCCGGCCTTCTCGAAGCCCAGTTGCTCATGCAGGCGCACGCTGGCGGGGTTGGGCAGGGCAATCGCGCCGATGGCCACGTGGTATCCGCCGGGCCGCAGGGCGTCGAGCAGGCGGGCATAGAGCGCGCGGCCCATGCCCCGGCCGGTGGCGCCGGGGTGCAGGTAGATGGCGCATTCGACGGTGCGCCGGAAGGCCGAGCGCGCATGGTAGGCCCGGCCATAGGCGTAACCGCGCAGGGCGCCGTCCTCCTCCCACACCAGCCAGGGATAGCCCGCCGCCGTCGTCGCCGCGATGCGCTCCGCCATGGCTTCCGCCGTCACCGCTTCCTCCTCGAAGGTCACGGTGGTGTGAAGGACATAATGGTTGTAGAGCGCCGCCATGGGCGCGGCGTCCGTGGATTCCACAGGGCGGATCATTGTTGGCTTCCCCGAATGGCGCTTATTATGCGGGGAAACCCCGCCGAATGGCAGCCGGTCACACTTGTTGCGGGCGGCGATCTGTGGCATTCTGATTCTTTGGGCCGTCAACACGGGGAGATGTACCGTGCGAATTGGGACGATGATTGCGGCGCTGGCCCTGGCCGGGGCCGCCGCGCCGGGCGTGGCGCAGGACGTGAACTTCATGGAGCAGGTGCACCCGATCCTCGCGGAGCACTGCTATCAATGCCATGGCGGGACGAACCGCAAGGGCGGCCTGAAGATGGACACGCGCGAGTCGCTGCTCGAGGGCGGCGAGACGGGACCGGCGGCGGTGAGCGGCAGCCATGTGGAGAGCCTGCTTTTTCAGCGGGTGACCGCCGGCGATGACGACCGCATGCCGCCGAAGGGGCGGCCCTTGAACGCGGAGGAGGTGGCGGTGCTGGCGGCCTGGATCGACGCGGGGCTGCCGTGGGACGCGGCCACCCCGAGCGCGAGCGCCTATCAGGCCCCGCTGAACCTGATGGAGGGTGTGCTGCCCGAGGACGGATCGGTCCACCTGGTGGACCATCACCTCGACGCCTACCTTGCGGAGCAGGGGCTGCCGGAACCCCAGCCCGTGAGCGACGCGCTGTTCATCCGCCGGGCGACACTCGACGTGACCGGGCTGCTGCCCACGGCGGAAGCGGTGCAGGCGTACAAGAAGGACCAGTCGCCCGGCAAGCAGGAGCGGCTGGTGGAGGCGCTGCTGGCCGACAACGAGGCCTAC
>JBJOID010000197.1:0-14711 GCA_046047315.1 Candidatus Hydrogenedentota bacterium | reverse complement strand
CGCAGCCCCCGATGGAGCGCCGCGACGATAACCCTTGGCCGCAGTGGTCGTTCGTCTTCCGCACCTCGTCGAGCCACAAGGAAGGCGGCGAGCGCCGGTACAGCGTGCTGACCAAAGGCTTCGAGGACGATGGCAACGGTAATGTCGCGGCCATCACCCTTGTGGAAATTGAGTGGTACACGGAAGACGGCCGCCAGAAGTTCCGCGAGGTGCCGGGAACTGAAGAGCGCCTGCCCGCGGAACTGGTGCTGCTGGCCATGGGCTTTACCCAGCCGCAGACGGACACGTTCGTGGAGCAGGTCGGGCTCGAGATTGAGCGGAACCGCTTCGGCCAGGGCATCAAGGGCGACGGCCAGTACAAGACCAGCAAGCCGAACTGGTTCGTGGCGGGCGACGCACGGCGCGGGCAGAGCTTGGTGGTGTGGGCCATCAGCGAAGGACGCGAGGCGGCCCGACAGATCGACATCCACCTGATGGGCCATTCAAACCTGCGCGGCAAGGAAACCGAGGGCTACGACGCACTCGAGCCGGAGTACCTGCACGTATAGGCAAGTGCAACCGACGGCTCGCGCCAGCTGGCCATCAGACTGAATGCAGCCGAATACGGCTTTACTCGAAGCTGCCGCCGCGTCCCGCTCCATCGGCGAACCGGCGGGCGCCGCCCAGGGTCTCCGTGTTCAGGGAATGCAGGCCGTGCGCGCCCTCGTTGCGCAGCGCGTCGGATAGTGGCAGGCTCCACTGCTCGATGGATGAGAGGCGGTCGTGGCGCATGCACAGCTGGGGAAACTTCAGCAGTTCCCTAGCCCATTGCTCAGCCACTTCTCGGGACTGTCCATCAGGAACCACGCGGTTGCAGAGCCCCCAGGAGAGCGCTTCCTGCGCGAGCACCGGGCGACCGGTGAGGATCATTTCCGTCGCGCGTCCTTGCCCGATGATGCGCGGCAGTCGCACGGTGCCGCCATCGATGAGGGGTACACCCCACCTCCGGCAGAACACGCCAAACACGGCGCTCTCTTCTGCCACGCGGAGGTCGCACCACAGGGCCAGTTCCAGTCCACCCGCGACAGCATGACCCGAGACTGCCGCGATGACGGGCTTGGAGAGCGTTCGACGAGTCGGTCCCAGCGGGCCATCACCTAACGGGTCTACGTCGTTGAAGTTTCCAGCCGCCACCGCCTTCAGGTCCGCACCGGCGCAAAAGGTGCCATTCGCTCCCCACAACACCGCCACCAGTTGGGAGTCGTCGTGCTCGAACTCCTCAAACGCGGCGGTGAGCTCGTGCGCCGTGGCGCGATCCACGGCATTGCGCACCTCGGGCCGGTCCAGGATCACGGTCGTCACCGCATCGTCACGTTCAATTCGGACAGACATCCCGCGCATCTCCCCGGTCTAAAGCCCGTGCATCAGGTTTGCATCACGCCTGTTTTGTATCGACCCTGCGCGGGCGGGCGCTTCACCAGGCCCAGCGTCGTGATAAGGACGTCGCGCGTTGTATGCGGTGCGATGATAGCATCCACCCAGCCGCGGCTGGCGGCCCAGCGCATGTCCATGCGCTCCTCGTAGTCTTCCTTCACCTGCGCGCGTAGGCGGTCAAGCTCCGCGTGGTCCAGTTCCGCGCCGTGCTTCTTCGCGTCTTCCTCGGCGGCGCGCTTCTTGATGTCGAAGATCACGCCGCTGGCCTGGGCCGCGCCCATCACGGCGTATTTGGCGTTGGGCCAGCCGAAGATGAAGCGCGGGTCGTAGGCCTTGCCACACATGGCATAGTTGCCCGCGCCGAAACTGCCGCCGATAATCACCGTGATCTTCGGCACAATCGCATTGCTCAGTGCATTGACCAGCTTGGCTCCGCTGCGGATGATGCCGGTCTGCTCGGCGTCGCGCCCCACCATAAAGCCCACCACGTCCTGAATGAACACGATGGGCAAGCCGGTCTGGTTGCAGTCCATCACGAAGCGCGCGGCCTTGTCCGCCGCCTCGGCATAGATCACGCCACCAATCTGCACCTCGCCCTTGCCGGAGGTCTGGCGCTTGCGCTGGTTCGCCACGATACCCACGGCTTCGCCGCCGATGCGCGCGAAGCCGGTCACGATGGTCTTGCCATATTCCTCGCGGAACTCGTCCCACGAGCCTGCGTCGATGATGCAGTTCAGCACGTCATGAACGTCGTACTCCTTGCGGCCGTTCACATCGACCAGGTCATACAAATCCTGGGGATCGCGCGCGGGCTGATAGGCGAAGCCTCCGGAGTGACCCCAGCCCCAGCGGTCGGCGGGCAACAACTCCACCAGCTTCCGCAGCCGTTCCAGGCAGGCCGGGTCGTCCTTCTCGCGGAAGTCCACCGTGCCGCTGATCTCCGCATGCATCTTCGCGCCGCCAAGCGACTCGCTGTCAATCTCCTGTCCAATGGCCGCCTTCACCAGGGAGGGGCCAGCGAGGTAGAGGCCGCTGCCCTCGGTCATCAGAATCTTGTCGCTAAGCACCGGGAGATAGGCGCCGCCCGCGATGCAGTTGCCCATGATGGCGGCATACTGCGGCACGCCCGCCGCCGAAAGCACCGAGTTGTTGCGGAAGATGCGTCCAAAGTCGTCTTCGTCCGGGAAGATCTCATCCTGCATGGGCAGGTAGGCACCGGCGGAATCCACCATGTAGATGAGAGGGATGTTGCATTCATAAGCGATTCGTTGCGCGCGCAGCACCTTCTTGCAGGTGGCGGGAAAGAAGGCGCCCGCCTTCACCGTTGCATCGTTTGCCACGATCATGCAGGGGCGGTGATGCACGAGGCCAATGCCCGCCACCACGCCCGCCGCCGGAACGTCGCCCACGTCGGGATACATGTGGTAGCCCGCCCAGAGTCCCAGCTCAAGGAAGAACTCTTCCGAATCCAGCAGCGCGGCAATCCGCTCGCGCGCGAAGAGACGCCCCAGTTTGTGCTGCCGGTCCTGTCCTTTTTTGCCACCCCCCTGCTGAAGGATGGCTTCCTGTTCCGTGATGGCCTCGGTCAGCGAGCGCAGGTTGTGCTGGCGCGTTGGGGTGGTTTCGCTCATGGGGTTCCTCCGTGTAATGCGCAGCGGGCGGGCCGAAGCCCGCCCGCGTGGATTTGGGGGTGGTTTGCCGCGGGAAGCGGAAACAATAGCTACTTCTTGTCGTCCTCGTCCACTACCGTAAAATCAGCGTCCACGGTTTCGGGGCCGCCCGGGCCGCCGCCGGGATTCACATACTCTGGTCCGGCGGCGCCATTGCCCGAATGCGCCGCGCCCGCGTCGGCGCCGGCAGCGTTGGCTTGGCTGTACATGGCCTCGGCCATCTTGTGCGAAGCCTGGGCCAGCGCGCCCACGGCCGCCTCAATCGCGCCGATGTCGCTGCCTTCCAGCGCCTTACGCAGGCTGGCGGCTGCTTCCTCAATCTTCGCCTTGTCGTCCGCGCTTACCTTGTCGGCATTCTCGCGCAGCGCCTTCTCCGTGCTATACAGCAGCGAGTCAGCCTCGTTGCGTGTGTCCACTTCCTTGCGCTTGCGCTTGTCCTCCTCGGCGTGGGACTCGGCGTCCTTCACCATCTTCTGGATTTCAGATTCCGACAACCCGCTCGAAGACTCAATGCGGATCTTCTGTTCCTTGCCGGTGCCCAGGTTCTTGGCCGACACATGCAGAATGCCGTCCGCATCGATGTCGAAAGACACCTCAATCTGCGGCACACCGCGTGGCGCGGGGGGGATGTCGCTCAGGTCGAAGCGGCCCAGCGTGCGGTTTTCCGAGGCCATTTCGCGCTCGCCCTGCAACACGTGGATCGTCACCGCCGGCTGGTTGTCCGCTGCCGTCGAGAATATCTGACGTTTCTGCACGGGGATGGTCGTGTTGCGCTCGATGAGTTTGGTGCACACGCCGCCGAGCGTCTCAATGCCCAGCGACAGCGGAGTCACGTCGAGCAGCAGAACGTCCTTCACGTCGCCCGCCAGCACGCCCGCCTGAATGGCCGCGCCGATGGCGACGACTTCGTCCGGGTTCACGCCACGGTGGGGCTCCTTGCCGAAGATTTCCTTCACGATACGGCCGACCGCCGGCATGCGCGTCATGCCGCCCACGAGGATCACCTCGTCGATCTGGCTGGCGCTCAGGCCCGCGTCCTCAAGGGCGCGGTGGCAGGGCAGCTTGCTGCGCTGCAACAGGCCGTCGCACAACTGCTCGAGCTTGGCGCGCGTCAGCGTGTAGTTCAAGTGCTTGGGGCCGGAGGCGTCCGCCGTCACGAAGGGCAGGTTGATGTCCGTCGTGGTCGCGCTCGACAGCTCGCACTTGGCCTTCTCGGCCGCTTCCTTCAGGCGTTGCAGGGCCATCGGGTCCTTGCGCAGGTCGATGCCCTGCTCCTTCAGGAACTCTTCAGCCAGCCAGTTGATGATCACCTGATCGAAGTCGTCGCCGCCCAGATGGGTGTCGCCGTTTGTGCTCAGCACCTCGAAAGAGTCGTCGCCGATCGCGAGGATCGAGATGTCGAAAGTGCCACCGCCCAGGTCATACACCGCGACCTTCTCGTCCTTCTTGCGGTCCAGGCCATAGGCCAGCGCGGCCGCCGTCGGCTCGTTGATGATGCGCAGCACCTCAAGGCCCGCGATGCGTCCCGCATCCTTGGTCGCTTGGCGCTGGGCGTCATTGAAGTAGGCGGGCACGGTCACCACCGCCTGGGTCACGCTTTGGCCCAGGTAGCTCTCGGCCGTCTCCTTCATCTTTTGCAGCACCATCGCGGAGATCTCCGGCGGACGGTACTGCTTGCCCTGCACTTCAATCTGGCAGTCGCCCGAGGCGCTGCCGCTCACCTTGTAGGGAACCATCTTCTCTTCGCCGCTCACCTCATTGTGGCGGCGGCCCATGAAGCGCTTCACCGAGAAAATGGTATTCAGCGGATTGGTCACGGCCTGGCGTTTCGCCACCTGGCCCACCAGCCGCTCGCCGTCCTTTGTGAAGGCCACCACCGACGGCGTCGTGCGATTGCCCTCGGCATTCGCAATCACCACCGGCTCGCCGCCTTCCATCACGGCCACGCACGAGTTCGTCGTGCCCAAGTCGATTCCTATCACTTTGCCCATCGTATGACCTCCTTCGCGTTAGCGGAAGTTTGTTAACTCACTCGATTTCGATTCACGGACTTACACGGACCCTCACGGTCGGCTCATTCCGCGCTCTCCTGCGGTGCGGCGGGCCCGCTGCTCACCACCACCTTGGCCGGGCGCAGCACCTGCTCGCCCAGCTTGTAGCCGCGCTCGTATTCGAGCATCACGGTGTTTTCCGGATGCTCCTCCGAGGGCTGGTAAGCCAGCGCCTCGTGCACGTTCGGGTCGAACGGAATCCCCATCGCCGCCACCGGTTCCAGTCCGCGTCCTGTCAGCAGGTCCGCGAACTGCTTGGTCACCATCTCCACGCCCTGCACCAGCGGGTTGTTCTTGTCCTCGGCATGCGCCAGTGCGCGCTCGAGGTTGTCCACCACGGGCAGCATGTCGCGTATCAGCGCCTCGGCGGCCGTCTTGCGCAACTGTTCCATGTCACGCGACACCCGCTTGCGGTAGTTGTCAAACTCCGCTCGCGCGCGTAGCAACTGGTCGCGCAGCGCATCCCGCTCGGCGGCGAGCACGGCCATGGGGTCCGGCTCCGATGCGGCTTCCTGTTCCTGCGAAGCGGCATCCGCCGCTTCCGCAACTTCCGCTTCAACGGAGTCGGGCGTCACCACTTGTTCTTGTGTCGTTTCTTGTTCGCTCATGATTCCACGGTCTTCCATGCGATCATTCGTTTGATTGCCCACAGCCGCCCCGGTGCGGCCAGCGCTCAACCCGAGAGACGGGTCAGCAGGCGTCCCACCACCTGGGCGGTGTAATCCACCACCGACGTGAGCTTCGAGTAGGGCATGCGGCGTGGGCCGAGAATGCCCACCATGCCCACGGGCCGCCCATCCACTTCGTAGGGGGAGGCCACCACACTCAATCCCTCGAGCGGTGTTCCATCCTCGCCAATCAGCACGCGGCGAAAGTCTCCTTCGCACGATTGCAGGCCCGAGCGCAGCGCTTCAGCGATGTGCTGGTTTTCCTCGAAAAGCCCGAAGACTTCCCGCGCCCGCTGGATGTCGTTAAACTCCGGCTGCACAAAGAGTTGCGCCGCGCCATCGAGAAACAACTGCTGCGAATGCTGCCTGGGCAGCAGGTTCAGCACCGCCAGCGCTCGCTGCGCCAGCAAACGTTGCTCATCGAAATAACTGGCAAGCCGCTGACGCACACCATCGGCGAGAGCGTCCATCTCGATGCCACGCACCTGATCGTTCAGGAAACGGCTGATCCGGCCCAGCTCGTCCGGCGAGAGTTCCTCGCCCAAGTCCACCGTGACCGAGCGCACTCGACCGTAGTTGTCCACGATCAGCGCAGCCGCGCGCATGTTAGCAAGCTGGATCAACTCGAGCCGCTGCACCCGCACACTGGCCTCTTCCGGAGCCTGGGCTATGCCCGCCTGTTGCGTGAGCAAGGCCAGCAGGTGCGTCGTCTGCTTCAGCACCGCGTCGGTGTCATTCAACTTTTGGTCGAAATCGTGCTCGATGCGGCTTCGCTCCTCCAGCGTCAACTCCTGAATCCGCATCAAGTGCTTCACAAAATAGCGATACCCCTTGTCGGTCGGTACCCGTCCCGAGCTGGTATGCACCTGCTTCAGGTAGCCCGCCTCCTCCAAATCCGCCATCGTGTTCCGCACCGTCGCCGGGCTCAGATCCAAGCCAAACTGCTTTACGACAGAGCGCGACCCTACCGGCTCCGCCGCAGTGACGTAGCTGTTCACCACCGCGTAGAGGATGGTCCGCTCGCGTTCCGACAGTTCATGCAAGTCGCTCATGCGCTCTTCCTTAGCACTCATTTAGTGGGAGTGCTAACAAGCCAAGTTTATCATAGGTTACACTGGCTGTCAAATGGGGACGCCAGCGGGCGAATATGGATAAGCAATTGCAAGAATTGGCGTTACGCTCAACGCCGTGAAGTATGGGGCTGAAATCTGGCATCGGAAATCGTTTGCGGCAGTCACTGGCTATTCCGTAGACTCCGTGGTTTAGCGCCAACATTTTCAGCGCCTGACTTTTCGAACTCTGGAACGCGTTCACCCAGGAACCCCATATCATCATGTTACGTTGTTTCCTCGCCTTATCGATCGCTCTCACAGCCACGGCACCCCTGGCAGCTCCCGTCACGGATGAACTTGACATATCGAGCAACTTCATTCAGCTGCGCATGCACCCGGCGGAGGGAGAGGTCATCGAGGCCTTCTCCTTGCTGGGCACGACCGACAACCTTGCGGGGCCTGGGGGACTTCTGGAGGAAGGCTTCGGCGTGGGCAGCCCTTATCTGCCCAACCGGCGGCATAACATCCAGATGGAAGTGCTGGATGCTTTTCAGGACCGCCCTGTCATCGAGTACCGCTATGACTGTGAGGGGCCAAACATCACCGGCCTGAGCGTGGTGCGCCGGATGGAGGTGGACCCCAACGACGCCTCGGTGAAAGTGACCTGGACGATTGAGAACAAGGGCTCCTCGCGGCAGTGGATAGCCCCTTGGGTCCGATGCGATGTATCCGCGGGCGCTGCAACGGACGCGCGTGACCTTGTGGAGTTGATGTCGCTCGAGGGGAAGCTCTCCAAGCCGGGGCGGCGGTACTACCTGGCCGCGCGAAACTGGGCGGCGGTAACGGATCCTGCAGAGCTGCGCACCTGCTATGCCGTGTTCAACCCGGATCATCTGCATTCCATCCTCACGTTTCGGGGCCAGGACACCGAGTCCGCTTTTCAGGCGCACTTTGTGCCTGCCGTGCTTCAGCCGGGCAAGAGCTGGACGACGGTGTACCGGCTTAACGCGGTGAGTGGCCTGAGCCATGTGGACTTCGCCACGGATGAATTCGCGGTTCAGCTGGATGCGGAGGGCGGCAAGCTCAAGGCGCTGATGGCGGCGGCCCGTCCCATACCGGGGCTGGAAATCCATGCGAGCGTGCTCGCCAAGAACGGCCGCGTGTGGAAGCTCGACCCGAAAAAATTCGACATCACGCCCGGTAAACTGGTGCGGGCCACATTCGACTGGGAATCCCCGGGCGAAGGAGCCTACGAGTTTCTGGCAGAGCTGCGGCAGAACGGACAGCCGTTGCAACTGGCCAAGGATACCGGTTCGCCGCACGGCGGTTTCGACACGCAGTTTACCGTGGGCAATCCCGCCTCGTCGCCCTTTGAGCCGTGGACCAGCGCTCCCTATGCGCTCGACCACCAGCCTCGCGTGCTCGAGCGCAATCTGCTCGCGGACGGCCCGGTCCGTATCTGGCGAGAGTACTCGATGAACAAGGTGCTTGACGGGGACGTGCCCAATCCTCAGGGGTCGCCCCGTCCCGAAACCGGAATTGCCCTGGCGCGCGGTGAGTCGGAATCCCTGCAAGTGGTGTTTCGACCCAGCCCGGGTGAGGAGGTCTTCGACATTGACGTTGTCGCCACTCCGCTGGAGCGCTCGGATGGCGGCGGGGTCATTCCCGTCGAGGACATCCGCCTTGCCAGCGTCGGCTATGTAGATTCCCGAATTCCTTCGCACTACGAAGGGGCCACAGGCAAATGGCCCGATGTGCTCAGGCCGCTCCAGCGTTTTGCCGCGCTGGCCAACCAGACGGTCCCGGTATGGATTACCGTGACGGCGCGACCCGAGACGCCAGCGGGTCTTTACCGGGGCGCCATCCAGATCACGGCTTCGGGCATCCATCCGGTATTGGTCGCGCTGAACGTCGAGGTCTTCGACTTCGAGCTGCCTGCGCGTCCCGCGCTCAGCACAGACTTCGGCCTGGACCTCGATGCGGCGTTCCAGTTGCATCGCAAGGCCGGGGGCATGTTGTCTCAGGACGAGTTGTATCGCGCCTTCGCGAAGACCGCACTCTCGCACCGCGTCACCCTGCGCGGGTTGACCCAGCTTCCCGCGCCCGCCAACGATTACGCTGGGGCGCTGGGCAAGTTCGAGCAACGGCTTGGCAGCGAGTTGCTGCGACGGGCCACCTCATTCAGCGTGCCGCCCGCGTTGGGCAACTACCCGGACCAGGCGGCCCGTGCCGAGCAGTGGTTGAACGCGAAGCGGCTGGGGGAGCGGGGATTCGTGCAGATAGCGGAGGAGCCGGAGCAGCCCGCGTGGCAGCGGGTGCTGGATGAAATGGCCCGCTGGAAGACCATGGCTCCGGGCATATCGACTCATGTATCCACGGGAGGGCTGACGCCTTTCCTCTCGGTCGATCTGAATACGTGGCTGGTGCATGCCCAGGTGATGGATACCCTGAACGGGGTCGAGGTGCTCAAGCGGGCTGCCGACGGCAAGCGTGTCTGGTGGTATGTCAACCACATGCCGCCCCGCCCTTATGGCAATTTTCTGCTGGACTTCGCGGGCATCGAACACCGGATACTCTTCTGGCATACGTGGGCGCTCGGCATGACCGGCATGCACTACTGGGACGTCCACTACGTCGAGCCGGGCATTGATCCATTCCGATGGCCGCTCGACATTACCCCCGTGAATGGCGACGGCCTGCTGCTCTACCCGGGCAAGGAAGGACCGCTCGACAGCATTCGCTGGGAGATCATTCGCGATGGCGTCGAGGACTTTGATTACCTGGCGCTATTCTCCACCCTTCGCCGCGCGCTTCAGGACAAGGCTCCCGGTCATGCCCTGTTACAGCGGGCTGCAACGGTCGGCAACCTTCAGCGCCTAATTCCCTCCCTGGTGGCCTTTCCCCGGGACCCCAAGGTGCTGGAAGAGAAGCGTCTGGAGCTCGCCCGTTTAATCGTCGAAATGCAGGCGGCGCTTGCTCGATAGGTGCGGTTGGCGGTGCGCCGCCACGCGGGCTATGCTAGGGGCATGTCGCCAGAAAGGTTGCCATGAGCCGTTCGGGGGGATGGAAGGCGCGGTTGCGCGCGGGTATCGCCATGGGAGCAAGGCGTTCGGGCTGGCTCGCCGCTGCGGAGCGTGCCTCGCGCGCCTCGCTCACGGTGCTTTGCTATCACCGCATCCTGCCCACCATGCAGCGCGACGCGTATCACGATCCCGGACTCGTCGTCACCCCGGAAGTGTTCGACAGGCATTGCCGGATCATGGCTGCGCGGTATACGGTTGCCCCACTGGAGGTGGCGCTGATGCGCTGGAGCGGCGGGGAGCGCCCACGTAAACCTCTTGCAGCCATCACCTTTGATGATGGATACCGTGACAACGCGCGCTATGCGGCGCCCATCCTCGAGGAGCACGCCCTGCGCGGCACCTTTTTTGTAATCGCTGGTTTGGTGGATAGCGACCAAGTGCCTTGGTACGATGCCGCGGGTGCGGCGTGGAACATGCTTGCTCGTACGGGGGATTTGCCCAAGAATGCCGGCACCGCGAGGCAGGCGCTCGAGCGGGCCAAGCAGATGCCTCCGCGTGAGCGCCTAGCCTGGGTGCGCGAACTTGTGCACCGCTCCGGTTTCGTATCCATGGAGGAAGAGGACCTGATCATGTCGTCCCAGCAGATACGCGAGCTTGCCGCGGCGGGGCACGAGATCGGCTCCCACAGCATGACCCATCCCATCCTGCCGCAATGCGATCATCAATCGCTGCAACATGAAATCGCGGAATCCCGCGCGCGGCTCGTGGCGATCAGTGGGCAAACGGTGCGCGGCCTTTGCTATCCGAATGGCGATTACGACACGCGCTGCCACACGCTGGCCGTGCGCAGCGGATACACTTATGCAACCACGATGCTGCCCGGGCTGAACCTTCCCTATAGTTTCGACACGCTCTCGGTCCGGCGGTGGTTCATCGAGCAAGACCGCCTGAGCGACGCGAGCGGACATCCGTGCGACGCCTTGTTCCGCATGGAGGTTTGTGGCATGGCCCAACGGGTATTCCGCAGGGGCGCCGCCTGATGCGCGTCGCCTACCTTGCCAGCCTCTACCCGGCGCAAAGCCATACCTTCATCCAGCGCGAGATCGCCGGATTGCGCCAGCTGGGATTCCATATCGACACTTATTCTATACGCCGCGCCACCGGGGTGGATGTGCAGGGAGCGGAGGGACAGGCGGACCTTGCGGCCACCCGTTGGCTCTTACCGCCTCCACCGGCAGATCTGTTGGCGGCTTTTTGCTGGGCCGTGGTCACGCGTCCGGTGCTCGCCTTGCGAGTCCTGTTCGAGGCCATTGGCCGGGGAGGGCTGGGGCTGCGCGGCTATTTGCTTTGGTGTGCTTATTTCGTAGAGGCGCTCGTTCTGGCCTACTGGCTGACCCGGGACAAAGCCGATCACTTGCACTGCCATTTCGGTAACGCCGGTTCCAACACGGCCTATCTCGCTTCCAAGCTGTCCGGGGTTCCCCTGAGCATCACCTTTCACGGGATTGATCTCGACGAGCCGGAGAAATTTCGCCATGCGGAGAAGCTGGCGCATGCGCGCTTCGCCGTTTGCATTAGCAAGTTCGGCCGCTCGCGTCTCATGTTTGCCACACCGCCCGGGCTGTGGAACAGGATTCACATCGTTCATTGCGGTCTGGATGCACCGGGTGAGACCAGCATCACGCCGTCTCCCGGCGAGGGACATATCCTCTGCGTCGCCCGCCTCTCGGTCGAGAAAGGACACCCCATTCTGTTGGATGCCCTCGACTTGTTGCGCGCGCGCGGCATTCCCTTTCTTTGCACCCTGGTTGGCGATGGTCCCCTGCGCGACGAGCTCAAGGCCCGTGTGAAAGCGATGGGCTTGGATGAACTTGTGAAGTTTGCCGGGGCTCAGCCTCCTGCCATGGTGGCCGAGTTCAACCTGCAATGCGATGTCCTTGTGCTGGCCAGTTTCGGGGAGGGGATTCCCGTTGTACTGATGGAGGCCATGGCGCATGCCCGGCCTGTGGTTGCCACCTACGTGGGGGGCATCCCCGAGCTTGTGCATGACGGCGTGAACGGCCGCCTCGTGCCCGCAGGCAGCGCCACCGACTTGGCCGATGCGATTGCGGAGATCCTCATGGAGCCTGAGCGTGCCCGCAATATGGGGCAGGCGGGCCGCGCCGAGGTGCTGCAGCATTTCCGGCTCGATGGCGCGGCGGAACGCATGGCGGCACTGTTTAAGCAAGGGGAGGCAGCCGAACGATGAGCGAGCGCCCTGTCGCCCTCGTCACCGGAGCCAGCCGTGGCATTGGCCGCGGAATCGCCTTGGCTCTCGCGTCTTCCGGGTTCGACGTGGTTGGCACCGCCACGCAGGCCCATCCAGACGATATCGTGTCGGGACTGAATGAAGTGAAGGCCCAGGCCGAGGCGCTTGGGGGGCGATTCCTTCCCGTCGCCGGAGACATCGCGTGTCTTGACCAGCACGAGCGCATGCTCACCGAGGCGCTCTCCCTTAGTGGCCGTATTGATTGCTTCGTCAGCAACGCGGGCGTGGCGCCGCTACAACGCGTCGACCTGCTCGAAATGACTTCCGAAAGCTACGACCGGGTCATGGGTATCAATCTCAAGGGAGCGCTTTTCTTCGCGCAGCGCGTAGCCCGCGCCATGGTGGCAGCAGCACCGGACGCTCAACGTCAAGTGGCGCCTTGCATGGTCTTCATCACCAGCATCTCCGCCAAGGCCGCAAGCGCCAATCGCACCGAGTACTGCATCAGTAAGGCGGGTCTTTCCATGGCGGCCCGCAGCTTCGCCGTGGCCCTCGCGCCGCACGGTATCAACGTCTACGAAATTCAGCCCGGTATTATCGCCACCGACATGACCAGCGCGGTGCGCGAGAAGTATAACGGCCTCATTGACGGGGGACTTCTGCTCACCCCACGCTGGGGCATGCCCGAAGACATTGGTCGGGCTGTGGCCGCTTTCGCCCGGGGTGACTTCGCTTACGCCACGGGGACCGTCATCGAGATCGGGGGAGGCTTCGGAGTGGAACGCTTGTAGCGTTCTGCGTCTGGTGTAGCGTTCGCAGCGCTTCACAGGGCCACGCTTTGCCTTGCGCCCCTGCCTATCAATACACTTGCCGCTTTCGCCGCGTCATCACCCACTCGAAGCAGAATCAGGCACCCCATGAGCGAATCGCAGAGCGCCAAAGAACGGGTCGTAAAAGCCTTCGAGGAAATCGCCCTCCTGATGGAGCTGGCGGGGGAGAACCCCTTCAAGACCCGGTCCTATGTGAATGGCGCGCGCACCATTGAGGCCCTCGGAGAGGACATTGAAGTGGTGATGCGGGAGGGACGCCTTCGAGAAATTAAGGGCATCGGCGAAGCACTGTCCGAAAAGATTGAGTCGCTTCTGACGACGGGCCGCATCCCCTTCCTCGAAGAGCTGCGCGCCAAGTTCCCGGAGACACTTTTCGAGCTGTTCAACATTCCCGGCCTGGGTGCCAAGCGCATCAAGCAGTTCTACGACGAGCTGGGCATCAAGTCCATGCGGGAGCTGAAGGAAGCCTGCGAGACCAACAGGCTCGCGGCGCTCAAGGGCGTGGGGGAGAAGATGGAGGCGAAGATTCTTGAGGGTATTGCCTACGCGGAAGAGCATGTCGGGCAGTTTCACTTTCACATCGCGGAAGCAGCGGCGCTCGAATTGCTCGACCATGTGCGTTCCTGCAAGGCGGTCATCTGCGTCGAGCTGGCGGGCAGCCTGCGCCGCCGCAAGGAAGTCGTCAAGGACATCGACATCGTCGCGTCGAGCAAGCACCCCGAAACCGTGATGAGCCATTTCGTCGCCTATCCCCAGCGCAAGCGCGTGACCGGCCATGGCGACACCAAGTCCAGCATCATCCTCGGCAATGGCATGTCTGCCGATCTGCGCGTGGTGAAGGACGAGGTGTTTCCCTACACGCTGGCGCATTTCACCGGCAGCAAGGACCACAACGTGGTGATGCGGCAGCGGGCCAAGGACCGTGACCTGAAGCTCAACGAGTATGGCCTGCACCAGGAGAGTGGCGACGTGCTCCCCGCCAAGGAGGAGTCCGATATTTACAAGGCCCTCGACCTACCCTATATTCCGCCCGAGATGCGCGAGGATATGGGTGAGTTCGAACTGACCGAGACGCCGCGTCTGATCACCGACGATGACGTGCGCGGGGTGATCCACTGCCATACCACCTACAGCGACGGACGCAACACGCTGCGCGAAATGCTGGACGCCGCCATCGCGGCGGGCTATGAGTACATGCTCATCACCGACCACAGCCAGACGGCCGCCTATGCCGGCGGGCTCAAGCCAGAGGACATCGCGCGGCAGCACGCCGAGATTGATGCGCTGAACAAGGAGCTCAAGGGATTCCGCGTACTCAAGGGTATCGAGTCCGATATCCTGGGCGATGGCGCGCTCGACTATGACGACGACGTCATGCGCTCCTTCGACCTGGTCGTGGCCAGCGTGCACAACAAACTCGACATGGACGAGGTCGAGGCCACCGCGCGCGTTGTCCGTGCCATCGAGCATCCCTGCTGCGACATCATTGGCCACCCCACGGGACGTCTGCTGCTCCAGCGTAAGGGCTTTCCGCTCGACTGGGACCGCGTGTTCGATGCTTGCCTTGCGAACAATGTCGCGCTGGAGATCAACGGCAACGGCATGCGGCTGGACGCCGACTGGCGCGTCGTGCTCCGCGGCAAGCGCAAGGGGGTGAAGTTCTGCATCGGGCCCGATGCGCATCGTACCACGGCCATCGACAACATCCGCTATGGCGTCGGCATCGCCCGCAAGGGCTGGCTCGCCCCCGAGGATG
>JBJOID010000196.1:0-12895 GCA_046047315.1 Candidatus Hydrogenedentota bacterium | reverse complement strand
AGGTCTCGCTGCACACCACATAGGCGTTGTCCAGTTTACCCAGCCAGAGCGGGCGGAAACCCATCGGATCGCGCGCGGCCACGATCTCGTCCCCATTCATCACCACCACGCTATACGCGCCCTCCACCTGGCGCAGCGCGTCGATCACCGTCCCCGCGAAGGTGCTTTCCTTGGAGCGGGAAATCAGGTGAACAATCACTTCGCTGTCGGTGGTGGAGTGGAATATCGCGCCAATGTCTTCGAGGCGTTCCCGCAGAATGCCCGCGTTCACCAGGTTGCCATTGTGCGCCACCGCCATCGAGCCGCGCGCGTAGTCCGCCACCAGCGGCTGCACGTTCTTCAGGTTGCTGGCGCCAAAGGTGGAATAGCGCACATGGCCGATTCCCCGATCACCCCGCACGCGCGCGAGCTTGTGCGGCTTGAAAATGTCGGCGACGAGGCCCACGCCGCGCTGGGCGGAAAGCGCGCCATCCTCCGAGCAGACAATCCCCGCCCCTTCCTGGCCACGGTGCTGCAGGGCATACAGGCCGAGGTAGATCAGGTTGGCGGCTTCCGGGTGACCATACACGCCAAACACGCCGCACTCATCCTGCAGGATGTCGTCGTCCTGGCGTTTGAGCTGGCGCGGCAGCACCAGCGGCGGTGGATTGGCAACTCGTTCGCGGAGCGTGGCGGCGTCCATGGTCAGAGTCCCTCTCTCCCGGTCAGCCGGGTGTAAGCTTCAAGATATCGTTCGCGGGTCTTCCAGACAACTTCCTCCGGCAGCGGCGGCTGCGGCGAAGACTTGTCCCATCCCGTCGTCTCAAGATAGTCCCGCACGAACTGCTTGTCGAAACTCGGCGGGTTGATACCCACGCGGTAGGAATCCGCGGGCCAGAATCGCGATGAATCCGGCGTGAGAATCTCATCGCAGAGAATGATTTCACCGTCGAGCAAACCGAACTCGAACTTCGTGTCGCAGAGGATGATGCCGCGCTCGGCGGCATAGGCGCGCCCCTGCTGGTACACCGCAATCGCCAGCGCGGCCGTGCGGTCGTTCAATTCCTTGCCGATGATGGCGCCCGCCTCGTCTGGCGAGATGTTGATGTCATGCCCCTCTTCGGCCTTGGTGGCCGGCGTGTAGATGGGCTCCGGAAGCTCGGCGGACTCGGCCAGGCCGGGGGGGAGGGGAATGCCGCACACCGTCTGCGATTCGCGGTATTCCTTCCAGCCGCTCCCCGCCAGGTATCCCCGCACCACAAACTCGATGGGCAGCATCTCACACTTGCGCACCAGCATGCTGCGTCCCGCAAGCTGCTCGGGGTGCTCGCGGAAGGGCGCGGGAAAATCGTCCACCTCCGCGCTGATCAAATGGTTGGGCACCAGGGCCGCCACCTTCTCAAACCAGAAGAGCGCAAGCTGTGTAAGGATCTTTCCCTTGTCGGGAATCCCAACCGGGTTGATCCAGTCAAACGCCGAAATGCGGTCCGTGGCCACCAGCAGCATCGAGTCGCCCAGGTCATACAGGTCGCGCACTTTTCCGCGCCGGTCGCAGGGGCGTCCCGGTATCTGGCTCTCCAGCAGCGCCGCGCCCACTAGAAGAAAGTCCCCTGCAAATAGGGGCGGTTCACTTCCAGCAGATCATCCAGTAGCGCCTTGCAGCCCCTGGCGTTCGGGGTGAGCGGATTCAGCAGCAAGGCTTGGAACGCCGTCTCGCGGTCGCCCGTCACCGCCGCCTCCACCGTCAGCGATTCATAGGCCTTCACGTGCTGCATCAAACCGCGGATGGCAGGCTCCGGCGCAGCCTGGGGAATCGGCTCGGCGCCGTTCTTGCCGATAATCGCCGACACCTCGAGGGCTGCGTCGTCGTCGAAGGTGGGCACTGCGCCGTTGTTTCGGCAGCAAACGATCTGCCGGTTGCGGCGGTCGTTCTCGATGGCGTCCACCAGGTGGAACGCGGCGGTGGAATAATGCGCGCCCCCGCGCTTGCCCAACTCCTCCGGCTTCTCCGAAAGGTTGGGGTCGGCATACTTCGCAAAGAGCGACTTCTCCAGTTCCACCACTTCCTCGCCCCGCGTCTTCGTCTTCTTCTTCAACGTATCCAGCACCGTGTCGGTGGAATAGAAATATTGCAGGTAATAGTTGCACCACATGTCAAGGCTGCGCATCGCGGCCAGCATGTTTTCGCGCGTGGCGTCCTCTTCCCACTCGCTTCGGGCGTTCTCCCAGAATTTCTCCAGCGCCTTCGCGGTGATGTCCTCGCCCCGCAGCTTGAACCCGCGCACCCAAGACAGGTGGTTCAGGCCTACGTAGTCAAGCTCGACATCAAACACATCACCGCCGAAATGCTTGATGGCGTCCATGATCATGCCAATCGGCACGTTGCAAAGCCCCACGCTCTTTATGCGGCTGTGCTTGAGAATTGCCTCGGTGACGATGCCCGCCGGGTTCGTGAAGTTCAACAGGTATCCGTCTGGAGCGTGTTCTTCCATGGCGCGCGCCACATCGAGAATGCGGGGGATCGTACGCAGCGCGCAGGCAAAGCCACCCACGCCCGTGGTCTCCTGACCGATGATGCCATGCCGCAGGCCCAGCTTCTCGTCCGCGATGCGCGCCGGCATCTGCCCCACGCGGATCTGGGTCACCACGTACTTCGCGCCGCGAACGGCTTCCTTCAGGTCCGTGGTGGAATGCACGGAGAACGGATGCCCATGGGCCGCGCTCATGCGCTCCGCAAATGCTGCATTCACCGCCAGCCGCTGCGGGTCCACATCCAACAGCCACACCTCGGACACCGGGATGGCGTCGAGCCGCGAGAAAAGTCCATCGAGCAATTCGGGCGTATAGGAACTCCCGCCGCCCACCACCGCGAGTTTCATGAGCGCCCCGTGTGTCGTTGTGTAACTGTAGCCGTGCCAGCACGATGGCAACGGCAAGCCGCATGGTTGGCCGCCCCAAGCGACCGCCGCAATGATAAAACCGCCGTGCCCCGGATGTCAAAAATGGCTGACCTTTCCGGGCGTCAAACGTTGAAAAACAAGGGTCCTAAAGGCTAATACTGGAGGCAAATCGCGGGCAAATCGTGGGCAACTACATGGTCATATTGTTATTGGCGTCGCTGGTGCCCTATTTCTGCTGGGGGGTCTATGCGATGCATGCCCGCTTCCTGCGGCATCATGACTGGCCGATCCACATCGAGGCCGCCACGCTCGCCGCCATTGCCGCATTCTACGCCTTCGCCTTTCCGCTGCTGCGGCAATACCTTGCCGACACCCCGGCCGCCATGCTCTTCGCCATGCTGGGGCTCTTCGCCAGCGGCGCCGCGCTCTATGGGCACATGGCCATCAGCCTCACCGCCAAGCTCGTGGTCGATGCGGTGACCCACGGAGGCGGGCCGGCCGAGGGACCGCGGCTTGGGCCAGCCGAGGCCTTGGAGCGCGTGCACGACTACGAGGGCGCGATCGCGGAGTACCTCATCCTGGCGCGCATGTACCCCAATGATGTGCCTGTCAAGATGCGAATGGCGGAGTGCATGCTCAAGTTGAAGCGGGCGGAGGATGCAGGCTACTGGCTTGATCGCGCGCTCGAAAAATCCGACACACAGGCGATCCGTTCAACTGTGGTCACGCGCCTCGCCGACGTGGCGGTGCGTGAGCTGCAGGATGTGGACCGCGCACGGCGTGCCCTCGCGGCTTACCTGGGTGTGTATCCTGACGCGCCCGACCGCGACGCCATTCTGATGCGCCTTAGCTCGCTAGACCGACAGCCGGAAGAGCCGGCCAAGTCTTCGTTGAGCCGTCTCGATGAAGCGCCCATGATTGATCGTGATGCTCTGGGTACGGCCAAGACATCGAAAAAGAAGCGCGCCATCCAACTGGGCGAGGCGCTGGAGCGGGTGGAGACGCAGCAGGGGGAGGCGGGGGGTGGGGCAGGCGCCGCGCCGGAGTCCGCCCCGGCAGCCCTGGGCATCACCCCGCTTGACCGGCTGGACGACGAGGCCGCTCCTGCGCACGATGACCCTCCGCATGAGGAACGCGCTCATGCCCTGCCTGGACTTGAAGCCTTGGAGCAGGTTGCTCCGCAGGAGGAATCCGAGGCGGCGCCTGAAAAAGAAGAAGCGCGGGAAAACGGCTCCCGCGCTTCGGAATTGGAACGGCTGGACGGTTAGGGGCTGGTGCTGCTTAGAGTCCCCGCGGCTGGCCCGGCTTGTATTTCGCGGTAAGGTGCGCCTCGATATCGGACCGCTCCATGCGCACCGGCTTGAGCTTCTCCGAGGCGAACAACTCCACCTGATCGGCATAGTGCGGCGAGGAGGAGTCCAGCGTGGCGCTGCCCCACTGGTGCGCGCTGCCCGATGTGACCTTGCCTTCCGCGTCCCATGACACGATCAGCACATAGCAATCCCCGCCTTCGCCTATCAGGATGCCCTTCTCGGCATCCCAGCGGCCATAGACCGCCCGCAGGATATCCGGTCCGCCCTCGATGGGCACGTTCTTGTCGCCACGCACCAGGCGGTTGACCTCACCCCACGGCACGTCGATCTTGCCATAGTGCTTCTTCAGCCGTTCGATGCTCAGCTTCAATTGCTCGCGGATGGCCTCGGGCGTTTTTTCCACCTGCCCCCGCACCACCGGCTCCATGGTCATGATGGCGACCGCCGCCGAAAGGTTCTCAGCGTTGCAGTTCAAATCCCATTCCTTGATGAGCCGCTGCGCCTCGGCCAGATCGGCGTCCCCGCTTGCGTCCAGGCCCAGGATAATCTCGCCCAGCGCGTGCGCGTCAGACTTCGTCGAGTACTTCAGGTCGAACTTGTAGGCAAGGAATTCCTCCGGCGTGATGGAGGTGTCCGGGTCGAACAGCTCGAAGGCGCGGTGGCCGCGGTTCTTCTGGTCGGTCTCGATGCCGAGCGTCTGGCTGAAGTCTTCCTGCTTGAGGTTTTCGGCCAGCGCCGTGGCCTCGAAGGGAGTGCCATTGCAGTTGTAGACGTAGCCCGCCTCGGGGTTCACGATCGCGGGGGCCGCGCTGAAAGGAAGGTACTCCGTCCAGTTGGTCTCGCTCGTGTCACCTGGCAGGTACTTCTCCCAGTCGTAACCTTCCGCGCGCTTGGGGAACTTCGCGTTGTAGAAGTACGCGATGTTCCCGGACTTGTCCGCATAGCCAATGTTGAAGGAGGCGATCTGCTGCAGCTTCAGCGCTTCCTGGAACTCATCGAAGTTGCGGGCCTTGTTCATGCGGAACCACTGTTCCACCTGCCCGATGTCGCCGTATCCGGAATACTTGATGGCGTACACGCCATGGTCCGTGCGGATGGCGGGGCCGTGCACGGAATAAAGCGCCTCGCGCCCGAGGGGGAAGGTGATTCCGCCCCATAGCGGCACCTTAAGGGTGACCGTCTTGACCTCCAAGTCGAGCCACTTGCCGTCGTACTTGTATTGGTTCTCGTTGTCGGGGTTGATATCGAGCTTATAGATGTCCACCAGGTCGGGGCTGTTCACCGTGTGCGCCCAGCCTAGGTCGGGATTGTGTCCATGCAGCACCACCGGCGTGCCGGGGAACACCCCGCCCACCATGTTCCAGCCTTCCTCGCTGTGCAGATGCACCTCATACCAGGCCACCGGCCCGGCATAGGGCTGGTGGGAATTCACCGCCAGGTGCGTGCGGCCATCCGGCGTGCGCTTCGGGGCCACGGCGAAGGTGTTCGAGCCAACCTCGAGATCGCGCGTCAGGAAGCCCGGTCCAGACCACGCCTCGTAAGGCACCTCGGAGAGATCCGTTGTGCCCTGCACGAGGCCCGCGGGCTTGTCGCCCTTCTTCGTCACGTCCTTGGGTGTGCCCTCGAAAAGCTGGCGCGCCTCGCGGTCCATGCCAAAGAACATCGGGCTCTTGATCATGAATCCCATCACGATGTCCTTGCCCGTGGTGGGCAGCAGGCTGGGGTCCTTCACCTTCTCCGGGTGCAGGGCCGCGTAATGGTTGCAGCCCTCGGCGAAAGCCTCCACGACTGCGCGCACATCGGGCGACAGCTCGGTCTCGTACTTCTCATCCAGAATCTCACGGAAGCGGAAGAGCTTCACGAGGTAATCCAGTGGCAGCGAGTCGCGCCCCTCCAGCGTGGCCAGCACGCCGCGCGACAGGAACAGCCCCTGCTGGATGGTCTCGTAGTCGTCCTCGCAATGGGCATAGCCGAGGCCATACGCCGTGGCCGCGTCGGTCTTGCCAAAGATGTGCGGCACGCCGTACTCGTCCCGGAGAATCTCGACCTCGTACTTGCCCTCCGGCGGGATCAGCGTGTCTTTTGATGGCATTCCCCCGCCACAACCAGCGAGGACAAACACGGTGAGCGATAGCGACAAACCAATAGCGAATCTCATGGAAGCCTCCCAAGCGTATGCACGCGCCCCAATTGGATGCGTAGACCCTGAAAAAAGTCTAAAGGTTTCGGTACTTTATTGGATATCGCGATAGAAAGCTTACTATTCGAAGTAAGCTCTCCGAGGATCGTCGTTTGACTGAAACCGAGTGCATTTTGGTGAACGGGTTCGCTTCGGGGGAATCTCGCTACTTCGCCTCTCCCACCGGCTCAATCTCGCAGGCCACGCTCACCAGCCCCTCGGCCACGCTGCGCTCGACCAGCTCGGTCCGCTCAATCTTGAGCATCCCCTCGATGTCTTCCAGCGCGGGACGCACCGCATCCAGCGTCGCCGATGGCGCGGTCACGGTGACCTTCTTCACCGGCGCCGCCATGCTGATGTTCGCGTCCGCCTTCGCGCGGCGCACGGCATCGAGCACCGCCACCGTCACGTCATAGAGCTGCTCGCTCGAAGGCTCGGGCACCGACGCGAATTCCTCCAGCGTGGGCCAGGGGCTGCGGTGGATGGATGCCTGCATCCCCGCATCCTCGCCGTACATGCAGCGCCACACCTCGTCCGTGATGTAGGGCACGAAGGGCGCCAGCATCCGCAGAAGCGCGCGATGCACCAGCCGCAGCGTGGCGCAGGCCGACACGCGGCCCGGGGTCATGCCCTCCTCATAGGTGCGCGTCTTGGCCAGCTCGAGGTAGTTGTCGCAGAAGACCTGCCAGAAGTATTCCTCCGCCAGCGACATCGCCTGCGCGTAGTCGAACTCATCGAAGGCCGCCGTGGCCCGCTTGATGACCGGGCGCAACTGCGCGATGACCGCGCGGTCGGTCTCGCAGGTGATGGCCTCCGGGGTGAGCAGCGCGGCATCCACGCCCTCGAAGCGGCCCGACACGAACTTGCTCGCGTTGAACAGCTTCATCACCAGCTTGCGGCCCACCTTGAACATCTGCTCATCGAAGGCCGTGTCCACGCCAAGCCGCGCACGCGCCGCCCAATAGCGCACGCTGTCCGCGCCGTGCTGATCAATCAGCGGCTCCGGCGTCACCACGTTGCCCTGGCTTTTGCTCATCTTCTTGCGGTCCGGATCGAGAATCCAGCCGCTCAGCACGATGTTCCGCCACGGCACCTCGCCCTCGTGCAGGTAGGCCTTCACGATGGTGTAGAAGGCCCAGGTACGGATAATCTCGTGCGCCTGCGGACGCATGTCCATCGGGAACAACTTCGCGTGGCGATCAGGGTCTTGCGACCAGTGCGACGCGATCTGCGGCGTCAGCGAACTCGTCGCCCACGTGTCGAACACATCCGGGTCGCCGGTGAAGCCGCCCGGCTGATCGCGCTGCTCGGGGGTATATCCCGGCGGGCAATCGGAGAGGGGGTCGATGGGAAGCATGTCAGCGGTTGGGAGGATGGGGTTGTCGTAATCGACAGAGACTACTTGCCTTCCATTCTCATCTAGAAGTTGCGCGCCAGTCTCTGCATTGAACCATCCCTTAATGGGATACCACACCGGAATCGGCACGCCGAAATAGCGCTGACGGCTCAGGCACCAGTCCTGGTTCAGCCCCTCCACCCAGTGATCATAGCGCTTGCGCATGTGGTGCGGATGCCACTGGATCTTCTCGCCCTGCCGCAGCAGCGCGTCCTTCTTGTCCATGATCTTCGTGTACCACTGGCGTGTGGGTACGAACTCCAGCGGGCGGTCGCCTTTCTCGAAGAACTTCACCGCATGGGTGACGGGCTCCGCCGCACGGGTGGTGTAGCCCTGCGTCTCCAGCATTTCGATAATGATCTTCTGCGCTTTCTTGACGTAGCAACCCTTGATCTTGTCGTAGTGCTCGTTCGCAGCCTCTGGATTTCTGGATTCAATATGGTCGCCACGCCCCTTGCCGACGGCAGTCAGCACGAAATTCATATCTGGTCTAACGTGTCCATCACGTCCAACCACTTGCCTAATCGGCAAGTCATATTTCCGCTGCCATTCCACGTCCGTCTGGTCGCCGAAGGTACACACCATCACCACGCCGGTCCCCTTTTCCGGGTCGGCCTTCTCGTCCGCCATGATGGGCACCGGGACAGAGAAGAGCGGCGTGACCGCGTTCTTGCCCACAAAGGACTGGTAGCGTTCGTCGTTCGGATGCACCAGCACGGCCACGCAGGCGGGCAGCAACTCTGGCCGCGTTGTCGCGATGACCAGATGACCGTCCTCGCCCTCGATGCCGAACTTCAGGAAGTTGTACTGGCTCGGCAGTTCCTTGTCCACCAGCTCCGCCTGCGCAATGGCCGTCTGGAAATCCACGTCCCACATCACCGGGCGCTCGGCCTGGTACACCTCGTTCTTATCCAGCAGGTCGAGGAAGCTCCACTGCGAGATGCGGCGGCAGTGCTCGTTGATGGTCGCGTATTCCTGCGTCCAGTCATAGCTCAGGCCCAGCCGACTCCACAGGTGCTTGAAGGCCTTCTCGTCCTCCACCACCACCTCGTCGCAGAGCTCCACAAAGTTCTTCCGGCTGATGGGCGTGGGGTCGCCCTTCTTGCCGCGCTCCGGCTTGAAGTTGGGGTCATAGGGCAGGTGCGCCTCGCACTTCACGCCGATCATGTTTTGCACCCGCCGCTCCGTGGGCAGGCCATTGTCGTCCCAGCCGATCGGGAAGAAGATGTTCTTGCCGCGCATCCGCTGATACCGCACGATGAAATCCTGGTGGGAATAACTGAACAAGTGCCCCACATGCAGCGAACCGCTCACCGTCGGCGGCGGCGTGTCCACCACAAAGGTCTCCTCGCGGGACTTCGTCGCGTCCCAGCGGTAGATGCCCTCATTCTCCCAGGCCCCAACCAGGCCGGGCTCCAGCTCGTTGTGATCATACTTCTTCGGAAATTCCATCGGGAGGTCCTCAAGACGCCCGCACGCAAAGCGGCACAGGCAGGGGAGTTGCGGGAAAGGACGGAGTATAACAGACACAGGACGGGGGTGGAAATTGGGGGGAAGAACCCATTGACTACGCAGGGTGGATGCACTACATTGTAGTTATGGATGACCTGCGCTTCGAATGGGACCCCGGGAAGGACGCTTCAAACCAACGGAAACATGGCGTCAGCTTCGTCGAGGCATCCTCCGTCTTCTTCGATGACGACGCAATCGAGTTCTACGACCCGGGAAATTCCGATGAGGAAGACCGATTTCTACTGCTGGGCCAAAGCGCCAAGTTAAGAATCTTGGTCGTTTGTCATTGCGAGCGCATGGGCGGCGATGTGATTCGAATAATCTCGGCAAGAAAGGCGACCACGAAGGAGCGCCGCTTCTACGGAGGTGATTTACAATGAAGGCTGAATACGACTTCTCGAAAATGCAAGGCCGTCCCAATCCCTATGCCAAGCGGCTCAAGAAGCAGGTAACCATTCGCCTCGGTATCGACGTGCTCGATTACTTCAAGGCCTTGGCCGAAGAAACGGGAATTCCTTACCAAAACCTCATCAACTCTTATCTTCGCGATTGCGTTCGCACGGGTCGAAAACTAAAGGCCCATTGGGAGTAAACGCCCTCGCTGGTGGGGCGTGGCGGAATTCATTGGGCGTGGCCGTATTGCCGCGTAATCACGTTGATGCAGCTGCGAAGTATCCCCCGTGGATTGAGCCCCGCACTGGGAATCACGTAAGGTGCGCCCGCTTTCCGGCGCGGGGTTGCGCTGGCGGCAGGTGTGGTTATGACCTTGGGGATAGGAGCGCTGGATGGGGATCAGGCAGCCCAGTGTCATCGCGGTGGTTGGTCCCACCGGGTCCGGCAAGACCGGCCGGGCGATTGCGTTGGCCGAGCGTCTGGACACGGAAGTGTTGTCGGCGGACTCGATGCAGTTCTACATGGGCATGGAAATCGGCACCGCCGCGCCGACGCCGGAGCAACTGGAGCGCGCGCCGCATCACTTCGTGTCTTTCCTCGCGCCGGACGATTTCATGTCCGCCAGCGACTACGCCGCGCTGGCGCGCGAGGAGGTGGCGCGCCTGAATGCGGAAGGACGCGTGGCCGTCGTCTGCGGCGGTTCGGGGCTGTATCTCTCGGCCTTGATTGGCGGGCTCTTCGAAGGGCCCGGGCGCGACGAAGCCATTCGCGCGCGCCTGATTGCCGAGGCCGCCGACTTCGGCGCGGCGCCTCTCATGGCCCGCTTGCGCTCGGTGGACCCAACCTATGCCGCCGCCCTGACCAGCGAGAACGATCTGGTGCGCATCGTGCGCGCGCTCGAGGTGCACGAGCTCACGGGGCGCCCCTTCAGCGCGTGGCACGCGGAGCACCAGGCCAGCCAGCAGCCGCTGGACGCGGTGCTTGTGGCGCCGGACTGGCCGCGCGAGGAACTCTATGAGCGCATCAACCAGCGGGTGGAGGCGATGGTGGCGGCGGGCTGGGTGGAAGAGGTGCGCGCGTTGGTGGATGGCGGCTATGCGGATCACATCGATCGCCTGAAGGCCCTCGGTTTTCGCGAAATTGCCGCGCACCTCCGCGGCGAGCAAAGCCTCGAGGAGGCCATCGCCCAGACGCAGATGCATCACCGCCGCTACGCCAAGCGGCAGTTGTCGTGGTTTCGCAACGTGGTGCGGGTGCGGTGGATACCGGGTGATCTGGACGACGCCGCCTGGGTGGCGGAGGCTCTGGAGGCGGCGGAACGCCGCTGAGCCTGCCTTACTCCACGGCGATCCGTGCCAGATAGATGGCGGATTTCCCCTCGTGGCTGGCGTAGTAGCTCATCCAAATTTCGTCTTCGTGCCACACCATGCCGGGGTAACTGGTATCACCACCGCTTGGAAGCGTCAGCGTGGGTTCATAGCCGTCGGGCGTCATCCGGGCCACCACCGTGGTGGCCGCCTGCCGCACATCCCGGCTGCCGGCGAACCAGCCTTTCGGCGTCATCACGAAGTCCGGCCCGCCTAGGGCGTGTCCGCAGGGCGTCCACTTCCACGCTGTATACGGCGGACGGCTCTGCCCCAGCCAGCCCTGTCGGTCGCCCCCGTCCCGCCGGATGATCGCATGGCAGGTGTCGTCCTCCGCGAAGCGCAGCGTTGCCTCATTGCAGTGCTCATCCGCGCCGAAGCCGGGCACGGTCTCCCAAGCAAGACCGTCCACGCTCTTCACCAGCCGCGCGCCCGGCCCGCCATCCTCGCCCGCCGCCCCGCCGTAACTCACGCCGTAAGCCGTGCCCTTGTGCCAGGTGACCCGCCAGAGCCAATGCCCTTCTTCCAGCACCGGCTGAGGGGCGCTCCAGCTTGCACCGTCGCTTGAAAACGCCACGAGCGGCCGCATCCCCACCAGCTGGCCATCGCGATAGACCGAGCCTCCCATCACCAGCATCAAGCGGTTGTCCGGTGTGACGCTAAGCTTTGGATCCCGCAAATCGACCCCCGCCTCCGACAGCAGCGCCGCACTTTCCCATGCCTCGCCATCTGTGGACACCAGCACCCTCGCCCGGCCATCGCCGCCCACATGGCCGTCGCCCTCGCGAAACGCGCAATACCACCGGTCCTGCCAGCGCACCAAGTCGGTGAAGGCGTTGTGCGGCGCGGCATCCCAGATGCGCTCCACGCTCACCGCCCGAAGCTCCGCCCAAGCGCTCCCGGAAAACAGCAGCAGCACTATTGCAAGTAATCGCATCATCTCGATACCCCTCCGAGTCGATATGCCCAAGGCGGCTATGGTGTCGGCGACGGAGAAGAAATGCAAGGGGGGCGGGGGCGGGGGGATGCATGCCTCGCCAGGAACGCTAGGCTTGACAACGCGGTCGATTTCTGGCAGCATACGCGAAAAGGTGAATTTATTTTCAGTAAAACCTAACGCGGAGGACAGTGACATGGCGGCCGGAAATGGACAGGACGCGGGGAAGCTGAAGGCGCTGGATATCGCCATCAATCAGATCGAGAAGCAATTTGGACGGGGGACGATGGTGCGGCTGGGGGATGAGTCCATGGTGCAGGGACTGAAAACCATCTCGACGGGCAGCCTTTCGCTGGACATCGCCACCGGGGTGGGCGGTCTCCCGGCGGGCCGCATCATCGAAATCTTCGGTCCGGAGTCCTCCGGTAAGACCACGCTTTCGCTGCATGCGGTGGCCAACGCCCAGCGGGCCGGCGGCATCGCCTGCTTCATCGACGCCGAGCACGCGCTCGACCCGGTATTTGCGAGAAAGATCGGGGTGGACATTGACAACCTGCTGGTGTCACAGCCGGACACGGCGGAGCAGGCCCTGGAGATTTGCGAGAGCCTGGTGCGCAGTAACGCGGTGGATATCATCGTGATTGACTCGGTGGCGGCGCTGGTGCCCAAGGCTGAGATCGAGGGGGAGATGGGTGATTCCCATATGGGGCTCCAGGCGCGCCTGATGTCGCAGGCCTTGCGCAAGCTCACCGCCATCGTGAGCCGCTCCCGCACGACCGTCATCTTCATTAACCAGATTCGTGAGAAGATCGGCGTTATGTTCGGCAGCCCCGAAACCACCACCGGCGGCAACGCATTGAAGTTTTATTCGTCGGTGCGTTTGGACATCCGCCGCATTGGGTCGATCAAAAAAGGCGACGAA
>JBJOID010000195.1:0-25857 GCA_046047315.1 Candidatus Hydrogenedentota bacterium | reverse complement strand
GCCGAGGCGCTTCGCGACGAGGAGGAGGCCTGGCCGGAGCAAGCGGAGGACGCGCCCGAACCCAAGGGCACGGAAGTTCCGGGGGAAAGCTACGAGACCTACTACGGCTTCCTGCATGCGCTCTCATTTCTCACTCGACGCCGACCAGAGCGGCACGCTGCCCGAAGCCTACACCATGGCGCGCGACGAGGCCGGGCTGGACTTCTTCGGCATCACCGACCATGCGGAGTTCCTCATCCTTTGGCCGTGGCAGCGCAAATGGGAACGCACGCTGGCGGTGGCGGAGGCCTTCAACGAACCGGGGCGTTTCGCCGCCTTCGCGGGATTCGAGTGGAGCAATCCGCTGCTTGGCCACATGAGCGTGCTCAACACGGACGATTTCACACACACGCTGCGCACCTTCCGCGTGAAGGCGATGTATGACTGGATTGCCGCGCGCCCCGAGGCCTTTGCGCAATACAACCACCCCGGCGACTACGACTTCCTCGGGCTGGAGTTCGGCCACTTCCGGCCCTATCCGCGCGCGGCGGCGCAGATGGTGGGCGTGGAAACGTGGAACACGAATTATGGCCTCGACGAATATTTCTATGCGGGCAGCTGGAACAGCCCGCTCAGTTTCCTCGACGTGGCCAACCAGCGCGGCTGGCGCATCGGCGCGCTGGGCGCGCAGGACAATCATTCCCGCGACTGGGGGCTGATGAACGAATTTCGCACGGGCGTGCTGGCGCGCGAGCTCAGCCGCGAGGCCATCACCGAGGCCTTCCGCGCGCGCCGCTTCTATGCCACCGAGGACAAGGATCTCGCCCTCGACTTCCGGTGCCAGGGCTATCCGATGGGGGCCACCGCGCCCGAGGGACTGCGCGAGTTCACCCTTGATGTGAGTGACGCCAGCGGCGACTCCTTCACCCTTGCGCGGCTCTTCCGCAACGGCGTCGAGGTGACGCGGCAGGAACTCACGGGCAGCGAGGTTTCCATCCTGCTGGTGGACAACGCCGCGCTGGCGCGACCCGGCGACTACTACTACGTCATCGTGACGCAGGCCGACGACAATGACAACAACGGCCGCAACGACGAGGCGCTCAGCTCTCCCATCTGGATCGCCCGGTAACCCCTATGCAGCAAGCGCCGCAGTGCCCAAAGGCACTGCGGCGCTTTACTTGTATTCCGGCCTGGCTTAGAGCGTCGGGGCGATTTCCGTGCGCGATACGATGTGGTCCTTCAGATCCTCCGGCAGCCACCACGAGGGCTTGAGCTTTCCTTCGCTGAAAAGCTTCTCGGCCTGGTCGTCGTAGTGCGGTGAATCGGGGCGGTCGCTCTGGCCGAGCGGCGGCTGGGTCCAGCTTTGGATGGGCTCGCTGAGCACCACGATCTGGGTGGAGGTTTGGCCGCCGCGGCCCCATTGCTGCTTCTGGTCGTTCTCACCGGAATAGCTCATGCTGCGCAGGGTGCGCATGCCGAGGTTCTCGTCGCCGCCGCCGCTCACCGGCCACGACTCGGACGAGCCCTCGCGGCCCACGCGGAAGCGGTCGCCGTACTTGGCGTCGATGCTGCCGTAGTCCGCCGCGAGGGCGGCCATGGCTTCCGAGAAGCTCCGGGCCATTTGCTCGTGCTCCTCCGGCAGGATGCGCGGGACGCGCGGCTCGCGGTCCTCGACGATGGCGAACCAGTCGTCAATCTGTTCCTTCAGCGCGTTCATCTTCTCCGGGCGCAGGTCTTTCGAGAGCTGCTTGCGGTAGTAGAAGTATTTCAGCGCGCCGGTGGAATCCTTGTCCGCGCGCCGGTCCCAGGCCATCACGTCGGCCATGCCCTTGGTGTATTTCACATCGGCGGCGTAGGCCTTGCCGTGCTTTTCGTGGGCGGCCTTGAGCTGCTCGAGCCAGCGGTCGGCGCCGTAGACCGCCGAGTCCACCGCATAGGCCAGGGCTTCCTCGATCGTGACGGAGTCGTCCTTGCTGAGGAGTTCCAGCGCCCGCGCGCCGCGCTGCTTGATCCATCCGCCGCGCTCGCCGTAGCCGATGTCCTGGTAAATGTAGGACGCCCAGCGGTCGGGGGTGAGCGGGCTCTTCACGATCATGGCGTCCGGGGGGATGTTGCAGTTCTGCATGTAGCCGGACTCGGGATTCAGCAGTTGCACGAAGTCGGAGCTGGGGTGCAGGCCGAGCCACTCGGTGGCGGCCACGCTGCCGTCCACGGGCCGCGACCAGTCATAGCCCTGCGGTCGCACCGGCACGCGGCCGGTGCGCTGGAAGTAGATGTTGCCCTTGGTGTCGGCGCACATCACGTTCTGCGGAAAGACCTCCTTGGTCGCCATCGCGGCCACCGCCCCGGTGTAGTCCTTCGCGAAGTTCAAGTAATACCACGCCGCATTGCCATTGACCGCGTCGGCATAGGCCGTCTTCACGGTGTAGGCGTGGCCGTCGCGCACCGCCACCACCGGGCCGTGGTGCGAATCCATGAGGGTGAGTTCCTTGGTGGCGCCTTCGGTGCCGATGTGCAGCGTGACCTTGCGCACCTTGAAGTCCCGCCAGCCGCCTTCGTATTCGTATTGCAGCGGGTTGTCCGGGTTGAGCTTCATGCGGTACACGTCCGCCGTGTCGGGTCCGCCGGTCGTCATGGCCCAGGCCAGCTTGTCGTTGTGTCCAAGGCCGATGTAGGGATTGCCGGCCAGCCCGAAGCCGCTGGCGTGCCAGTCGCCCGCGTGCACGCGACACTCCCAGAAGCGGCTCGCGCCATACCACGAAAGGTGGGGATCGATGTAGAGGATCGCGTCGCCGGTGGCGCTGCGCGAGGGAGCCACGGCCCACTGGTTCGAGCCGCGCTCGGTCTCCTCGAAGCCGGGCGCAATGCCGCCGCGGCCGAGATCACCGAAGCCGTCGTCGAAGGACCAGGACTGGAGGAACATGCGCCCGAAGGCCGCCACCATGAATTCATCCACCTCGGCGTGCGGCCACCACGCGGGCACGTCTTCCGGGTGGGCCTTGTAATAGGCGTTGATACCGGCGACGAAAGCCTGCACGTGCGCGCGCAACTCGGGCTGCACCTGATCGGCCGAGCGCTTCGAGCCCTCATACAATTCCCAGAGGTGGGCCACCATGTCCTGCATCACGCCCTTTTCGCCGTCGAAGCGCGTGCTCTCGCCCATGCCACGGGCGAGGTTCTTCAGCAACTCCTCGGGGCGGTCCTCCGCCTGCGCGTAGCCCATGGCGAAGAGTCCTTCCTCCGCCGTCGGCGCGTAGATGTGCGGCACGCCCCAGGTGTCGCGGTAAATGACGATCTTTCCCTCATCGGCGCCGGTGCCCGGCAGGGTAGCTGCCATCGCGCCGCCCGCCATCAAGGCCGCGCCCAAGGCGGCCATCCATCGGAATTGTGCTTTCATGCCCATGCCCTCTCCTATTCACTTTGCATTCCTGCCAGTTTACGATACGACAGTGCCGCAGCCCGAGAACATCCCCCGACCCGCCCTCGGGTCCCTCGGGCGCGACACCCCCTTCAAAGGGGGACCCGCGCAAGACGCCTGTCATCGGTCCCCCATCAAGGGGTTGGTGTGCGGCGGTGTTCCCGCTTGATAGCCAGAGCCATTATGCTTGCGGGATTGTGGATAATCCATGTCAACCCCCGGGAGTTACACGCCGTGCCCAACGTGCATTTCATCGAAGGAGAGGAAGGGTGCGCCTATGCGCGCGAGCATGGCTGCGACGCGGTCGTGGTGGACGCGCTCCGTGCAAGCGCCACGGCGGCCTCGATGCTTTACCATGGCGCGCGCGGGATCCTGGTCACCCGCGAAGTCGAGGAGGCTTTCGCCGCGCGCGCGGCCAACCCGGCGGCCCTCTTGTATGGCGAGCGCGGGGGGCTTCCCCCTGAGGGCTTCGACCATGGCAACTCCCCCGCCGAGGGCCGCCATGCGGACGGGCACGACGTGATCTTCACCACCACCAACGGGGCGGCGCGCATGGTGCAGAGCTGGGGAGCCAGCGGCATCTTCATGGGCACCAGTGTGAACGCCTCTGCCCTGACCCGGGTATTGCATCAGCGACACCGCGACGTGGTGCTGATACCCGCCGGTCTGGTGACGGACCCGGACTATGACGCACAGGAGGACCGCGCCGCCGCCGCCTATATCGCGCTGCGGCTGGGCTGGCCCCTTGGCGAGGGCGCCGCCGCCTGCCGTGCCTGGCAGGGGCGTGTTCAGGAGGAAGGGCTCGATGCGCTTTTCGCCACCGCCCCGCACGGGGATGCGCTGCGACAAATCGGCATGGAGGACGACATACGCCGTTGCGCCGCAATCGACACGCACCCCGCCGTGCCCATGGCGGTCGAGCGCACCCCTCACGGGGTGCTGTTGCGCTCCGCCTGAGCCGACCACCGCGCCAACAGTTCCGCCATTTCCGGCGCGCGCCGTATGCCGAGCCGCGTCAGGGCGAAATCGTACCTGACCGGATCCCTCGGGGCGACGACCGCGAAGCGCGCCGTAATCTCCCGGGCCGTCAGCAGGCTGCCCTGGTTGCGCCGCGTGAAGCCGAGGGCGGTGGCGATGCGCAGCATGTGGGTGTCCACGGGGACGAGCAGATGCCGGGGCCGCAGCGAGGCGCCCAGGGCGCGCCACGCGCCGGGGTCCACGGCGTCGCACCGCGCCATCCAGCGCAGATACATCATCCACCGTTTGCACGCGCTGCCCGAGGCGGGGTCCGGCAGCAGGTAGTTTCCGGGGCCGCCCTCGCCGCGCAAGCGCCGGGAGAAGCCGCCCAGGGCCTCCTCGAAGCGCCCGCCGCTGGCGCGCCATTCCGTTTCAAAGGCGGCGGCGAGGCTACCCTGCGCACGCATCGCGTCTGCCGCGCCAAGCAACATGGCGGACATTTCCTTCTCCGCGACGTAGCGATGCCGAAAGCCACGCAGCCTCGCCCGCAAGACGCGGGGATCCACGTGTGCCAAATCACGCGGCGCCACCGGCAGCGCCCTCAGCACCACTGCCGCGCTCGCGAGGATGGTCTTCACGTTCCCAAAGGCCAGGCTCGAGGTAATCAGGCCAACGACTTCCTGGTCGCGCGGGTCGGCAAAGTGCAACACGGGCCCCAGCGGATCGGGGTCCACAAACTCCGCCCGGTTGAAGCGACGGAAGATCGCCTCCAACTCGCGCCGCAGTTCTTCCGTGCCGGGAGCATTCATCGACTTCCATCCCGCAAATTCCGCGTCTGCTTCACGGCAAACCTCGCTCGCTAACCCGCATAAACCGCAACGAACCATACACTTGCGTTTATGGCAAAGGGTGGTACGATCCCATCGTGGCGAAGGGTAATGCAACCATTTACAACGGGGAGAAGAATCATGTTAAGGCAATGGATGGGGAGGTGTGTCCTGGCGGCGATGGTGATGGCGCTCGGCTGCGGTTCCGCGCATGCGACCAACTTTGCGGTGCTGTTGGATCCCGGCAAGAACGATGAGGACCTGGAGCTGTCCAACGTGGATTCCATCACGATGGGCGACCTGGTCATCGACGAGCGCGAAATGACCACGGGTGCGGACTGGGACTACCGGGTGTACGGCCCCGGCGACGCCCACTACGGGTCGATCACCATTCGTGTGTGGCGCGCGCAAGGCCAGCAGAACCTGCTGCAATGGTGGAGCCAGACCAGCAAGGGCAAGGACATCCGCAAGAACATCACGGTGGACGTGAAGAAAAGTGACGGGGGAGACGCCCGCAAATACAATTTCCTCGACTGCTTCCCCACGAAATGGAAGGCGGGAGAGCGCGTGCCCGGTTCGCGCCTGCCGGTACTCGACACGCTGGTGGTGCAGCCCCAGGGCTTCACCATGGAGGCGGGTGAGGAAGCGGCGCCGTCGAAGCCGACGGGCCTGTCCATCGGCATCGCCGGCGACGACGGTCAACTGAGCATCGATGAGGACTTCACTTCCTGGGGCGGCGGTGCGCCGGTCTTCGTCGATGAGTCCGGCTTCCGCGACACCAAGTTCCGCACGCCGTCACCGGGCCATAAGTTCGTGGACTCGCTCACGCTGCGTGGTCCCCTCACGTCGGGCCGCAAGGCGCTGTGCCAGTGGATCACCGAGGTCGTTCAGGGCAAGCCCTGGAAGCGGTCGGTGACCGTCACGGAAATCCTCAAGGACGGTTCGGCGGGCAAGACCTTCCTCTACGAGGACTGCTTCCCGATCCGCTATGTGTTCCCGCAACTGAAGGCCGGAAGTTCCACGGTCCAGACAGAAACCCTCACGGTCAAGATAGGCCGTATCGAATTCAAGACCTGATTCTTTCGCTTCCAGTCCCATGCCGCCGCGATTCCACGGAGTCGCGGCGGCTTTTTCTTTAGTTGCCCTTGAATTGCGGCGGGCGCCTTTCGACGAAAGAGGCGACGCCTTCGGCGGCGTCGTTGGTGGCGGAGAGTTTCTGGATGATGGCCTGGAACTCTTGGATGGCGGCGGCTTCGCCGTGCTCGATGTAGGTGGTCGAGGAGGCCTTGGTGGCCTGGACGGCGAGCGGGGCGTTGGCGCAGATCTCCTCGGCGATGGCGATGGCCCGGTCTTTCTGCTGTCCCGGCTCGACGATTTCCTGGACGAGGCCGACGCGGTGGGCCTCCTGCGCGGTGAACTCCCCGGCGCGCAGCAACAGGTTCATGGCGTTGCCCCATCCGGCGCGCTGCACCATGCGGATGGTTGCGCCGCCGAAGGCCATGATGCCGCGCTTGGGTTCGAGCTGGCAGAAGCGGGTGTCGGTTGCGGCCACGGTGATGTCGGCGGCGAGGAAGAGCTCGATGCCGATGGTGTAGCAGATGCCATGGACCGCGACGACGATGGGCTTTGCGCATTTCTTGCGAAGGCCGAGGATGTCGACGTCGCCCGGCGAGAAGGGGTCGTCTCCGGACTGCATGGCGGCGGTGAACTTGGGGAGGTCGAGCCCGGCGGTGAAGTGCTTGCCCTCGGCGTAGACCACGCCGCACCAGAGATCAGGATTGGCGTGCAGCTCGTCGTAGGCGGCGGTGAGCTGCTCAAACATGCGGGGCGTGAAGCCGTTGTATTTCTCGGCGCGGTCGATGCCCATCAGCAGGATGTTGCCGCGGATTTCGGTGTGCACTTGGCCGTCGGGGTGGCGCTCGGTCATGGGGGTTCTCCTTCGGGTGGATTCTGCCACAGCGGGCGAAGGGGGGCAAAAGAGACTCTAGCGGAAGGAGACGAGAATGCCGTCACGGCTGGGGCAGGTGCTTCTTCAGGCGCTCGCTGACGATGGCGGGTGTGATGGGCTTGCAGAGGAAATCGGTGGCGCCGGCGGCGATGGATTGCTCGACCATCTCGCGGGTGGTCTGGGCGGTGCAGATGATGATGGGGACCTTGGCCATGCCGGGGATGTGGCGGATGGCGCGGCAGACTTCGGTGCCGTGATCGCCGGGAAGGTTGAGGTCAAGGAAGATGGCCTTGGGGGCATGCTGCTCGATGATGTGGAGGGCGGTGTGTCCGTCGGGCGCGGTGCGCACGCTGTGGCCGAGGTGCTTGAGGATATTGCCCAGCAGAAGCTGCATGAAGTTCATGTCGTCTACGACAAGGATGTAATCGCCCGGGGCCGTCATGGGGAGTCCTCTGCGCAATTCTGCCACAGCGGTGACAAGGCAGGAAAGGCGGCGGCACGCGGCACGGTGCAACAGGCGCGCGAAAGGGTTGGAAGAAACAGCGCCCGTGCGGGCGGCATGAAGGAGGGGATGATGGCGGGATGGCGTGAACGCTGGCGGGGATTGATGTCGGGCCGGGGCGGCGGGGGCCGGGTAACGGGCGCGCCGCTGGGAAAGTTTCGCGTGGCGACGCGGCCCGAGGACGGCGGCGGCTGGCCGATGGGGGCGGGCGCCTACCTGCCGCTGCCCAGCCGGACGCCCTTCGAAATGCTGCGCGTGTACCGGTATCTGCGCGACACGGTGCCGGACATATCGGACGGGGTGTGGACGTGGAAGCGGCTCTGCCAGACGGGCTACGACGTGGAGATCGTGGAGGCGAGTTCGGAGGTGGCGAAGGCGCGGGCCGAGCGGCTGCTGGCCGCGCTCGACGAGCGGGTGAACGGCGGCGACCGGGGGATGGAGGGCCTGCTGGACCTGTTCTACATGTCGCTCTTCACTTATGGGGCGGCGGCGGTCGAGGTGGTGCTGTCGCGCAGCCGGGAGCAAATCTGGGATGTGGTTCCCGTGGATGTCTGGACCGTGCGCTTCCGGCGGGAAGAGGGCCGGCTCCAGGCCTATCAGCTTCAGCAGGGGCGCGAGGTGGCGCTGCCGATGGACCGCTTCATCTATGTGGGGCTCGACCGCGACGGGACCAACCCCTATGGGCGGTCGATGCTGCGGGCGATTCCGCTGGTGGTGAAGATTCAGCAGCGCCTGCTGGAAGACATGGCGAAGGCGACGCACAACGCGGGCTGGAGCAAGCTGCATGTGAAGTACGCGCCGGAAGAGCGCGGCCGGGGCGAGGGGCAGGAAGAGTATCAGGCGCGGGTGGCCGCCCATTTGCAGGCCGTGCGCGACGGGCTGTCCGGACTCGAGACCGACCAGAACCTGGTTACGCTGGACAACGTGTCGGTGGGGGTGTTGCGGGGAGAACAGCAGTCGCGCGGCTTCTATGAAAACCACAAGGCGGTGGAGGAGCAGGTGATCACCGGCATGCACCTGATGCCGATTCTGCTGGGGCGGAACTATGGCACCACCGAGACCTACGGGACCGCGCAGTTCGAGATCATCTCGCGGCAGGTCAACGCGGTGAACCGCAGTGTGCAGAAAATATTGGAACGGCTCTACAACTTCGAGCTGGCGCTGATGTGGGGCGAGGCGAAGGCGCGGGTGCGGATGCGGGAGAACCGGACGGTGGATGTGCTGCGGGAGGCGCAGGCGCGGCAGGTGGAAATCGAGAACGTGCTGCGGATGAAGGAGGCCGGGGTGATTGGGGAGGAGGAGGTCAGCCGTCGATTGACGGCTTGAGAATCCAACACGAAGGGCACGAAGCAGCACGAAGGACACGGAGAGGCAGGGGCCGGGGTCGGGAGACCGCTGCCACGGTAGATACCGGGAAGTTCGAACACTTAGGAATCATCGACTTCTTCCTGGTCGTAGGTCTCGGCGCTTCGATTACGCAGGGTTTGTAGGATGGCCCGCATGTAGAGCAGAAATACCGAGACGCCTGCCACGACCGCGAAGATGTTAACGGCGAACGTGATATAGATCGCTTGCGGACCTAACGAACCGGGCACGAAAAGCAACGACGCTCCAGAGAAAGCGCGGCCTAGCAAAAAGAAGATGAACACAGCGCCAATTAGCGCGTTTAGCGGCGGGCGACGTATCCCTCTCGACACCATATAAGCGATGGCCCAGTAGCGCTGGATGGGATCGATGGCGGCGTAGGCCCCAGTGGGATAGCGGCAGTGGGGACAAAAGTAATCGTGCTCGGCAATATCAGCAAAACAGCCGGGGCATAACGCTATCTCCTCGGCCTCGGTATCGCTGATTAAAAGTTGGTCTGCGGCAACTGCATCTGAAATCGCCCGGCGATGCTTGAAGTAACCCACCGCAAGCAAGACGAGGAGCATGACGGCGAGCAATACCAAATCCGTGGGCAGGTAAGACGTCACGCTGATGAGGATGACGAAGATTGGCAACAAGGCGACAATGATTGCGAACACCATGGATGCCGTGGAGTTTCCTGTGTGATCGTCGTGCTGTTGTTCCGATTGATCGTCGCTCAAGTGGCTCTACTCCGTCTCGATAGTAGAGTAAACCCTATCTAGGAATCGAACGGAATTCGGTATCTAAGTTTGGCTAAAGAAAAATTTTCGACCGCATGGAAGCCGTGATCGCTTCTGGTGGCGGGGATGGAACGAAGGTCACGGAGAGGAAGGGGCCGGGAGACCACTGCCAGAGCGGCATCTACCACCAGGAAAAGTCTCGCCACCAAATCAGGTAGTCCAGGAGCTTCGATCGGTTGTCGTTGCGGGTTGGCCTGAATCGGATGAGGATTAACCCGGTAACGAACAGGCACAAGAATGCATGGAAGAACCAATAGCTCGGCGAAGTGACGATCCAGTGCAGGGTGTCGGTGAAGGGGCTGTTGATAGCACGCGTAGCACGCGGCCCGGTAAGGCCCCCGGCTACCAATTGGCCGAGCAATAGAAGGACGAGCGCCGCAAGCGTGGCGAAGACGGCAACATAGGTGATGATGAAAGAGAGGATGATTGCGATCGCATTGGTAATGGAGTGAGCACGCATAAGGCCAATACAACACACAGCTCACTTTATTCGCAAGTGGTGTTGGTGTGCGTTTACGGAAGACTACAAAAGTAACCGTGGCTTTCCTCGGCGGCTTTGCGGCTCTGCGAGAAAAACTGTTCATGAAAGGAGGCGGAGATGGAACCATTTTTTACGGAGCGGACGGGATGCCTGATTGGGTTGCGGTTGCATGCGCCTGATCAGGCGGAGGACGAGGCGGCGTTGCTGGAGGCGGTGAACCGGTTCGCGTTGCGGCCGCTGGCGCGGGAGGAGTTCGCGGTGTTCACGCTGGACCTGTGCAACAACCAGGTGGACCGGCATCACAGCCGCTTCCCGGAGGAGGAGCTGGAGAAGGTGAACGCGATGGTGGTGGGGCGGCCGTTGATGGAGCGGCATGACCTGCGGGGTTGCCTGCCGCGCGGCACCTTCTTTCGTTCGCGGCTGCACCGGGATGGCCCGGTGGTGTCGGTGCGGCCGGACGTGTATGTGCTGCGGACGGCGGAGAACGCGGACTTCATCCTGAACATCGAGGGCGGCGTGTACCGGGAGACGTCGATTGGGTTCTCGTTTGGCAGGCCGGAGTGCTCCATCTGCGGGAACGACGTGCGCGCCTGCGCGCATACGCCGGGGCAGGCCTATGAGGGAGGGACGTGCCACTTCGTCCTGCGCGACGTGCTCGAGGTGATCGAGGGGAGCGTGGTGTCGGCGGGCAGCCAGGGCACGGGGTTTGTGTCGCAGGCGCGGTGGAGCCGTGATGCGGGGAGGCCCGCCATGCAGGCAGGCGTGGCACGTTGGGTGTGGGCGCTGGAGTGAAGAACATCCCCCGGCCTACGGCCACCCCCTTCAAAGGGGGACATTAAGGAAAGGAGATGGATGATGAACGTGGAGCCTTGTGCGTATGAGCGCGTGGCGGCGGTGGAGTTTCGGAATCTGAACGCCGACCTGCTGGAGCTGCGGGAGCGCGTGGCGCGGGTGGAGGCGGCGATGACGCGGGGCATGCACTTGCTCGTTGCGAACCTCGCGGGGGTGGTGGTGATGCTGGCGCAGCAGTTGTTGGGGTGAACCTGCAACGAGTGCAACAGGCGGCGCCAAAGGGATGGAGGGTGTTTCGATGTATTGGACGATGGAAGTTAGCAAGGGGGCGGAGTCGGAGGGTATCGCTCCGCAGGGACGTTTCGTGCTGCACCGTCACCGCGATGCGGACGGCAAGCATCTCGACCTGCGGCTCGAGGCCGAGGGGTATGTGGCGGGCTATCGCATCGGGGGCGTGGCGCTGCGCGACGGGGCATGGGCGACGGAGAAGCTGCCGCACCCCTTGGCCTGGCTCGAGCAGGACGGCGACGCGGTTCGGGAGGACGCCGGGGTCTATGCCGTGCCTCGGCAGACGCCGGAGCTTCGCGAAGTGGAGCTGCGCGGAAGCGCGGGAACCTGCGTCGTGCGCTTCGAGCGGGAGTGCTCCCTCGACGCGGCCAGCGCGCGGGAGGTGGCGCTGGCGCTTCGGGACACGCGCTCTACTCCCCAGGACGCGGGGCAGCTCTTGCGGGATGGCGCGGCGGCGCGCGCGCAGGCGCTGCGTCGGCTTTGCGCGCTGGGCCGCGAACTGGATGGCGCGGTCTTCGACGAGAGCCGCTGGCGGCGCATGTTGTCCGGGCTGTCGCTGGAGGAGCTGCATGGGGAGCTGCGCAGCTTCGAGGCCCGCTTCGATGCGCGGTATCCGCCGCAGCCGGTGAGCCAGCCGGAGCCCTTGGAGGACGACGCGGGGATGAGTCGCTTGATGGCGCTGGTGCGCGGGGGTTGAGGAAGAGTTCAACGCGGTGGCGCGGAGAGCGCCGAAAATTCAGGAGGATGGGAAATGGCCTTTGGTGATGTTGGCGGCGCGGTGACGGAGTTGATGGTGACCTGCATGACGCCGGAGACGGGGACGGTGGCGATTGCGAAGGGCGACGCCCTCAAGCTCACGGGGAACTATGAGGTGAGCAACGCGACGGATGCCGAGGATGCGGTGTTTGGCCAGGCGATGGCGGACGCCACGCAGAACGGCGCCGCGATTCCGGTGAAGCTGCGGGGCATTTGCCTCTTCGACTACACCGGCGCGGCGCCTGCGGTGGATGGCGTGGCGGGCATCGTGGCCTCGGCCACGGGGGGCAAGGTGAAGGCCGCGGCCGAGGGGAATGGCCGGGGCGTCAATGTGAAGGTGGACACGGTGGCGGCGAAGGTGCACGTGTTGCTGTAGGCAACACACGGACATACGCAGACACAAGAAACAAGGAGAAGAGGGATGGCGGTGATGGACGGACAGATTCGGGAGCGGGCGCGCTTTCTCGGGCAGGAGCGCGAGCGGCTGCGGGGGGTGCGCGGGCAGGCGCTGTATGAAACGCTGCAAGGGCTGGGGCTTTCGCACGGGCACTATTTCCGTGCGCTCGGCACGAACGTGGAGGATTACTGCGCGCAGGAGTTCGGGGTGGACCTGCGCCGGGTGACGTTGGAGCGCTTCTTCCAGAGCGACCCGGCGGCAAAGTGGCTGTTTCCCGACATCGTGCGGGAGTCGGTGCTGACAGGGATGCGCCATACGCCGGTGTATCCGCAGCTCATCGCGGGCGATGAGGCGATCTCGGGCACGGTGTTTGACGTGCCCTACGTGGTGGAGTCGGAGGAGGAGGAATCCCTGCACCTGCTGGCGGAGGGGACGGCCATCCCCGAGTCGCAGATCACCTACGGCAACCGCGCCGTGCGGCTGCACAAGCTGGGGCGCGGCGTCATCGCGTCTTACGAGTCGATCCGCCGCATGTCGGTGGACCTGCTGCGGGTGCACCTGCAGCGCATCGGCGAACGGCTGGGTCGCTCGCTCGACGCGGCGGCGGTGCAGGTGCTGCTCGAGGGGGATTCGTCGGGCGCGGGCACGGCGCCCGTGGTGCTCAACACGGCGACGGCCAACACCTTCGCCTATGCCGACCTGGTGCATGCGTTCATCACGCTGACCACCGCGCACCATTTCAAGCCGACACACCTGCTGGTGAGCCCGGCAACGGCGGAGCAGGTGTTGAAGTTCAGCGAAATCGCGGACACGAACCTCTTCGAGTTTGCGCGCACGGGCAGCCTGCCCACGCCGCTGGGGGTGAAGCTGCTTCCGGTGGAGGCGCAGCCGGACGACCGCATCACGCTGGTCGACGCGGGCTACGCCATGCAGAAGCTGACGGAGCAGGACCTGCTGGTGGAAAGCGACAAGCTGATCAACCAGCAATGGGAGCGAACCTACCTGAGCGTGGTCACCAACTTCGCCATCCTCTATGAGAAGGCGCGGGTGGTGCTGAACCGCGACTGGAGCTAGGGGCCATGGCTTTCGCGACGCTGGCGATGACGCGGCTTCGGGCCGGGGTGGAGGAGGCGGACGCGCCGGAGGAATTGGTGCAGGCGCGGCTGGACGATGCGCACGCGCGAGTCACGGCGCGCATCTCGGCAACGGTGCCGACCGACCCGCCGCCCGGCCCGCTTGCGGCGGGGGAGGCGACGCTGGCGGGGGCCTATCTGCTGCGTTCGCTGGCGGCGCGCGCCGCGGGCGAAAGGCGCACGGTGCGGGTGGGCGGCCAAAGTGTGGAGCGGGGAAGGCATGGCGCCGAGCTTGCGGCGGTGGCGGCGTGCCTCGAAGCGGAGGCGTGGGAAATGCTGGCGCCCTTCCTCGCTCCACCGCCGCCGCGCGTACAGGCCCTGGCCACGCACACCAAGGCGGTGCTGGGGGACTGAGTCGAGACGGCAAGGCAGGGGCGGCGCGGAGAAGGGGAGGAGCGGACGGCGATGGCGATCATGCTTGGCGGGTATACGTTCGGGGAATCGGTGACCTCGGCGCAGGAAGCGGTGAAGGAGCGCGGCGGGCGCGATGCGCGCGTGGTGATCCTTCATGGCGCGCTCGAGGGGCACGCGACGGTGGAGGCGCTGGAGGCCGAACTGGACGCCATTGCCGCGGCGGCGTCAGCCACGGAGCTGACGCCGCTTTCGCTGCGGCCGGGCCGTCGCCTGCTGGTGCGGCGGGCGGGTTTCACCCGGCAGGTGTATCGCGATGCGCGCACGGCGGTATTCGAACTGCGGCTCGAGGCGGACGACGCCTTCGAGCAGGCGGAGGAGGAGACCGTCGTCGCGGGTGTGTTCATGGGGACGCAGCTTGAGCTGGAAGTCCCGGCGGATGGCAACACGCCCGCGCTTCCGCGCATCGCGATCACCCCGTCGGGCGGGGCCACGCGGCCCCGCCTGACGGCCGGTGGCCGCTCCCTCCTTTACGACGGCGTGGTGCCCGCGGGGACCACCCTGGTGATCGACGCGTCTGCGGGCCTCGTGTCGCTCGACGACGAGGACGTGACGCCCTACACCGAGGGCCTCCCCCCATGGCTGCCGCCGGGCAACACCCTGCTGGCCTATTCCGATGAGTCGGTTGCCATGCCAGACGTTGCCGTGGAAGTGCGATTCAGTAGCCGGTGGTGGTGAGGGTTGGACTTGATGGACCGGTGAACTGCTCTTTGTGTCCATCGGGTCCATCTTGTCCATAAAGTCCATGCAGCAAGGAAAATCCATGACGTACCGTATCGAAGTATTCAACGCCGCGAAACAGCGCATGGCGGTCTATCACGAGTCGCCGCTGCTGGAAACCTGGCGGCGCGGCCCCGATCAGCGCGACGGCGTGCGGGGCTTGTTGCCCGGACTCCTGCCGGGCTTTGGCCCGGGCTGCGTGGTGGTCGTGTGGCTCGACGGGGTTCTTGCTGCGCGGGCAACCGTCACCCGCATCGCGCCGGAATGGAGCGACACGCGCAAGCTCATCCTCGAGGACTACGTGCCCTTCAACGAGGTGATGGCCTTTGAGGCCGAGGGGGACAACGCCTCGGGCAACTCGGTGGTGAGCCGGGTCTACGAAGCGATGGAGATCGCGGCCATCGCGCGCGACGTGATCAATGCCGCGCCCGGCGCGTTGCATTACACGGTGGAACACGCCGCGTATCCCGATGGCGCGCAGCGCGAGCATGCCAAGTTTCTCGCGCGCAAGAACGAAGGGAACGCACTCGAAGTCGGCGGCATTGGCGCGGGCCAGTGGGCCGGGCCGGATCGCATCGACACAACCGCCGCCTACGCGAAGGACGGCGACACCATTGCGGGCCTGGTGGTGGATGGCGTGCCGTGGCCCGACCTGCGCCTGATGATGCTGGACTGCGAGGAGACCACACGCAACAGCCATGCGGTGAAGCGCCACCCCGAAGTGGCGGCATGGAGCGATGAGCGCTATGCGCGCAGCGGTTACAAACTGCGCGCCGAGGCGGCCAAGGCCGCGCTGCAATCCCTCATCGACACGCACGGCATCGACTTCATCGAGCTGAATCCCCACCGCGACGCGCTGGGAAATTTCGACGACCGGGTCGACGCCTACGGCCGGTACATTGGCCTGGCGCATGGGGGCGGGCAATGCTTCAACGCCGCGCTGGTGGAGTTGGGCCACGCCGACGTGTACCTCCACGAGGACGGCGCCTTCCACCCGCCCGCAATGGCACTCAAGGAATTCTTCTCCTACCGGGGCGAAACCCGCGACAGCATCGCAGAGACGGAGACGACGTTGCATTGGTTTGATGCGCGCGGCGGCGCCCTCGAGATCATGGCGACCCTGGCCTATGCGGCAGGCGGCCACGTGTTCACTGTGGATCACGAACTGGCTCTCGGCTTTCGAAAACCCGAGATCCCCGACCGCGTGATCTTCTTCGACCCGCACCGCATGGGCGTGGCCATCGGCGCGGACGCCTCGGAGCTGGGCAACGTGCTCATCTTCCGGGGCAACCCGCAGGACGGCGAGGCGGATGGCGTCCATGTGCGCGGGGACAGCATCGAGGCCTATGGAACCAGGGCGCGCTTCTTCCAGCATTTCGGCATCACGGACTCGAACGATGCGGAGTCGCTGGTGAATGGCTTGCTCGACGACCTCGCCTATCCGAATCGCGCGATGTCCTTGACCTTGTTTCATGGAGACGGCGCGGCACGCGCGGGACAGATCATCGAGCTGCGCGGCGCACCGCCGCAGCGCATCGACGACGCCGTGGAAGGGGAGTGGGGTGGGGTCTTCGAAGGCCGCATCGTGGGGCGCGTCTCCTCGGTGCGGCATCGCTTCCATGGCCGCAGCATCGAGACAACCCTCGAGTTGACGTCGCCGCTGCGGTCGGTCGCCTCGCCCCTGTCTTTCCTCGTGCGCAGTCAGGAACCCGCCGCGACGCATTTCCAGTTCCGGCTGGATGAACGCACCGTCGGTCTCGACCAGCCCTTCCGGCTGGATTGAATGTTCACCGGGCGCACCAGAAAACATCCCCCGTCATGCGGCGGGCACCCCGCCACATGCCACCCCCTTCAAAGGGGGACACAAGGCCGATGCTTGTTCCGTGTCCCCCTTTGAAGGGGGTGTCGACCCGAGGGTGCCGAGGGGCGACGGGGGATGTGCGTCTACCAAGCACGCAGCAAAGTAAAGTGAACTACGGACAAAAGAAGGAAATCACCATGTCCATCAAGGGAAACGCCTACATCAACACCAGTTGGGGATTCGAGGAACGGCCGGTGGCGTCGGCCAAATTGAACGCCTGGGACGGCCGCATCGAAGCCGCGCTTGAGCTGGCCTACTTCTTGTTGTCGCAGACGTGGGGTGGAGGCGACGGCGTGATTCGCGGAGCGACGGCGAAAGACCTGAAGGTCGAGGCCAAACTGCTGCCGGGCTTGTCCGTCGAGGCCGAGCCCGGCTACGCGATGATCTGCGACACCCCTTACAAGCTTACCGCGCGCACGGAGACGACTGAAGTGTCGCCGCCAGTGACGCATCCGCGCACTGACCTCGTGGTGGCCGACCTCGATACCGGCGCGCCGTTGATCATCACCGGCAGCGAAGCGGCGTCGCCCTCCTCACCCTCGGTTCCCGCCGACAGCATCGCGCTCGCCGAGCTCAGGCTGCGGCCCGGCATGAGCCTCATCAAGAACACCGACGACGGCGTGAACGGCTACATCGTCGACCGGCGTGTATTTCTCTGAGAATGCATCGAAAGGAAAGGACAGAACATGGACTTCATGGACAACGAAACGAACCTCTCCCTGATCGCGGGTGTGTTTGGGCTGGTGTGGAGCGCCTTCAAGTCCAGCGAATGGTTTCGCCGTCGCGCAGACCGGCGTCTCGATCACGCGTTGGGTATCGTGGAGACCGCCGTCGAACGCACCTACGAATCCTATGTACGCGCCATCAAGCGGGCCCGCGAGGACGGCAAGCTGAGCACGGCCGAGCGCATGCACGCGCGCCGTCTCGCCGCCGAGACCGCCATCGAGATTGCCCGGCGCGAGGGATTGAATCTCCTGCGCATCATCGGCCGCGAACATCTCGAACGCCGCATCAATCGCGCCGTCAAGGCGGCGAAGGGGTGATGTTGTCGCAATCGCCGCGCGCGCGAGCGCTACTCTTCGATCTTCTCGGCCTGCTTCTCCAATTCGAAGAGACCCACCTGGCGGCGGGCCAGGCTGTAGACGCCAATCACCGCAATCGGGATGAGGTTGACCAGGTGGCAGAAAATGGCGTAGGCCTTGGCCACGTCGGCGGACACGCCCTCGACCGCGATGAACACGCCCAGCATGATGCCCAAATGAAATGCCCCCACAAAGCCGGGGGTGCTGGGCATCGAGATGACAATCGACAAGGTGCTTACAACGACCAGCGCCGTGTACCACGGGCCATGGATATCGAAGGCCATGAGCGCGGCCCAAAGCCCAAGCGCGCAAAAGCCCCATGTAAGGAGCGAAAAGAACAGCGCGCCCACAAGCGCGCGAAGGGAACGCAACACGTGCAGCCCCTCCGAGAAATGTTCTATCCACCCGCGCACCAGGGCCGCGAATTTAACGGACACCAGCCCCAGCACCGCATCTGAGATGCGCACCACCAGCCCGGTGTTCAGGTACAGCACCACCAGCCCCCCCACAAGTCCGGCGATGGCCAGTGCGATGAGCCCCGCCCCGTTGCGGATGGCGGAAGGTTCCAATACCCCGGCGGCCCACTCGGGCAGTTGAAAGCCTTCGGGCATCACCGCCGCCTGCTCGGGCGCATAAGCCAGCGCGGTGACGCCCATCACCGCGACCAGCCCAAACAGATCGGTCACGCGATCAAGAAAGCCGAAGGCCAGGCACTTGGTCAGGGGCAGCCCCGTCAGGCGCGCCAGCACCAGCGCGCGTATGGCTTCGCCCGCGCGCGCCGGCAGGGTGAAGTTGGCCAGAAAGCCAATCTGTGTGGCGTCGAAAAGCACGCTGTAAGGCACTGGCCCGGCCGTGCGCACGATGTAGCTCCACCGCTGCGCGCGCAACAGAAAGGTCAGTACAAGAAACACCAGCGACAGGAGGATCCAACCCTTGCCCGCCCCCGCGATGGCTGCGCCCACCTCGGCCCAGTTCGTACCGCGAAACAGGAACCACAACAGTCCGGCGGTGAGCAGCGCCCCAATCGCCATTTGGATTTTTCGCTTCATCATCCATCCCCGATTCAAGTGCGGCAGTATAGCAGCCCCGGCAAGTGGCTGCCCCCTGGGGTGGAATCCCCCCGCCCATCGCGCTAGACTCGCCCGCATCCCCTGGGAGAGTCGCGACCATGGCCTATCTTCGGAATATCTTCGCGCCCGCGCCCCACCGCGCCCCCCTGCCCGACGACGAAGTGCGCAAGCGTTACCCGGGCCTGCGCCTGCAAATGCTCGAGGCCACCTTCTTCGGTTACGCGCTCTACTACGTCGTGCGCAACAACCTGTCCGTCGTCGCCAAAGACATGCAGGAAGTGCTGCACTACGACAAGACCATGATCGGCGACATGCTCGCGATGACGGCCATTTGCTACGGCGTGGGCAAGTTCGTCATGGGCGCGCTTTCCGACCGGAGCAACCCGCGCGTCTTCATGGCATTCGGGCTGCTGCTCACCGCGCTCCTCAATTTCGCCTTCGGCGCCGCGCAGGACTACTCCGTGCACTTCTGGCTCTGGGCGGTGAACGGCTTCATCCAGGGCATGGGATGGCCGCCCTGCGGTCGTACCATGGGGCACTGGTTCAGCGAGCGCGAACGCGGCCTCACCTTCAGCATCTGGAACACTTCGCACAATCTGGGCGCAGGCCTCGCCGGACCCATCGCCGCGGAGGCGGTCATCTATTTCGGCGGCTGGCAATACGCCTTCTTCGTGCCCGGCGTCATTGCCCTGGTGGGCGCGGTGTATCTGTTCACGCGCCTGCGCGACACGCCGCAGTCCATGGGCCTGCCTCCCATCGAGGTCTACAACAACGACTTCACCGAGCGCCAGGAGCGCGACGGCCACGACGAGCGCAACCTGACTTACAAGGAACTGCTGCTCGACAACCTGCTCTTCAACAAGTGGGTGCTGCTGCTCGCGGCGGCCAACTTCTTTGCGTACATCGCCCGCTACAGCATGCTCGACTGGGGACCGCTCTACCTGCGCGAGGTGAAGGACGCCACCCTCAGCCATGGCGGCATCGCCATCCTCGTCATCGAATTCGGCGGCATTCCCTCCACCATGTTCTTCGGGTGGATATCCGACAAGATCGGCGGGCGGCGCGGCATGGTGGCCACGCTGTGCATGGTGCCCATCCTCCTCGCCTTCTGGGCCATCCTCTATATCCCCCCCGGATACCTCTGGCTCGACATGGCCATGCTCGCCGTCATCGGGCTGTTCATCTATCCGGTTATCAACCTCATCACCATCATCGCGCTCGACCTCACCTCGAAGAAGGCCATCGGCACCGCTGCCGGATTCATCGGCCTGTTCGGCTATCTCGGGCGCACCGTGCAGGCCAAGGGCTTCGGCAACATGCTCCACTACTACGAGACCAACGTCTCGCAGGAGGCCGCATGGACAGCGGTCTTCTACGCCATCCTCGGCGCGACCTTCCTCGGCATGCTGCTCATGGCAATCACCTGGCGCGTGAAACCGAGAGCCTAGCCGCACATGCGCGCAAGCTCGAAACCACGCGAGGAGCCGCCGTATGTCTCGCTGCTTCTATTCCGTCTGCTGTGGGCGGCAGGCAGTGACCTTGCCCTGGCGGCGACCTTCCTGATTACGTGGGTCTGGCCCTACACCTTCGGCGAGTTCACCGTGCACAAGCTCACCTTCCTCATGCTGGTGGAGTTCCTTGTCGTTCATTCCACGGGCTTCTTCGCCGCCATCAATGCGCCCGGAAATTCCCGCCTGTATCGCGGCTCGATGTTCGCCCTTCTGCTTTCGCTTTACCTGCTCTTCGCGGCGGCCTTTTCCGCAGGCTATGGCGGCTGGTGGCCCATGCTGGCTTTCCTGCTGACGGCGCTTCCCAAGGCGCCGGGCATCCTGCTGCGCCCCGAGGATGATGCAGGCCAAATGACGCTGATGGCGCAGTGGGCCGCGATGGTCGTGCTTTATCTGGGAACCATCTTCGTGGCATTGATGGGAGACATGCCACCGCTGGGCATCACGCCGGAAGTGATCGCCTCGCAGAACTTCACCGTGGGCGGCGAGTTTCCCGAGAAGCCCTACATCGTGATGGCTTTCGGTGCGATGTATTTCACCGGACAGGCCATCGCGTTCACCCTCTTCGAACTTGCCGCGTTCCGGCGGGAACGCCGGCGCTCGGCGTGATCGTCAGCCCGGCCTCATTCCCTGATCAGCGCGATGGGTCCCGCCAGCGTGGTATCGAGTCCCGAGGCCTTCACCTCGAGCCAGGCCTGCTCATCAATGGCGTGCGTGCCGAGGGATACCCAGGTGCAGGCGGCGCTTGCCTGATCCACCGGGGGCAGGGACTTGCCCTCGAAGCTGTACGCGGCCGCGCGGGCGTCGCCCCCTTCGGGCACCCAGACCCGCAACTCGTAGCGCCCTTCCTCGATGCCCTCGAAGCTCCAGCGCACGCGCTCGCCGGGGGTGGTGGCGCGGAGCACCGGACCCGCGTCGCATTCGGGTGATGCGGAGGCTTTCTTCCATCCCGCCGTGGCCAGCGCGTTCACCGTGTTGAGACCAATCACGCGCGCCTCCACCGGCAGCAGGGCTCGCGCCCCGGTGGCCACCTGCGGCAGCGCCACCGCATCCGGCAGCGACTCGGCCAGTATGCGGTCATAGGTTAGCCGCGCATGGTCATAGGCGGCCTGGGCGGCCGCGCGCTCGTCTTCGTGGATAGCCCCGGCCTTCATGGCCCAGCAGTGATCCACCGCGCGCCGGCACCATGCGGCGCTGGATTGCGCCGCCCGGATGGGCGCGCCATCGACGGTGAGGAAGAGCGGGTTCGTGTGGCTGCTGTGCTTGACGCGCAGCGCCACCCAGCTCGAGCGGTCGAAGCGGTGCTCGAAGCGGACCTCCTTCCATGCGCCGTCGGCGTCGATCTCGCGCACGGCCACGGGGATGCCGTTGACGATCAGCTCCACCGGCACCCGCCGCGTCGCGCCGAGCCGCGCCTTCTCGATGTGCCAATAGGGTCGGCCCATCATGCCGCTGTCCGCGATGATCCTTCCCGCGTCGCTCTGCTGCTCCGGCAGGTGGGCCGCCACCCGCGCCGAGATGCTCACGCGTTCACCGGCTTTCACGTTCGCTTCGTGCGGTCCCGGCGAGAGCGCGGCGTCTCCCGCGCGGAAGTCGAGCAGGTGCGAGCGGCCATCGGAAACGTAGCTCACACCCTGCTTGAGCTGCTGCACAAACTTGTCGAAATCCAGCGCGCCCTCGACGGGCGCATAGGAGCGCACCATCCCGACGCGCTCGTCGAAGATACAGGGATAGTCCGACTCGCCGCTGATGCGGGTGCGGAACCCGCAGTTCAGCGTGTGGTACCAGATGTTCAGCTCCCACGCCAGCGGGGTGTCGCCCGCGCTGATGAAATCCACCGCGTCGTGCGTCACCGTCATGATGTACTCGTTCGCCCCGATGCCATCGAACTTGGGCATGGCGAGATTGGGCAACTCCTCGGTGGGCTCCATCGGCTCCAGCCCCCAGCCGGAATGGGCATAGCCCACCACCCCGCCCTGGGACTTGCCCCACTGGAGCACGGGCAGGGTGTAGCTGGGCCACTCCTCGATGCGCGTCGTGCCGGGGTAGTCGTCCTCACGCAGGCGAAGGAGGCAGACATGCCCGGCATGGCTGGAGGGAAAGCCGGACACCTCCACGTCGTAGCGCAACAGGTGGCCCGGCGCGGAGAGCGGATGCACCCGCCCCTCGAAGAAGGATTTCTGGTGATACCAGCAGGGCCCCCAGGTGAGCACACACGCGACGTTGAGGTCCTCGCCCTGCGCCTGGCGCAGCATGGCTTCCGGCTTCACGCCCGCCTCGGGGCTTTCGTAGTGGCTGCATCCGCCCGCATGCACATGGTGGTCCCCGCTGTACCAGCCCTCGGCGGCGAGATGAATCCACCGCTTCAACTGGAAGGTCTCGCGATGCGACTCCACCCCCTCGGGAATGTTCACGCGCCGCGACTGCGGCAAGTACTCGGGGCCGCGCGTCCACGTGATGTCATAGGCGCCGGGCGCCAGCAGCACTTCCTCGCCCGAACGGCGGTAGACCTGCGGTTGAAAGAAGAAGTCGGGGTAGGGATCCCGGTCGGCCACGCGCCGCGAGGGCAGGGGATAGACGCCGGTCAGCGGCGGATTGGCGGGGATGCCCGGGCGCGCGTAGTGCTCGCTCAAGGCGCGCTCGTTCCGGTAATCCTCGGGCCGCTTCCACGCGTCCCCGATATCGGCCAGCCGCTCGACGCCGTCGCGAATGGTGAAGGAAGCCATCACGTGCGCACCGTCGTGATCGAGCACCTCGAAGATCAGGCGCACCGGCGGCTTCACTTCAAAGAGAACCGGCAACGCGCCCCGGTGGCCGATGTCCTGCGTGCCCTCGCCGATGTGAAATTGCAGCGAGGCCTCGCGCGGCGCGGTGGCATTGGTGTAAATCTGAAGCACCTTGTATTCCACCGGCATGCCGGAGAGCGCCGCCTCAAGCGGACGGCCGTGATAGAACGCCAGCTCAATAAAGCGCTTTGCAAGTTCGGCGTCATTGATCAGGTTGGCGGGGTTGGGGTTCGGCGCGCCCGTCGACCGGTGCAGCACCGGGTCGGCCTGCGGCGACTCGCATACCAGTTCCGCGCGCACCGCTCCCTCGTTCTCCACCTTGATCAGAAAGCTCTTCCAGCCGCCGCTCTGGAGCAGCGCGGGTGCCGGGCCGCGATCCACCTTCACCCGCGCCTCGGGGTTGATGTTCACCTTGGCCAGGCAGAGCGCGTCGAGCAGGGCCTCGGCTTCGCGCCCGGTCTCCGCGGTGGGCGGCGCCTCGGCCAGCCGCTCCAGCGTCGCGCGCGTCTCCGCCGGCAGCGGGCTGCCAAGGTACTCCAGCGCCTCGCCCAGCCGTTGCGTGAAGGCCATAAACGGCTGCGGCTCCGCAGGGGCCTGGGGCGCCACGAGGAGCAGCATGGCGGTGGCCGCCCACAAGCGTTTGCGTGTCATGATCATCCCGAGTCCCTCCGAATCCGCATCCTACCCCTTTGCTGCTCGATTGCCAAGAGGAGCTTCGCTGATGGGTGCGCCATCGCAAACCCGCGGGAACGGACGCATGAGTCTCGTAAACCGAGATGCTGCAACACCATATCTTGTGCTTGTCAGTAATTGATGAAATGTATATAGTATCAAGCGACTGGTCGCGGGAGCGGGATGTGGCGCTTTCGCGGGTAAAGCGGGGTATGCCTTGAAGCGAGCGGCAAGGATAGAGCGCGGGGGAACCTGGTCTTCGCGGATGCTTTTCGCGGGGGTGCTTTGCATCCTTCTGGGGCTTCCGGCCGAGGGCGCGGTGGTGGTGCGGCAGCGGATGGAGGACGGGGTCTTCGCATCGATCCGCGATGGGCAATTCATCTTCCTTGAGTGCCGCCCGGGCGCCGATCCCGAGGGCCTGCTCTCGGCCTACCTGGCCGAGCCGGCGCAGTGGGCGCGCTACAAGGGGCTGGAGATGGTGGCGATTCCCACGCAGCAGTTGAATGGTGCGGCCCGCCGCAGGCTGTTGGAAACGCTCTTCCCGCAGGACTACTGCGACGAGAAGGGCTGGTGGCATACCGTCATGTACACCGGCGACCAGGGAGAGGAAACGTGGCACGCGGTGGCGGGTTGGCTCACGGGCCACACGCGCAATGTGTCGACACTGATTCACCTGCCCGAGAACCGCGCCGCCGGTGCGCGCCTCGAGCGCGGCGAGAAGATCTTTATTCCGCTCAACATGCTGCTGGCGGATTTCCGCGCGCCGTCCCCTAACCGTCCGAAGGCGGAGGCGGCGCCGAAGGTTGCGTCGGCCACGCCGGCGCCTTCCCCCGCGCCCAAGGCGGCTCCTGCCGAAACGGCCAAGCCTGCAGAGATGCCCAAGGCCGCAACGGAACTGCCGCCACCCCCCAGCCCCAAATCCCTGCGCACCCAGGCGCCCGCGCGTCCGGCCCGGCAAACGCCCGCGCCCGACATGAAGCTGGCGGAATCCGAGCCGATGGAGATCAATGAGCCGGTGGGCACTCGCCCCGCCATTGCCCTGCCGGAGCCGGAGGGCGAGTCGGTGTCGCCGCCCGATGCCTCGGAACTCACCTACGGCCAGGACAACGAGGGCGCCTACGCCGCGTATCGCCTGAAGCGGGGCGAGGCGATCTACACGGCGGTGGTGGCGCGCTTCACCGATTTCCAAACCAGCGTCGACATCAACAACGCCTGCCGCCGGGTGCTCGAGCGCAGCGGCATCAGCGATCCGCGCCGCATCGACGCGGGCCAGGCCATCCGCATCCCCATGGAAATCCTGAGCGACCGCTACTGGCCGGAAGGCTCGACAGAGCGGCGCGAGTTCGAGGCGATGCGCAGCGAGGCGGCGCGGTTGCAGGAGGCGCGCGTGGAGTCGAAAGGCCTCGAGGGCGTCGTGGTGGTGATCGATCCCGGCCACGGCGGGGCCGACCAGGGGGCGGCGGTCCCGGAGCATGGGCTCTACGAGGATGAACTCAACTACGACATCGCGTGCCGCCTGAAACTGCTGCTCGAATCGCGCACGGGGGCGAAGGTGCATTTCACCATGCAGGACCCGAAGCAGGGCTTCGAGCCGCGCGACGTGACGCGCTTCGCTTCCGACAAGAATGAGGAGTTGCTCACCACGCCGCGCTATTGGAACGCCGACGCCAAGACCAGCGCCAACCTGCGCTGGTACCTCGCCAACAGCGTTTACGAAAAGGAAGTGCGCAAGGGGCTCGACCCGCGCAAGGCGGTCTTCATCAGCATCCATTGCGACGCGCTGCACGAGAGGATGCGCGGCACGATGATCTACGTGCCGGGGGCCAAGTACCGCCGCGATCGGGAGCAGCCGAGCGGCGTGGTCTACGCCAGCTTCGAGGAGACCAATGGCCACGCGGCGGTGACCACCACCGGCCCTGATCGGGTGCGCGACGAGGCGCTATCGCGCAACTTCGCCCAGGCCATCATCGACAGCCTCAACGCGCACAACCCGAAGATCGCGGTCAACAAGCACGGCGACCCCATTCGCAACGTGATTCGCCAGGGCAAGAACACGGCCTATGTCCCGGCGGTGCTGCGCAACAACCTCATTCCCACGAAGGTGCTGGTGGAGACGGCGAAC
>JBJOID010000194.1:0-10316 GCA_046047315.1 Candidatus Hydrogenedentota bacterium | reverse complement strand
GAGATCCTTGGGCTGCTCGGCGTCGCCACAATTTCGGCTTTGGCCTTGGGCGGATTACTGGCCGCGCTCATCCCGCGCCTCCGGCTGCAATGGCGTGGCACCGTAGCCGCCGCGCTCGGTTGTTACCTGCTTGTATCCCTCGGTGCCTACGGCCTTGGCAAGTATCTGGAAGTGCCCGAGCCCCCGCGCGTGTTCACCCCCACGCCCGGAGCGAGCGGACCCAACATCCTGTTGATCATGGCGGACACCCTGCGGGCCGACCACCTCACCCCCTACTTCGCCGGTTCACCGGCGAAGACCCCCAACATCCGCGCGCTGGCCGAGGAGGGGACGGTATTCCGCCAGAGCTTCGCCCATGCCTCGTGGACCCGCCCCAGTTTCGCCACGCTGTTCACCGGACTCTATCCCACCGAGCACCAGACGATGGGCAAGTCCTCGATGCTGCCAGGGCATCTGGACACGGTCGCGGGGTTGCTCAGCGAGAAGGGCTACTACACCCAGGGGCTGGCCAACAACCGCAACCTGCTTCCCGCCTATGGCTTCGCCAAGGGCTTCGACAACTACGAGTTCCTGGTGCCGAAGATATGGTTTGGCGCCACCTACTCCTGCGAGGCCTCCGCGCTCTACGGCATGCTGCGCCTGGCGCGCTTGCGCCTCAGTACACCCCATGTGGACATTGAACATTTTTACCAAACTGCCCCGCAGGTCAACGCCAAGATTCTCGAATGGATTGACCGGAAGCCCGTGGACAGCGACTATCCCTGGTTCCTGTATTGCCACTATATGGATCCGCACGACCCTTACATGCGGGCCGACCGGCCGGGAGAGGGATATGCGGTGGCGCAGATCGGGTTGAATCCCGATCCTGCCAAATACCTGGCCCCGATGAAGCGAGCCTACGCCGACGAGGTGGAATACCTGGACCACTGGCTGGGAGAACTCTTTGCGGAACTCAAACAACGGGGCGTCTGGGACAACACCTTGATCGTGCTGACGGCCGACCATGGCGAGGAGTTCTGCGAGCATGGCGGCTATTCGCATGGTCCTACGCTTTACGACGAGGTGATCCACGTGCCCATCATCATTAAGTGGCCGGGCAACCGCCTTGCGGGCACCGTGAACGAGCACATCGCCCGCCATGTGGACGTGACCGCTACGATGCTGGCGATCGCCGGTGCGCGCATGCCGGAGCAGGTGCGTGGCATCCCGCTCGTGAATTCGGACTACGCCTTCGCAAACGAGGCCACCGAAAGCACTTTCGCCCAGACCGACTTCCTGCAGAACGTCGGCGCCGCGCTGCGCACGCGCGTGGACAAGTACATCACGATGAACCCCGGAAACCCGCGCGCACTCCCCGAGAAGGCTTACTTTGACCTCATGCAAGACCCGGGCGAGCAAGACAATCGGGCAGGGCAAGGCGGCGAATCGGAGGGTAAGCTGCTAGAGGGGTTGGGAGCATTTCAAGCAACACTGCAACCCGTGCTGCCGGAAGCACCCTGATCTAACTCACCGCCGCCGGGCGCGCTTGAGTTTGTCGTAGGCCTCGTTCAGGGCGCGCATGGCGTCGGCGTCTCCGCCAAGATCGGGATGGTGGATCTTGGCCTTGCGGCGGTAAGCCTTTTCGACTTCCTCCCAGGGGGCACTGGGAGCAAGCCCAAGCATGCGATAGCAAACGTCGAGGTCGCCAGTGACGGCCTGGGGCTGAGGCTCCTCCGGGATGGCGTCGCCCCGCAGCTCGCGCAGGCCTCGAATGATCCGGGGCCAAAAGCCAGACATGCTGAGTGCTCCGATGATGAGCATCAGCATGACCAGTTCCTGAAGGGATGAAATTCCAAACATGGCTTACGTCCGGGCGCGTGCTCAGCGCCGGTCCTGATCCTTGAATTTAAAAATGTTATCCACAGCCTCGCCCACTTTCGATTGCGGCTGTGACGCACGCCGGGATCGGGGAAACGGGGTTACAACGCCGCCCCCGGTCCAGCGTTGACGAAGAAGCGGCGCGAACCGCATGTACAAGAACCCGGCTATCATACCGCCAAAGTGCGTGGCAACGCTCGTGTTGCTCTGGTCGAGACTGGTCACCAGGTTGAGCAGCACGACGAGGAAGACGAGTCCGCGGGCGGTAATCGGCCAGGGGAATGGAATGATGTAGAACTGGCGGTGCGGGTCGATCATGGCGAATGCGACCAGCACCCCCATCACCGCGCCGCTCGCCCCGATCACCGAGACGTTCTGCCCCATGAGAAAATAGGGCAGGAGCGTAAGCAATACGCCCGTGGCGCCACAGAAAATGAAGAAGCGATAGAACTGCATGGTGCCAAGGCGGCGCTCCACCTCGGGCCCGAAAAAGTACAGCCAAAGCATGTTGAAGCCCAGATGCAGAAAGCCGCTGTGCAGGAACATGTAGGTGAATGGCTTCCAGGCGAGGCCGTAGCGAATCAAGAGGTCTGGCTGGAACCCAAACCAGACATTCAACATGCCACCGGGAAACTCCCGGCTGAAGTCGTAGCCGGGCATCAGCAGGTACTGGAACGGTCCTACGAGCAACTGCGCCGCGAACACGGCCAGATTCGCGAGAATCAGCCGTTGCACCGCCCAGGTTATGCGGGGCGCCGAGAAGCGCGCGCGCTCCTGCTCGAAGTAGGTGTTATCGCTCATGTCGTCATCCGTGCCAGCGGCCTCCATGGTAGCGGATGGAGGGCCGCCGCCGCCATTGGAGCTACAGCGTGCGCAACATGTGCTCCATGGCTTCCACCCATCGGGGGTGCACGTTGAGCGAGGGAACCAGATGGTACGCCTCCCCCCCATGTTCCAGGAAGGTTTCCTTCCCTCCCATGCCGATTTCCTCGAGAGTCTCCAGGCAATCCGCCGTAAAGGCCGGTGACAGTACCGCCAGCCGCTTCACGCCCTGCTTGGCCAGCTCCTCGATGGTCTCATCGGTGGCGGGAGACAGCCACGGGTCACGCCCCAGACGGGATTGAAAGGTCACCTTGTATTTGTCATCCCGAAGTCCCAGCAATCGCACGATGGCCTTACCCGTCTCCATGCAATGGCGGCGGTAGCAATCCTTGTTCGCATGCACCTTCTGGTCGCAACAGTTGGGCACCTTCAGGCAATGACTGCCGCTTTCATCGCACTTGTAGATTTGGCGCTCCGGCAGACCGTGGTAACTCAGGAGCACATAGTCCGGCTTGAAGGCTTCGAGGTCGGGTGCTGCCACCTCTTTCCACGCTTCGAGATACCCCGGATCGTCGTAATAGGGCGGAAGCACAGTGATGGAGGGGACATTCCATTTGTGGGCACAGTGCTTATAAACGCATTCCAGCACGGAGCCCGTAGTGGCGCTGGCGTACTGCGGAAACATGGGCACGACAACAAGCCGGTCGATCCCCTTAGCCAGCAGGGCATCGATGGCCGACGGGACGGAGGGGTCGCCATACGCCATGCCAATCGCCACGTGCGCTCCGTCGACGCGCGCCGAAAGCGCGTCGCGGAAGTCTTCGCTGAAGGCGATGAGCGGAGAGCCTCGGTCCGTCCAGATTTGCTCGTACGCATGCGCGGTCTTACGGGGACGAAGCGGCAGGATGATAAGGTTCACCAGCAGCCAGCGTTTCCATGCGGCGATGTCGATAATGCGTGGGTCGGATAGGAATTGCCGCAGATACCTGCGCGTTTCCGGCACCTTGGGGGCGGAGCTCGATCCGGTGTTTACAAGCAGAATGCCGACGCTGGCGTCCAGTTTCATAGATTCACTTCCTTATTCAGCGGGCGTGCGCGACCTTATCGCGCTCGCCGCCATCAATCCCATATGGGCCATTCCGAATATGATCAGTGCCTCGAACGACAGGGCAGTGATGAGCGTGGCCGGGGGAATGGCCGCCCGCTCATGCAACAGCGCCGCAGCCGCAACATAGGGCACGCCGGTGCTGTCCGGCGTCAACGGAGACGCACTGACCAGCGCATGCGCGAAACGCGCCGCGCACACCAGCAGAAAGTTTACACCATGACCAAAGGCCTGAAACAGCGCCATGACCGCCCAGACGTCGGTTACCTTCGCGGCGACGGTGAGTAACAGCAAGGCCGGACCTTTTAATCCGAGCGCCAATATTTCACCCCGAACAATGTGCGCAAACTTCAGAATCCTCGCCAACAAGGAAGACGACGAAAGAGTGGCCGCGGGATTCCAGCGCAGCACCACGTAGACTCCCATGCCACTCACGAGAACAAAAGCCACTCCCATAAGGATGAGCGAGGCGGGTTGCACAAGCGCAAGGGAGAGCCCCCCCATGAGTCCGAGCCCCACCGTCAGCCATATCTCGATAACCCGGTCGGCCAAAATCCAAGCCGCCACCCTGGCGTTTCGGTGTTCGCCCAGCAACAATGGGGCGAGCTCTCCAACACGACCGGGTGTCCAGTTGCCTGCGGACTTCGCCAGGAAGAAGAGCTCCACCGCGCGGCGTCCAGGCCCGAGAGCGACGCGCCACTTCCATGCGCGCAGAAGATACCCTGCGGCCACAAGGGCGACCACCAACATCAGCCACGCGGGCGAGGCGGCGGACAGCACGGAGAGGAGTTCACGCCAGCCAAATCGATAGACGAGATACGCCATGAGCGCAAGGCCAAAGCCTGCGAATATCCTTGGTGCCCAGGCACGATACGCGCTCACCGGCCACCCCATTCGTAGACCGTCACATCCTCGGTAGAGGCCTGATCGATCCGGCGCATGTTCTCCCGCACCCAAAGCACCTCAGGCTCGATCTCGTGCCGAATGTGACCATGTTCCACCCATCGTTCGAATCGGCCCAGCTCCGAAATGAAGAAGCCCTTGGGATGCGCGACCACGAAGGCCTGCAACTCCGCCAAACTGCCCAGTCCGTTCTTACCGCTTTCTTGCACCTCTCCGGGTAAATAGCGATTCGGAAACCAGTCATCGGTGGTCCCAACGTAATAGCGCGAAGCCAGGTAGGTGGTGGTTAGTACCGCATGTCCATCTCGATGCTCGCGCACCCAGGCGCCCGCCTTGCGCCACTCGGGATGGGTGGCGGCCAGCGTGAAGCGATCCCCCATGGCCGTGCCGATTGAATCCCCCAGCAAGAGCAGCAGCGTCCAACTTACGCGGACCAGCACCAGCAGCGCCACGGCCGCCAAGGGCCAGAGGCGGCGTTCGCCCGCCCACCACCGGGCGCAGCGCGTCAGCATGCAGAGTCCGTACGCAAGCGCCAGCACATAGAAGGGATAAGCGAAGAAGATGAATCTCGGACGGCGGTAACCAATCAAGAAGGTCAACACCACAAGCGGGACAACGAATGCGAGGACCGCCAAGAGTCCTTGTCGGTCACGCCGGTAAAGAATGAAAGCAAAGCCCAAGAGGGCGACCACCAGGCAACCCGCCCCGAGGTTCTGGCCCAGCCAGCGCAGATAGTACTCGCGAACAAGACGGTAAGGATCCACCAATGCCGGTCCCAGACCATGAAACACGGCTTGCTGGTCCACAGGGTTTGGGTTGAGATACAGCCCAAGCAGGGTCAGAAGTCCCAGCGCCCCCCCGCCGATTAACACATATCCCGCATTCGCCACGGGGAGAGACTCGTGCCCGGCCACCACACAGCGCTGTCGCTTCCTGAGCCATGCCTGCGCCAGCACGAACGAAGCCAATGCGAGCGGCGCGCCCAGGAAAAGAATCGAGTGAAAAGAACACAACATCCCCATCAGGTATGCCGAGAGCATCAAGAGTCCATATGCCGCCATGCGGCGAGGTGCGCGCGACTGTAGGAATCCCCAGGCGCCATAAGTGAACAAGAGGTAACACAGCGCTTGCAGTTCGTAAAAGCGTGCCTGCCTCGCCCATGCCACATGCCACGGAGAAGCGGCCAGTAAGAGGGCAGCCAGAAAGGCAACCCGAGGACCGAACCAGCTGCGAGCGAGCACGTAGACGAGCAGCACGTTCAAACCAGAGATAAGCGCCGAGGGAAGGCGCACCGCCCACTCGGCGTCGCCGAATAGCGCGACGAAGGCTCCCAACAAGTGGCTGTACCCCCAGGCATTGGGATAGAAGACGCCGCTTGGCAATCGCGCCCCCTCGCCTGCCGCCACACTTTTTGCCACGAACACATGCACCAGTTCATCGTGCCAAAGGCTCGGCACCCCCAGATGCGGCAACGCCAGCGCAAGCGCAAGCGCCACGCACCCGGCCACAGCCACGGCCTCGCGCATCATGGGCATGTCCTGTCAGCCGGGCACGGCATTCCCAGTTCCCCTTCCTGCTTGCATACAATGGACGCGCAAGGATATCCCCCGCATGACGCAACCGAAAAAGAAGCTTGTCGTCTGTCTCGCCTGTTCCCACGGCGGGCACCTGAACGAAATGCTCCAGCTGGCCCCCGCCTTCGTGGGACACGAGGTATTCTACTTTTGCTACGACGCCGACACCACGCGGCGTCTACCCGACGCCGTGCTGGTGCCCAACATGGCCAGGAATCCCATCGAGTTTGTCAGGAATCTCTTTCGCGCCATAAGTCAGTTCCGCCGCCGCCGGCCCGACCTGGTCGTATCCACTGGCGCAGAGATTGCCATTCCCCTATTCCTGGTGGGCAAGTGCTTTGGCTGTCGCTTGCTCTACCTCGAATGCGGCGCCCAAGTGACTTCCCCCTCCGGCACGGGCCGCATCGTCTACTGGCTTGCCGATCAATTCCTGGTCCAATGGCCGGAACTGCTGCAAGCCTACGGACCCCGCGCGCGCTACGAGGGCAGCCTCATCGACCAGAGGCCCGCGTCGTGATCTACGTCACGCTGGGTACCATGTTCATGGATTTCGGCCGCCTTGTTCGGAAGATGGACGAAATCGCGGTTGCCACGGGGGAACAAGTGATTATCCAGACCGGACTCGCAGCCACCCTACCCCGTCACTGCGAACATTTCGATTTCAAGCCCCATGCGGACGTGCTTGCCCTGCAAGCACGCGCCCGCCTGGTGGTGGCGCACGCGGGGATCGGAGTAACCATGGACGCGCTGCGATGCCAACGGCCGTTGGTGCTGGTGCCGAGGCTCAAACGTTTCCGCGAGCACATGAACGATCACCAAGTAGAAATCGCGCACGCCGTCGAGAAACGCGGATGGGGACGCATGGCGCTCGACATCGACGATCTGGACGCGCTATGCAAGACTCCCCCGCCCCAGGTCATGGACTACGAACCCGACCGGGAGCGCCTCATCACCTTTATTCGCCAATACTTAGAGGGGCTGGCGAGCGGGGACTAGGACCCATGGTCGATTGCTTCATGCGTCGACGCGCTTCTTCTTCCAGCGAGGCTCCTCGCGGCGCGGTTCGGCAGGCGGACGATGCGAGGGCAAGCCCTCGCCAAGGCTGAACCACACCCGGTCTTCCCCAAGGATTTCCTCGAGCGCATAGCGCAGGGCGCGCCCCGGCTTAACGCGGCAGGCCTCGCTGGCGTGGATGATCGACTCCTGCCCTCGGCCGTCCTCGCAATGCAGGAATACATCGCATGGCCCCGGAGACGCGCCCATCACCTCGGCCAGCCGCTCTAGCCGCTCGGGAACGGCGTCCTGTGGATAGAGCCGCACATGCGCGGCGCGGGCAAAATGCCGCTCGCCTTCCTCGACCGGGACGATCTTCTCCGCGACCAGTCCGGGCTCGCGACGCACCGAGACCCGGCACTCGAAGAATAGGATCATGTCCTGTTGAAGGATCCCCGCCTTTTCATTGTAGAGGTCGCTGAAGACGGTAACCTCGACCGGACCCTCCAGGGTATCCAGCGTAAGGAAAGCCATCTTGTCGCCCTTGCTGGTGTGGTGGATCTTCACCTGGCTGATCATGCCACCAGCAATTTTCTCCTGACCTTCGTCGTCGCGACTGAGCGCTCCCAACCCGGCGGAGCAGAAACGCCGCAGGGATTCTTCGTGAGAGCTAAGAGGATGACGGCTGAGGTAAAGTCCCAGCATGTCGCGTTCCCACTGGAGAATTTCAAACTCGGGCCACTCCACAAGGTCGGGCTTCTGCCTCATGGCCGAGGCCGAGGCCTCCATGCCATCCATGTCGAAGAGGGAAAACTGGCCGCTTTCGCGGTCGCGCTGCACCTGTTGCCCCTCGGCCACCGCGTCGTCCAGAACATGCTCCACCTGCCGTCGGTTCCAACCCGTGGAAACAAAAATGCCCGCGCGGTTCAGGCTCTCCAGCAGTCTCCGGTTGCAGATACGGGTATCCACCCGCGCGCAAAGATCAAACACGTCCGCATAAGGACCGTTCGCCCGACGCTCTTCCACTATGGCCTTGGCGGCGTCACGGCCAACGTTCTTAATGGCGCTCAGGCCGAAGCGAACAGCGGCCAGCTTGCGGCCGTCGGGCGCATCGCAGACGGAAAAGAAAACGTCACTGGCGTTGATGTCCGGCGGGAGCACGGGAATTCCGAGGCGCATGCTCTCGTTCGCATAAAGCGCGGTGCGATCGAGGTTGCCCGATTCGCTGGAGAGCAGGGCGCACATGAACTCGACCGGGTAATTGGCCTTGAGAAAAGCCGTCTGGTAGGCCACGTAGGCATAGGCCACCGAGTGCGACTTGTTGAAACCGTAGCCCGCGAAGGTCTCGATCTTGTCGAAAAGGACTCCGGCGAGCTTGGCGTCGATGTGCTGGGTCTGGCAGCCCTCGATGAATTTCTGTCGCTGGGCCGCCATCAGGTCGGCCTTCTTCTTGCCCATGGCACGGCGGAGGATGTCCGCCTCGCCCAGCGAGAACCCCGCCACCGCCTGCACGATCTGCATCACCTGCTCCTGGTAAACCGCGATGCCGTAGGTTTCCTTGAGAATGGGCTCGAGCAGCGGGTGATCGTAGGGTATCGCCTCGGGATTGAACTTGTTGGCAATGTAGGTGTCGATGAACTGCATCGGACCCGGACGATAGAGGGCCACGAGGGCGCTCATTTCCTCGAGACTCTCAAGGCCAATACGCTTGGCCAGTTCGCGCATGCCGGAACTTTCCAGCTGGAAGACGCCGGTGGTCTGTCCGGAACGCAGCAGGGCGTAGGCCGCCGCATCGTTCGGCTCAAGGTGATCAATGTCGATGTCGATGCCACGCCCTTCGCGGATCATGCGCACGGCATCGTGCACCACAGTCAGGGTGCGAAGCCCCAGGAAGTCCATTTTGAGCAGACCGACTTCTTCGACACATTTCATCTCGACCTGCGTTGCGACGGTGTCGCTGCCCTCGGCCTTGAACAGGCCCACGTGATCGGTGAGGGGATGATCGCAAATCACCACGCCAGCCGCGTGCGTGCCGCAGTTGAAGATGGTTCCTTCCAGGCGCTCCGCAAGACGCCAGAGACGCGATATCTGGGCGTCCTGTTCCACCATCCGCTTCAACTCCGGCTCCTTCTCCAACGCCTCCTTCAGCTTGATCTTGATGTCATCGGGCACCAGCTTGGCGATTCGGTCCACCTCGCCGTAAGGCATCCCCAAGACCCGGCCCACGCTTCGCACCACGTTCTTTGCAAGCATCCTGCCGAAAGTGATGATCTGGCTGACGTTGTCGCGGCCGTATTTTTCGTAAGCGTACTCGATCATCTTGCCCCGCTTTTCAAAGCAGAAGTCGATGTCGAAGTCGGGCATGGACACACGGTCGGGATTAAGGAAGCGCTCGAAGAGCAGCTGATAGCGCATGGGATCGATGTTGGTGATATGCAGGGCGTAGGCCACAATGCTGCCCGCGCCTGAGCCACGGCCCGGTCCCACGGGAATGTTGTTCAGGCGAGCGTGATGAATGAGGTCCCAAACCACGAGGAAGTAATCGACGAAGCGCATCTTTTCAATGACGCTCAGCTCGAAGTTCGCGCGGTCCACATAGGCGTCCGGCAGCGGAGAGTACCGCTCCTTGAGGCCGCTCATCACCAGCTCCCGCAGATAGCCGGCGGGATCGTAGCCCTCGGGGACAACGTAGGCGGGGATGAGGTTCTGTTGAAGCGGAATCTCCACATTGCACCGCTCCGCGATCATCAGGGTCGCGTCCAGTGCCTCGGGGTAATCCGCCAGAACTTCCCGCATTTCTGCGGCGCTGCGGAAGCAGTAAGTGCGGTTTGGAAGCCTGGGGCGATCCGGGTTGTCGATCTTCTCGCTGTCGCGCAGGCAGGTTAGCGCGTCATAGGCTTCGGCCTCGCTGGCGTCAAGATAGTAGCACTGGTTGGTGGCGACGAGCCCCACGCCAAAGTCGGCCGCCAGCTTGGCCATGGCTTCATTGAGTTGGGCGTCCTCCGGAGTGCCATGCTGGGATACCTCCAGAAAGAGGTGATCCTTCCCAAAAATGTCAACCA
>JBJOID010000193.1:0-3170 GCA_046047315.1 Candidatus Hydrogenedentota bacterium | reverse complement strand
ATGAGGGCGCTGTTGTGGTAGAGGCCGGGGGCGCGCTTCTCAAAGACCGGCAGCACCAACACGATTCCGAGTTCCGCGCAAAGCGCCTGAAACGCGATCGTGTCGTCGTTGTCCAGCGGTTGCGCGAGATCGAAGAGATCGGCGTCCTCTTTCTGGCAGAAATACTGCGACCGAAACAGCTCGGGCAGCACAACGATCTGTCCGCCTTCCGACGCCGCCTTGCGCACCCATTCCTTGGCTGCCTTCACATTGAGGGCCGGGTCCGGGTCCATGCTCATTTGTATGAGGGAAACAACCGCGCGCATCGCGCTCTCCTATGCTTGCCTGAGGCTTGGCCCGGCAGCGGGGTATCTCAGAAATCCAGCGCTTCGCCGCGTTCAAGGCGGTTCAGGTTCTCCCGGGCCGCGCGTGAATTCGGATTGATCTCCAATACCTTGTTCCAGTCGGCGCGTGCCCCGGCCAGATCCTGCAGCTTTTCGTGCGCAATGCCCCGCAGAATCAGGGCTTGCTCGTGCTTCGGGTCCAGCGCAATCGCCTTGTTCAATTTCTCAAGGGCTGCCTCGACGTCACCACCACGTTTCTCCGGCGCGTAGAGCTGGCGTTTGGAAGAAGTAACGTAGGCATCCGGATTCTCCCCGCCCAATTCCAGCGCCCTGGCAGCGGCCGCGTCCATGGCCTTGGCATACTGCTTGCCATGATATTGCGTGCGAATCATTGTCGCGTACAGTTCAGCCGTGATCCGGTATCGCTCCGACACATCGGGCAGGGTCTCCAATATTTTGTGCGCGTCGGTTGCAATCGCGTCAATTTTGTCGCCCAATGCCCGGCGCGCCTCGTGCCCCTTGGTGGTGGCGTATGCGTAACGTTCGAACTCGCACACCGTCAGTGCGGCACGCACCAGCGCAAACTTGGCTTCCTCGGAATCGTCCTGCGACACATGGGTCTTTAGATCTTTGTATACAGCCTCGGCCGCGGCGAGGTCATGGGCATGACGCGCCTCCGCCGCGCGTTCGCGCAGCGCATCCAAGTCGGCCGCGTGGGCCATCGCCGCCGAGGCGGCTATCAAGGCGCACATCCAGGCGCGCATGGCAATGAGTCTCCTTCCGTGATAAGGCCAGGCAGATGGTTCGGCCGCTAAGTGTTTGGGATTGCGAGGGGGAAGTTCAAGCCGTCCACGCATTAGCGCAGCGTTAGCTGCGGGTGGCGCGTCCCATCGCCCCGGATGCCAACATGGCTGGCACGAACATCAAGTCGGCGGCCAGCGCTATCGCCATGGCTACGCCGCACAACAGGCCAAAGTTGACAATCGGCACGAAGGAAGAGGCGGTCAAGGTGAAAAAGCCGATGCAGGCCGTGATGGTCGTCAGGGTCATGGGCACCCCGGCTTCTACCAGGACACTGCGCACCGCCACGTCGGAGGGGGCGCCCTCGGCCACCTCGCGGCGATAAGCCGCAAGCACATGCAGCGTGTTGTCCACCGCGATGCCCAGCGCGATGCTGGCCACCATGACGGTGCCGGCATCAAGCGATATGCCTAGCAGCACCATCACCGAGAATACGGTGAGGATGGGGAAAATATTGGGGGGAATCGATACCAGGGTCAGGCGCAGGTTTCGCATGCCCAGAAGCACGGTGACAAAGACCATGGCAAAGGAGAGCCCGAAGCTGGTGACCTGCGTGCGGACCAGCTCGCGTTGCATGGCCTCCATGCGGCTGACCATCCCGGTCACTTCCGGGCTCATGGGGGCGGGCAGTTGCGCCAGTTGCTGCCGGGCCTCGTCCACGAGGGCGCCGAAGCGCACGGACTCGGTCGAGCGAATCAGGACAGAGAGGCGGATCTCTTCGCCGCCTTCCCGCACCAGCCGCTTGATCTCCTCTTTCTCCTCGTCGCCCAGAGGTTCCCAAAGGGCCTGCGCTTCTTCCACCGAAGTGGGCAGTCGGTAAAACGCGGGGTCGAGATCATGCTCCCACTGGTTAACCTTTTTTAGGAAGTCCAATGGTGTGACGACCCGCGCAACAAGATCCCGAGAGAGAAAGAATTCACGCAGGTTTTCGAGCGGCTGCCAGTATTCGGGGTTGAGCCATCCGCCCGGCGTGCGCACGAGCAATTCCAGCGTGTACATGCCCGTCAAGTTTTCGCCCACATGCCGGTAGGCCTGCACGGTGGGGTGGTCCTCCGGGAGCACCTTGAGCGAGTCGGGCTCGCTCTTGATGAAACTGGCGCATACGGCCCCGATGCAGAGGATGATCGAAAAGACAACGATGATGGGTCGGCGGCTGGCATGAACGAATTTCGCCAACCAGCCGAAGCCAAGGCCTTCCATCTTAACCCACCAGCGCGGCACGGGGACTCGGAACAGGATAAGCAGCCACGAACCCACCACCATATTGACCGTGTGGGCGATGAGGATGCCCACCGCCATGCGCAGTCCAAACTCGCGCACGGGTGACACGTCGGCGGTCATGAGCGACAGAAACCCAAGGGCGGTGGTGATGGCTGCGAGTGTGCAGGGAAAGAGGACATTGCTGAGCGCCATGCGGACGGCGTCCGCCGGTTGGCCGTGCAGTCCCCGGAAATGCTGATAACGCGCCACAAGGTGAATGCAGTTAGCCAGCGACAGCACCCAAAGGACCAGGGGAATCGCGGAGGTGACCAGATTGAGCGGCTGTCCCAGCAGCGCCTCGAAACCCAGGGTGATGGCGATAGAGATGGCCGCACACACAATCACCACCAGGGCCGCCCGACCCGAGCGCAACAGCAACAGCAAACATAACAGAGAGGATACGGCCGCGATGGGGAAGTAACGCATCGACTCGGACTGTGACAGGTGGTTGATGGTGGCGCCAATCACCGGAACGCCCACCAAGTGCATGGTGAATCCGTATTCACGGAGCGGTTCGAGGGCTTCGTCCACGGCGGCGACCAGCGCCTCGCGCTCGCCCGGGGCGTCCAGCACCGCCGTCTGGATGAGCATCCCCGCGTTGGTGTGGTCCTCGGAAAGGAAGAGTCCATGGTAAAACGGGGTGGAGGTAAGTTCGTCGATCAGCGCGTCAGGGTCCTCGGCGCCGAAGCGCTCGAGGTAAAGCTGGGGAATGCCGGACACACGCTCCACATGCGGGGCTTCGAGCAGGCCCTCATAGGCGGTCAGCATCGCGTCGAAGGCGTCGGC
>JBJOID010000192.1:0-6071 GCA_046047315.1 Candidatus Hydrogenedentota bacterium | reverse complement strand
ACGGCATTCACCAACGTGCCATCGGGATGGCCTGGCGCGGGATGCACGACCAGCCCGGCGGGCTTGTTCACGATGACCAGATGGGCGTCCTCAAAGAGGATCTCCAGCAGTATGTCTTGAGGCTCCGGGCTGTCGGGTGGCGGAGGCGGCAATTCGACCGTCACCTCGTCGCCATCGTTCATCGAGCGGCCGGGCTTGGTGCAGACCTCGCCATTGACCGTGATCTTCCCGTCCTTGATGAGCTTCTTCAGGAAGGAACGCGTCGCGTCCTCAATGGCCTCCGCCAGAACGACGTCCAGACGAAGCCCGGCGTGTTCGGGTTCTATGGTGATTGCTTCAAGGTCTGGCATCTAAATCCACTTTCTCACGGAACTTGCAACACATCCAAGCGCCTGACCTTCGCCGCTTCAGCCAGCCGTGTGTCTAGCGTTGCAATGGCCGCGCCACGTTCATCAGGCATGAAGAGACGGAGGGCAACGGAGCAAACATCCACCACTTCCACTAGAACTTGCGGCCTTCGTCGATGCGTTCGCGATAGGTCAGCCCGCCGAGTGAATGCGTCTTGCGAAACTCGCGCAGGTGCTCCAAGGCTTCACGTCGCGTCGTAAGTTCCCCGGTCGATAGTTTCGGGCTGTCACCCGCCTCCGTCGCTGCGGCCTGTGTGCCGACTATGTGTGCCATGGGAACATCTTCATGCGTGCTCAGGTAACGCTCACCACTCGCGAGCGGAGAGAGCAAAGCGGAGCTTAATGAGGGGAAATCCTGCGTGGTGAGTGTCTTCATCGGCGTTTCCTGCACGGTGCATCGCTGCAAAGTATACACCCTGCGCCCCGCCCTATGCGCACCCAGGCTACGGCAGGTGGTGCAGTCCCCGGAAATGCAGCAGCGCGGCCATGAAGTCTTCACCCACGAATTCGGGGTAATACTCGCCCAGCTCCTGCGAATTGCGGGCTTGCTCCACGCGGGCGGCGGCCTCTCCGAGAACAAGCATCATCTCCATCCAGACGGGCTTGTTCGTCGTCCAGTAAACGGGGCTCGCCTCCATCAGGGCCACCAGCAAGTCACCGGAATGCGTGGCCGCTCGGAGGAAGGGGTCGTCCTCGAGCCTGGCCATCGCCAGCGGCACGGTGAATTCCAGGCTCAGGCCGCGCCGGAGCAATGGCAGCAATTCGCCGGGTTCGAGCCGCCGCACCGGCTTGCAGGCCACGCGCCGCGCCAAGGCCGCAATCTCGGCGTCGTCCAGGTCGGCGTTCGCCCAGCCTTCCGCATCGAGCTCGGCCAGCGGCTTGAACTCGTTGAAGGGAAGCTCCCGCATCGAATCAGCCAAGCAGGGCGGCGGCTCGCTTGAAGCCGGGCGCGAGCGCGCCATACGCAGTTTGGAACTCTGCGTACCACGGGTCATACGCGGACGCGCTTGCATCGGCGTAATCCACCCGCGAGACCTCGCGAATGATGGCGCCGCAGGCTTCTTCGACGTTGGCGTAGAGTCCCGCCGCCACGCTGGCGAGGATGGCTGCGCCGTAGCTGGGGCCTTCGTCGACGTTGATGGTGACCATGGGAGCGCGGCCGGTGTCCGCGAGGATCTGCTTCCACAGGCCGCTGCGCGCACCGCCGCCGCTGGCGCGCACTTCGGTGACGGGGATGCCCATGCCGCGAATGATCTCGATGCTGTCGCGCATGCCATAGGCCACGCCTTCGAGCACGGCGCGGGCCATGTGCGCCTTGCCGTGGCGCAGGCTCAGGCCGATGAAGGCGCCCTTGGCGTGCGGGTCTTTGTGGGGGGTGCGTTCGCCGGTAAGGTAGGGCAGGAAGAGGAGACCCTCGCTGCCGATGGGGATTTCCGCCGCCGCCGCCGTGATGTATTCGTAGGGGTCCTTGCCCTCGGTCTTGCCGCGCGCGATTTCTTCCTGGCAGAGCGCATCGCGGAACCAGCGGAGCGCGCCGCCCGCGCTGAGCATCACGCCCATCACATGCCACTTGTCGGGCACGGCGTGGCAGAAGGTGTGCACGCGGCCCTCGGGGTCGGTGTGCACATCCTCGGAAAACGCGAACACGACGCCGCTGGTGCCCATGGATGCAGAGACCACGCCGCCGCTGACGATGCCACAACCCACGCCGCCCGCCGCCTGGTCGCCGCCGCCCGCCACCACGGGGATGCCCGCAGGCAGCCCAGTCTTTTCGGCCGCCGCCTTGGACAGCGTGCCGGTGACTTCCGTGCCTTCAAAGGTGGGCGGCAGGAAACTGGGGTCGATGTCGAGAATGCCGAGCAGTTCCTTGTGCCAGCAGCGGTTCTTCACGTCGAGCAGCAGCGTACCCGAGGCGTCGGACACGTCGGTGGCGTATTCCCCGGTGAGCACCCAGCGGATGTAGTCCTTCGGCAGCAGCACCTTGCGCACGCGATCGTAGTGTGCGGGTTCCTCGTCACGCAGCCAGAGAATCTTTGGCGCGGTGAAGCCGGTGAGCGCCGGGTTGGACACCATGTCGATCAGGCGTGCCGCGCCCACCTTGCTGGTAATCGCGTCGCACTGCGCGGCAGTGCGCTGATCGCACCACAGCAGCGCCGGGCGGATGACCTGATTGTCCGCGTCGAGAAAGACCGAGCCATGCATCTGGCCCGTGAGGCCAATGGCCTTCACGTCGCTGGCGTCAATCTTCGACGCCAGCTGCGCCAGCGCCTCATGCGCCGCGCGCGCCCAGTCCGCCGGATCCTGCTCTGCCCAGTTTGGCTTCGGGCTGTGCAGCGGATACTCCACCAGCGCGCTCGCCAACAGCTTGCCCGCCGCGTCCATGGCAATCGCCTTGGTGCCGCTCGTGCCTACATCCAGTCCGATGGTGATAGCCACCACGATATCCTCCCCGCCCGATTCTGAGACTGCCGGTTATTTCTCGATGACGAATGTATCCTTCGATACCCCGTCGATATCGTAGGCATGGTAGATCAGCTTGTTGTCTTCGATGGCGATGTCCAGCAACTGGAACGTGGCGGTCTTGGTCATGCCGAATTCGGTGTAGTCGCGCGGCTCTTGATCATAGAACTTGGTGCCCGAAACCGACACGATATAGATGGTGCCATCCTTGGCCTCGGCCACGCGCTTGTCATTGTTCATGGGATAAGTGCGCAGGTAGGCGTGGTCGTGTCCCTGCAGGGCCAGGTCCACGTGGTACTTGTCGAAGAGCGGCGTCCACTCGCGACGCAATGCAAAGTTGTCGCGCCCGGGCGCGCTGGCGTAGGCCGGATGGTGATACACCACAAACTTCCACTTGGCGGTAGTGTTGGCCAGCTGTTCCTCCAGCCAGGCGGTTTGTTCGCGCGGGTTGGCGTTGGTGTCCAGCACAATGAAAAGCGCGTTGCTGTAGTGGAAGGCATACGAGCGCTCGGTGGCAATCTCCGGGGAGCCATTGTCCGGCAGGTCGAAGAGGTCGAGATACATCTGCGGCAGGCCCTCGCCGCCGCTCATCTCATGGTTGCCCACGGCGGGCACCAGCGTGCGGCGGTCATACACGCCCTCGGCGTTGTGGAAGAGGTCGTCCCAGTCGTCACGGTCATGCCCGCGGTTTACGAGGTCGCCCGCCATGATGTAGAAATGCGCCTCGGGGTGCTTCTCAAAGCAACTCTTCAGCAGCCGTCCCCACTGGTCCAGGCCGTTTTGGGCGTCGCCCATATACACGAAGCGGAAGGGCTTGGCCTCCGCCGGCGCGGTGCGGAAGGAGGTCCATTCTGTCCAGTGACCTTCGGGTCCATGCCCCACCTGATACTCGTATTCCGTATCCGGCTCAAGGCCGCGCATGGTCGCGGTGAAGCGGTGGCAGACCGGGTCATTGATGAGCAGCTTGTCTTCAATGGCGCTCTGCTCCGCGCCAATCAATTGCTCCTCGCCCGCAGCGCCAGCGCGCCGGAAACGCACCTGCCCGCCGGTGACCTCTTTTGCCGCCCGCCACTGCACGGTTTGCGTGGTGGTCGGGTCCTCGCTCCAGGTCAGCACCACATGGTCCGGGCGCACATGCGAAGGGTGGCTGGTCGAGCGCCACTTGCCCACCAGCATCGATTCACGCGCGCGCTTCTCAGGCGAGCGCACCAACACCTGCCCCACCAGCGCGGCGGGCACGCTGGCCAGCTGGCTGTCTGGATCGTCGGTGTATATGCGCGCGCCATCCTCCAGCGTTCCCACCGTGTGCTTGCGCGGGTCCACATTCCCCACCTCAAGCGTGGCGCCGGACTCCGCCGGACTCACGGTCACGAAGTAATGATCCCCTTCGCCGTCGAGCGAACTGTAGCCCAGACCAACCCGGCCCGGCTCAACGGACTTTTCCCAAGCCTGAAAGCGAAGTTCCTCGAGCGTCAGTTGCTTCTCCACCGGGGCGAAGCCCTGCTCCTCGAGCCAGAAGGGCATATCGCGCTGTTTCGCGGGCCACCATACCGACACGACCGAGCGCACGTTCACGTCGAAACTCAGGTAGGCCTCTCCCAGTACCTTGCGTTCCTCCGCATTGAGAAACTCCGCCACGTCTCGTGGACGAAAGCGCATCAGTTCTTCGGGCGTCTTCTCCGCCTTCATCCGGTGCAGGATGCTCTCCACCGTGGCGGCGAAGGCCTCGCTGCCCGAGGCGAGCGCAAAGGACGAGGCGCTGGAAAAAAGAAACAGGGCAACCGACAAACTACGAAACAACATGACAAAACTCTCCCGCTGGGGTTGGCTGCGGCGTCCGCGGAGTATACCCGATGGCGGCGAAAAACAACGACCGCGCCTTCCCGGGGGAAGGCGCGGCCGCAGAATGTCTGAGGGCTGGATACTACAGGCCGCTGGCGTCAAACTCGACGATCTTCCAGGCGTCGCCTTCCTTCTTCAGGATGTACTCGAAGGTGATCGAGCCGAAGCTGCCTTCGACGTCCACCGGGTACACGCTCATCGTGTCACCATCCATTTCGTACTCGGCGTCCTCCATGGAGAACTCGATGCCTTCAAGGTAGCCCATGTCGGCGGACTGCTGAAGGAATTCCTTGATGCCTTCCTTGTCGCCGTACTGGTAGTGCTCGAAGCTATCCGAGAAGACCGACAGCATGCCGTCAAGGTCTTCCTTCGCAGCCGAGCTCGCGAAGGTGTTGATGACCGCCTTGCAGGCTTCCTGCGGATCATCCGTCGCCGGAGCCGCCGCAGCTTCCGCCGCCGGGGCCTCGGCCGCGGCACCGCCGGAGCCCAGCTGATCCAGCAACAGCAGCAGCGCCGCCTGCTGCTCTGTGCTCAGCCCGGCCACCTTCTTCTGAAGTTCCCCGGCCACGTCCGCCTGCGCAGACTGCACCAGCGCGAGCGCGACACCCAAGCCCACCATCGATTTCGAAACCCATCCAAACAGCTTCATCGGACTTCCTTTCCTTTTGATTCCCAAGACTACGTCCGCGCAAAACATGCAATGCGAGACGCGATTCCCGACAATATGACACGCAACCGCGCCGCATGGCAAGCGCCCATTCCGGGCGCGCCCAAGCCGGGGAGCGCACCTGTATCTAATGACGAAGCAAGCGGTCCAGTGGTTTACAGCGGCGGCCCATCCCTGGCGGCAGGCCGTGTTGAATCTGCTTTGGCCGGAATTTTGCCGCGTTTGTGGCGTGCACCTGCTCACGGCGGAGAATGGTTATTTCTGTCCCGCGTGCTGGGAACGCAGCCCGGCCATCCGCCGCCCCTATTGCACCCATTGCGGGCGGCCCCATCCCGAGATGCGGGGGCTTGGCGCGCTGGAGAATTATCCTTGCGCGGACTGCCGGAAGCAGCCTCCGCCGCATATCGGGCGCATTCGTGGCGCGGCGCGCTACGAGGGCGCCGTGGCCGACGCGGTGAAGCTGCTGAAGTTTCACGGCAAGGTGCGCCTGGCCGGGGCGCTCGCAGCCCGCATGGGCGAATTCGCTGCCACGGAGGTGGATGTCGAGACTTACGATGCGCTCGTGCCCGTTCCGCTGCATCGCGTCCGCCAGCGCGCAAGGGGATTCAACCAGTCCAGCCTTATTGCCCGCGAACTGCTGGAATCCTTTCCCAATGCGGTGCTCGATGAGCGACTTCAACGCATCCGGCCCACGC
>JBJOID010000191.1:0-7637 GCA_046047315.1 Candidatus Hydrogenedentota bacterium | reverse complement strand
CGGCAACGCCGCCCACGGCCCAGGCCGCCCAACAGGAAGCCGCGCATCTGGCCAAGGTGCTCAACTCGATGGCGCATGGCAAGGAGCCGCAGCCTTTCAAGTACAAACACAAGGGCATGATGGCCTATATCGGTGACCAGAAGGCTTTGGCAGACCTCGGCAACATTCAGGGCAAGGGCTTCACCACGTGGCTCTTCTGGCGCTCGGCCTATCTCACCAAGCTGGTCAGCTTCCAGAACAAATTCCTGGTCGCGTCGGACTGGCTGCGGTCGTTTATTTTCGGGCGCGATATCAGCCAGTATTAGTCGTTGGGTGTAATCAGGAACATCCCCCGGACCGCGGCGGGAACGCCGCCACAGCCCCCCTTCAAAGGGGGACACAAGGGGTGACCTTTCCTAGTCCCCGAGAATATCAACGACGGCTTAAACTTCGAAGGAAGAACCAATGAGCAGCTACAAGACCGCCGACCTTTGTGATCACTTCGCGGAGCAATTGCAGATTGTGGAGGAAGACTTCATTGACCTGGGCGGGCTGCCGGATTTCCATGGCCCCATCGTGACCATCAAAGCTTTCGAGGACAATAGCCTCGTGGCAGAGACGTTGAACGAACTCGGCGCGGGCCGGGTGCTCGTGGTCGACGGCGGCGGCTCGATGCGACGCGCCATGCTGGGAGACAACCTCGCTGCGCGCGCGGTAAAGAACCATTGGGCGGGTATTATCATTTACGGCTGCATCCGGGACTCGGCGGAAATTGGCGAGATGGACCTGGGCGTGAAGGCGCTGGGCACGCATCCCCGCAAGACCGACAAGAAGGGTGCTGGCGAGAAAAACGTGGTGGTGCGCTTCGGCGGCGCGGACTTCGTGCCCGGCCATTACCTCTACGCCGACGAAGACGGAATCGTGTTGTCCGAGACCGAATTGACGCTGCCGGAAGGCTGAGGGGCGAGGTGGCCAGGCAAGAGACCGCTTCAACGAATCGATTCTCCCGACAATAGGATCGTTGAAACCGTCCCCCATGGGTGTATAGTCCCTTCCCTCGGGAGGGAGACACCCATGTCCATACATCGTTTCGTCCTTGGCATTCTTGCCGCCTTGCCCTTGATACTGAACGGGTGCGGCGGCATTCCTGATCGCTCAGGGTTCATCCCGCCCGAGGGCAAGTACAACGCCCGCATCCTGCGGGATGATTTCGGGGTCCCCCACGTCTTTGGCAAGACGGATGCCGACGCGGCCTATGCGCTGGCCTTTGCGCATTGCGAGGACGACCCGGTGAACATGGAGGACGCGGTCCTCATTTCGCGAGCGTCCATCGCTTCGGTGCGCGGCATGGGCATGGCGAAGTTCGACTACATCATGCACCTGTTCCGTGTGCGGGAATTCGTGGAGGCGAAGTACGCGACGGACCTGAGCCCGGAAGTGCGGGCGGTGTGCGACGCCTATGCCGAAGGTATCAACCATTTCGCGGCGACCTACCCGGAGAAGATGCCGCATATCGAGCTTCCGGTAAAGGGCGAAGAAATCGTGATGGGCTTCACGCTGAAGGCTCCGTTCTTCTATGAGCTGCACACGCAGCTGGAGCGGGTGATGAACCTGAAGGAGGCACCACCGGTGCAACAGCGCGACATGAGCGTGGCGTGGATCACGGAGGACAACCCGTACACGGGGGGGCTGCCGATTGGATCCAACTCCTGGGCAGTGGGACCGAAGCGCTCGGCCGATGGGCACACGCGGCTGGCGGTGAATTCGCACCAGCCGTGGAATGGCCCGGTGGCGTGGTACGAGGCACACATCCACAGCGAGGAAGGCTGGAACATGCACGGCGGCACCTTCCCGGGTGGGCCGATGATCTTCAGCGGACATGATGCAAACAAGGGCTGGTGCCACACGGTGAACCGGCCCGACCTGTCGGACGTGTTCGTGCTGAAGATAAACCCTGACAATCCCGACCAGTATGAGTACGACGGAGAATGGAAGGACCTCGAGATTCGCATGGCGCCCATCACCGTGCGGTTCTGGGGCGGCTTCCGGTGGACGGTGAAGCGGGAGTGCCTGTGGAGCGTGCACGGCCCGGCGATACGCAACGATGCCGGGGTCTTCGCGTTCCGCTTTGCCGGGCTGGGCGAGGTGAAGATGGTGGAGCAGTGGTTCCGGATGAACAAGGCCACCAACTTTGACGAGTTCTATAAGGCGATGGAGATCCAGGGACTGCCTGCCTTCAATTGCATGTATGCCGACAAGACGGGAAAGCTGTTCTATGCTTACAACGGCAAGTTCCCGAAGCGGTTGCCAGGCTTCAACTGGAAGGAAGGCATCCCCGGGGACAAGAGCGAGTACGTGTGGGAGGAGTTCCTGCCGTTCACGGCGGTGCCGCAGATGCAGGACCCCGAGAGCGGATTCATGCAGACCTGCAACAGCACGCCGTTCAAGACGACGGATGGCCCGGACAACCCGGTCGAGGCGGACTTCCCGGCCTGGATGGGAGTGGAGACGCACCAGGGCAACCGTAGCACGCGGGCACTGGAGGTGTATGGCGGCGACGACAGCATCACAGCGCAGGAGTTCTTCGACTACAAGCACGACACCGCCTATGCTGCTGACAGCCGCGAGGCGCACGAGCGGGATGAGATGCTGAAGCTGACGCCGGCGGAGCCCGAGCTCAAGGCTGCGCTTGAAGTGCTGCGGGCATGGAACCTGCGGACCGACAAGGATAACGTGCAGGCACCGCTGGGCTTTCTCAGCTGCGTGCCGCCAAGCAGTGCGGCCGCAGCGCTGGGCCTGGAGATTCGCCCTTACGACACCGACCGCATGGAACGCCTGCGCTTTGCGGTGCGCCACTTGCAGAAGCACTTTGGCCAGGTGGAGGTGCCCTGGGGCGACTTCTGCCGTTTGCGCCGCGGCAGTGAAGACGAGCCGCTGGCCGGCGCGCCGGACGTGCTTCGTGCCATCGATGGCGCGCTCGACAAGGATGGCCGCTTTGCCGCGAACTACGGCGACGGCTTGTACATGTTTGTGGACTGGGCGCCGGACGGCACACTTCACTCGACCGCCGTGCACAACTACGGTGCGGCATCCACGGATCCAGAGTCGCCGCACTATGCCGATCAGGTCAAGCGCTTTGCGGAAACCAATCTGCGCAAGACGCTGCTGACCGAGGCCGACGTGCGAGAGCACCTGTCACTGGAATACAGGCCCGGTGAATTCAAAGACGCGTGGTATGTGTATGCCAAGGCGCGGTAAGTCTGCAACGCGTACCCCGAGACAGGCAGCACATCTGCTATAGTTCGCGCGTGATCGTTGCTTGAAACGAAGCCACCGCGAGTGCGCTTTCTTGCCTCTTGGAGTTTACCCTACACGTGTCCCAATCATCCTACCCTGAAGGTTTCCGTGCAGAGCCGGGCTGGAGCGAGATGCCGATGCCACGGAATTTTGGCAAGGGCAAGTCGTTCGTATCGGGCGAGATCGAGACGGATCGCATCAAGATATTCTATTTCCGCCGGGACTCGGATGGCGCGTTGTGTGCGAAGCTGCGTATCGGATACGGAGCCGAGGGTCCGATTAATCATGCCCATGGGGGCAGTATGGCAGCCATTCTAGACGAAGGCATGGGATTCGCCTGCTGGATTGCCGGGCATCCCGTGGTGGCGGCGAGCATCACCATCAACTTCCTTCGCAGCCTGCCGCTGGAGAAGCTGGTGCATCTGGAAGCCTGGGTGGAAGACGTGGCCGATAACAAGGTGAGCACGCTCGGGAGAATCCTTGATCCAGAGACCGGCCAGCGTTATGCCGAGGGAAGCGGGCTCTTCATCAAGCGGCCCATTGAGTTCTTTGGCAATCTCGGCGACGTTGCCGAGATGCGGGGCATTGGTTGAAACACAACGGACAACCCGATGCGGATTATCGCCGATCAAAACATTCCCTTCGCGCTGGAGGCATTTGGCACCCTTGGCGAAGTGGAGACGATGCCGGGGCGTCAAATTGCGCGTGAGCACCTGGCCGGTGCGGATGCGCTGATTGTGCGCTCCATCACGCGGGTTGATGCCGCGTTATTGGAAGGCACGCCAGTGCGCTTCGTGGGCACCTGCACCATCGGCGAGGATCATGTGGACAAGGCGTGGCTGGCTGAGCGGGGCATCGGCTTCGCAAGCGCGCCCGGCTGCAACGCGAACAGCGTGTCGGAATATGTGGTTGCTGCGCTGCTTGAACTGGATGCGATCAGACCGGGTGCTTCGCTGGGGGTGGTAGGCTTCGGACACGTGGGCCGGAAGGTGGCGGCCAAGGCGCGGGCGCTTGGGCTGCGGGTGGTGGTGAACGATCCCCCGCTCGAGGCGGTGACCGCCGAGCCCATTTACCGCCCGCTGGCCGAGGCGCTGGCCTGCGACGTCGTCACGCTGCATGTGCCTTTCGAGAAGGGCGGCGAGTACCCGACGCGCCATCTCGCGAATGAAACTTTTCTCGCGGCGATGAAGCCCGGCGGCATACTAATCAACACCTCGCGTGGCGGCGTGGCGGATTCTTCAGCCTTGCTTACGGCGCTTGGGTCGTGCCAACTGCGCGCCTGCGTGTTGGATGTCTGGGAGGGTGAGCCCAAGCTGCCGCGTCAACTGCTGGAACGCGCCGCGCTGGCGACGCCGCACATCGCGGGTTATTCCTTCGACGGCAAGGTGAACGGCACCGAGCAGATTTACCGTGCGCTCTGCGCCCACTTGAAGAAACCGCCCACGTGGGACCCCGCTGTCGGCTTGCCCGCGCCGGAGGTGCCGGAAATCTATGGCGATGGCGCGACGCTGCGGGATATCGTGCGGCAGGTCTACGACATACGCATCGATGACGCCGGCATCCGCGAGGCCCTGGCCCTGCCCGACGAGGAGCAGCCCCAGCGCTTCGACCAGTTGCGGAAAGAATACCGTCGCCGCCGTGAATGGCGGCACACGACCGTTCGTGGCGTGACAGACGCCGGCATGCGAAAGCTCCTGGAAGGGCTGGGATTCCGCTTAGACTAAAGGGAGAGATACCCCCAAATGCCTAAACTCATTGCCTTCCGATGCATCCCGATCTTCGTCTGCGCGATGGCCACCTGGTGCACGCAGGCCGTGGCCGCGCCCGCGCCGAACATCATCTTTATCCTCGCCGATGATCTGGGCTACGGCGATCTCGGGTGCTATGGCCAGAAGGTAATCCAGACTCCGCGGCTGGACCAGATGGCCAGCGAGGGGCTGCGCTTCACCGATGCCTACGCGGGCTCCACGGTGTGCGCGCCATCGCGTTCGGCGCTGATGACCGGCCAGCACACGGGACACACCCGCGTGCGGGGGAACGCCCTTGTGCCGCTGCTGCCCGAGGATGTGACGGTGGCCGAGGTGCTCAAGGAAGCCGGTTATGAAACGGCGTTAATTGGGAAGTGGGGTTTGGGCGAACCCGGTACAAGCGGCACCCCGAACCGTCAGGGCTTCGACTATTTCTTTGGCTACCTGAACCAGAAGCATGCGCACAACCACTACCCGACGCATCTCTGGCGCAACGAAGAGCAGGTGGCGATTCCCGGTAACGACGAGGTGGTGGAAGGCGTCTGCGGACAATGCACCACCTACGCGCAGGACCTGCTGACCAGCGAGGCGCTGGACTACATCACACGCCCCCGTCAGAAGCCGTATTTCCTTTATCTGTCGTACATCATTCCCCATACGAACAACGAGCGGGGGGCGTATGACGGCAACGGCATGGAAGTGCCGAGCCACGCCCCCTATGAGGACCGGGAGTGGCCGCCCCAGCAGAAAGGGCACGCCGCCATGATCACCCGCATGGACGGGGACATAGGCCGCCTGCTCGACGCTCTCAAGGAGTCCGGAGCGGATCAGAACACGCTCGTCATCTTCAGCAGTGACAACGGCCCGTTGAACGAGGGGGGCGGCAAGGCGGAGTTCTTTGACAGCAATGGCCCGCTTCAGGGCTTCAAGCGCAGCATGCACGACGGCGGCATTCGCGTGCCCTTTATCGCATGGGGCGCGGGCGTGCCGCGCGGCGCCACCACGAGCGCGGTCACCGCCTTCTGGGATTTCCTGCCGACAGCGGCGGAGCTGGCGGGCGCCGCGGCGCCAACAGGGATTGACGGCGTGTCCATCGCGGCGGTATTGCGCGGCGCGCCCGCGCCGGAGAACAGGCCGCCGCTCTACTGGGAATTCCACGAGGGCGGATTTCATCAGGCCCTCCGGAACGGCAAGTGGAAAGCCGTGCGCCGCAATCGCGGCCCGATCAAGCTGTTCGACCTTTCCAACGATATCGCGGAAGAGCGTGATCTGGCTGGGCAGGAACCCGAGACAGCGGCGCGGTTAACGCAGCTTTTCGAGAGCAGCCGTAGCGACTCCCCTGATTTTCCCGTACGGGAACGGCGGAACTAAGAATAATTCTAAGGCTTGGCAAGCACTGGATTTGCGCTTTACGAATGGCGGATGCTGTGCTACCATTTCTGGGCCAAAGGCGACATGGGCACTTGCGTCTACCTGAGTTTGGGCAGTAATCTGGATGACCGTCCCGCGATGCTGCGCCATGGGCTGGAGCGCCTTGGACGTCTGACGGCGACGGTGGTGACGCGTTGTTCCCGGCGATACGAGACCGAGCCAGTCGGAGAATTGAATCAACCCGCTTTCCTGAACGTGGCGGCAGAGATCAAGACGGGGCTTGCCCCGCTGGAACTCCTGAATGCCGTCAAGGAAATAGAGCGGGATCTGGGCCGTAGAGACGGCCCGCGTTGGGGACCGCGCCCCATCGACATCGACATTATCCTTTGGGATGACTTGACGATGGACAATGCGCGGCTGACGATTCCCCATCCGCGATTTCGGGAGCGCGCCTTTGTGCTGGCGCCGCTGGCCGAGATCGCGCCAGAGGCGCGGGACCCGCTTTCCGGCCGGACGGTGCGGCAGTTGCTGGATTCACCCGGCGTTGAGGGACGGGTGCTGCCGCTGGACGACGATACCTTCTGAACCTCCGCTTGGAGCCCAACAGGGACCGGGACGGTCACGTTTCGGTTCAGGAGCATTTGCCGCATGTCACAGCACCCTCTGCACGCTTTCCGCGTGACCACGCTTGCCCTGCAAAAGCGCAAGCGCGATGGCGAGAAGATCGCCATGATTACGGCCTACGACTATCCAACTGCGTCCCTGATTGACGACGCCGGGATGGACGTCATCCTCGTCGGCGATTCCGTGGGAATGGCGGTGATGGGCCTGGACGATACGCTCGCCGTCTCGATGGACGTGATGCTTCACCACACCCGGATGGTAAGCCGGGCCGCGAAGCGCGCGATGGTGGTGGCCGACATGCCCTTCCTTTCCTATCAGGTGAACGCCGAGGAGGCGCTGCGCAACGCGGGCCGTCTTGTGGCCGAGGGGGGCGCGCAGGCGGTGAAGGTGGAAGGCTCGGTGGAGAAGTTTGGCCAAGCCATTCACATGATCCTGCGCGCGGGCATCCCGGTCATGGGGCACATCGGCCTCACACCGCAGTCCGTGCATCAGCTGGGCGGCTACCGGGTGCAGGGTCGCAGCGACGCCGACCGCGACCGCCTGAAGGAAGAAGCCCTGGCGCTTCAGGAGGCCGGGTGTTTCGCCATCGTGCTCGAGTGCATGCCCCCCGATCTCGCG
>JBJOID010000190.1:0-12314 GCA_046047315.1 Candidatus Hydrogenedentota bacterium | reverse complement strand
GCGCGCCGAGCTGGGACGGTCCACCACATCAAGCGCGATGGCCAGCTTGCGGCAAAGCGGCACCATGGCCACGGTCAACAGGAAGGTGCCCGCGCCCACCATCAGGTATAAGGCCAGCGGATGATCAAGCATCGTCGTTCTCCGGCCAGGCGGCCACGCAGACCGGGTGCCCCGGGCGCCCGGCGAATTCCCCGGGCGACCAGGCCTGGATGCCGCCGTTCTTCCCCTTCACGCCAATCGCGGCGAAGCGGTATTTCAACCCGTAAAACTTCAGCCGGCCATCGACCATCGCCTGGCGCTCGATCCCAAAGTAGGCCAGCTCCGGGGCGAGGTGCGTGTAGTCGAAATAAACCGAGGCGTCCTGGCTCACCGCGAAGATGCCGATACTGCCTTGGGGGGCGCGCTGCAGGAACTTCGCCATCCGCAGGGACTCGTCCCAGCTTTCCCAGAGGTCGAACTGACCCAGCTGCAGAATGCGCCCGGTCTTCGCCTCGAGTATCGCCGCATACAGCCCGCGCGCCCGCCCACCGTAATCTACGCCGTCGATCATCATCACCGCGCGCGGTCCGCTCGCCGCGACGATCGCCACCGGCGCGGCCTGCCCCGTCGCCCCGATCTCCCCCGCCGACAAGGTACCCTGCGCCGCCTGCATCAGCGCCGCGGCGCCATGCGCGTCGAGCTCCAGGTTGCGCGGCGTAAGCAGATGCTCCTCGCGCCAGAGGCAAATGGCGGTATCGAGATCCGGCTGGCGCGGGTGGGGCGGCGGATACATATCCCGCAGCGACGCGACGGTGTCGGCGGTCACTCCGCCCTGGGCGAAGTCGCCATAGAGGCGCGCGCCCGGTGCATAGGCATCATCACCCAGCGCGCGCAGGCGTTCGTAGGGTCCGGGATGCGGAGGATGAAACCAGCCGATCCCCGCCTGAAGCCGCATGCGGCCCAGCTCCTCGCGGCCGCTTTCAATCAGGCGCTCCGCGTATTGCTCAAAATTTTCTGGCGCGCGTTGCGCCTGATACTGCCGGATGGGGTGATAGACCGCGTTGAACACGGCGAAGAAGCCGAGCAGCAGGAGCCAAAGCACGGCCACCTTCCGCTGCGGCGGCATGCCGGCGGCGTTGTGCTTGCGTTCCTTCCCTCCGTCCATGTGCGACATACTAGCGCAGCGGCCAAGCCCCGCGCACGCCGGGGCGCGGCCCCGCGTGGCAACGCCACGGCAAAACCCGCTAGGCTATGGGCCGCCAGTTTCGTCAACGCAAAGGAAATTCAATGCACAAGCTCATTTTGCTACGCCACGGCCAGAGCACGTGGAACCTGGAGAACCGCTTCACGGGATGGACCGACGTGGACCTGACGGACCAGGGTCGCGAGGAGGCGCGCGCGGCGGGACGCCTGCTGCGGGAGGAGGGCTTCGAATTCGACCGCGTCTACACCAGCGTGCTCAAGCGCGCCATCCGGACGATGTGGATCGCACTGGACGAACTTGATCAAATGTGGCTGCCGGTGACGCGCGACTGGCGCCTGAACGAGCGGCACTATGGCGGATTGCAGGGTTTGAACAAAGCCGAGACGGCCGCGAAGCACGGCGAGGAGCAGGTGAAGATTTGGCGCCGTTCCTACGACGTGCCGCCGCCGCCGCTCGAGGAAAGCGACGAGCGCTTCCCCGGCCATGACCGGCGCTACAAGGGACTGGCCAACGCGGACCTGCCCCGCACGGAAAGCCTCAAGGAAACCGTGGCGCGCTTTGTGCCGTACTGGGAAAACGAGATCGCCCCGAAGGTGGCCGCCGGGGAGAACGTGCTTATCGTGGCGCATGGCAACAGCCTGCGCGCTTTGGTGAAATACCTCGACAACATGAGCGAGGCGGACATTCTCGAGCTCAACATCCCGACGGGGATTCCGCTGCTCTACGAGCTGGACGCCTCCCTCAAGCCGATCGCCAGCCGTTACCTCGGCGACCCCGAGGCCGCGAAGAAAGCGGCCGAGGCCGTGGCCAATCAGGCCAAGGGCAAGTAAAGAAGCGCCCCGCTCGCGAGCTTCCGAAAAAAAACAGCCCGGCATGCGGTTATCTTCACCGCATGCCGGGCCTTCTAATTTGGCGGCGGGCTATATCGCCACGCAGAACCCGTCTTCGGACTCGGCGCAGGCGATGAAGGATTGCAGGTTGAACAGCTGGATCAATCGCAGCAGTTCGCTCAGGGAGATGACGCCGTCGGCGCCGTCCTTATAGTCACTGGCGTGGGGAGCGCAATCCTGCGAGAGTCCCTTGGACGCGGCTATCTCGAAGCCGTCTTCGGTGGCGTCGGGGTCATTGGCGCAGTCGTAGGCGCCCGCGTTGTAGAGCTGGATGACGCGCAGCAACTCGCCCAGCGCGACGCTGCCGTCGCCATCCTGATCGGCATTGTGCACCGGCTTGCCCTCGGGCAGCTGGCGTTGCAGCTCCGCGATGGAAAGCCGCTGGTCACCATTCAGATCGAGCGCGTTGAAGGCGTCGCCAGAGAGACCGAAGCGGGCGCTGAATTCCGTGAAGTCCATGCGGCCATCACCCGAGGTGTCGGCCTCGTCGAAGTCGTCCAGGGCATTGCGCGCATCGGAGCCTTCGGGCTGTTCCGGCAGGCACTGCTCGGCTTGCCCGCGAATCTCGCCGCTGCTGAAGTCGCTGCTGTGGACGTTCACATAGAAGGCGGGCGTGTTGCGCAGCAACGCCACCTGTTCGGGCGTGAAGGCGACGACGATGGGCGACACGGGGCTGCCCAGGTCGATGATGACGCCACCGTTCACCCCGGCCGCCGCGGCGTGGATGTGCGCCATGGTGGGGTTGGCCACGTTGTGCTCAACGTAGAGGCCGGTCAGCTCGCCGAAAAGGTCCGTGGTGAAGTAGCCGAGGCCGGTGGCGTCGGTGGCCACGGGGCCGACCTCCTGCGCGCCGGAGAGCGGGAAGGTGCAATCGGGCAGGTCTTCACCTTCACCAGATCCCAAGGTTGCGACCAGGCGAACGCGGTCGGCGAGGTACTGCACGATCAAGTCAACGTCCCCTTCACTGGCAACGGCGGCTCCTTGGGGCAGATTCGCAAAGGTGCCCGTTAGCCCCGAGGAGGCGACTACGATATCGAAGGTGTCTCCGAGGCGCGGCACGTAACCATGCAAAAACTCCACTTGCAGCGTCGCGCCGAGAACAACTTCGTCGGAAGCGATGTTGGCGTAGTAGCCGGTTCCGGTATTTCCCTGCGCGGCCGGTTCCGTTCCGGCTAGTCCCAGCACAAATACCGCATCCGCCTCGGCGATGCCCGTGCCAAGAAGAATGCCGAAGGATGGATTCAGTTTCACGGTCGATTGACCAAATCCCCAGCCAGGCACAACCTCGACGGGGCCGTCGGAAATGTCGAGCGAATTTCCCACAAGTCCCGCCGACTGCGTGGTCACGCGCCCGACATCCAGTAGCATGTCCTCGAAGGTGAAGATCGAGCCGGGCAGCAGGTGAAGCGAGGCGCCGTTTTCGACGTACACGTCGCCTACCGCCACACTGCCCGAGCCCTGTGCGGGATCGATGGACACTTCTCGTCCATCGGCGATGCGTACGGCGGTCTGCCCGTCTGGAACCTGTCCGGTGCTCCAGTTGCTGGGGTTGAACCAGTTGGTGTCGGTACCAACGTATTCCGCCAGGACAACTTCTCCTTCACCTTCACCCTCGGTGGTTCCTTCGCCTTCTCCCTCGGCAACGCCTTCGCCTTCCCCTTCGGCTGTGCCTTCGCCCTCGCCCTCGATCGCCCCTTCCTTTGTGCCTTCGCCTTCGCCCTCGGCAGGCAGGCCGACAAGGCAGATGGCGAGGTCGTCGTTCACGTTTTCCCAGGTGAGGGTGTCGAAGCGGAAGCGGCGCGACTGGCCGTTGCCATCGACGGAGGAGGCCCAGCCGAAGCGGCAGGTATTCTGGAAGTCGGGATCATAGATGCCCACCCAACCCGCGCCGCCCTCGATCGTGACGGGCTCGGGCAGTTCCACCTCGAAGAGGTAAAGCGGCAGCGAGGCGACCTCGATGCCGGTGTCGGTCATGGTGGGGGTCAGCGAGTATTCGACGATGCCGCCGCCGGGGAAGGCGCCGCCTTCCATAGAGAAGGAGATTTGCAGGGACGTGCCCTCGAAGTTGCAGAAGGTGCCGCTGGGCGCCTGCGAGGCGATGCCCCACCAGCGCAGCGCGACGATCGGGGCGTCCACGCCCGTGAAGCGTTCGTAGAGTTTGCGGTTGGCCGAACGGGCGCTGAAGTGCCCGGTGCCGAAGGGTCCGAGGTCGGGCGTCTGCCCGAAGAGGGTGTCCTCGACGCATTCGATCTCGGGGTCCGGCTCGCCTTCGCCCTCGACCACGCCGGCTTCGCCGATGAGGCAGAAGGCCACGTCGTCGTTGAGCGGCAGCCACGAGAGGGTGTCGAACTTGAAGGCCACGGCCTGGCCGCCGCCCACCTCGGAACTCACCCACGAGAAGAGGCAGGTTTGGTTGATGTTGGTGTCGAACACGCTCACCCAGCCCGAAGCGGGAATCTCGATGGGCTGGGAGAAGGTGGCCTCGAAGAGCTTTACGGGCACGCCGAAGAGGGTCTGGCCCGTGTTGGTGACGGTCGGGGTCACGGTCTCCTCGACAATGCCGCCACCGGGCACGGAGAGGTTGTCCTCATAGAAGCCCACCTCGAAGCTGGGCGGGGAGAGGGTGCAGTCCGAACCGCCGGGCAGGGTGGTGGTAATGCCCCACCAACGTATGCCGGTCACGGTGCCGGGGGCGCCATCGTAGCGCTCATAGACCTGCCGGTCCGCGGAGCGCACACTGGCGAAGGCGGTGGCAGTGATCTCGAAATCGTCCGGGGGACGGCTGACGAAGGCGTCTTCGCCGCAACCGGAAAGGTCGCCGGGCTCGCCCTCACCCTCGGCGGCGCCCTCGCCCTCGGTCCCGCCTTCCGGCGTGCCTTCGCCCTCCTCACCTTCCGGCGGGATAATGACCCCCTCAGGCAGCAGGCAGACGGCGAGGTCGTCGTTCACGTCTTCCCACTGCAAGAGGTCGAGCCGGAAGCGGGCGGCCTGGCCATTGCCCGCCACGGACGAGGCCCAGCCGAAGCGGCAGTTGTTCGAGATGTTCGGGTCGTAGATGTCGATCCAGCCCGTGCCGCCCTCGATGGTGACGGGCTCCGGCAGGATGGCCTCGAAGATGAGCAGGGGTACGCCTGCCACGGTCTGCCCGGAATCGACAATGGTGGGCGTGACCGTGTGGGTGACGATGCCGCCGCCAGGCAATGCGCCGTTGTCGGTGGCAAAGGTGATGTCGAGGGGCGTGCCCGTCAGGTCGCAAGGGTTGCCGGAGGGCGACACGGTGGCGATGCCCCACCAGCGGACCGCCGCCACCGGCTGGTTCACGTTGGTGAAGCGCTCGTGCACCTTGCGGTTGCTGGCGCGGGTGCTGAAGTGGCCGGTGCCAAAGGGCCCAAGATCGGGCGCCTGGCCAAAGAGGGATTCCTCGTAGCAGTTGAGCGAAGGCTCGGGCTCGCCCTCTTCCTCACCCGAGGGCTCGCCAACGATGCAGAAGGCCACGTCGTCGTTGAGGGCTTCCCAGCTCAGTTCCGAGAAATTGAAGGACACGGCCTGGCCGCCGCCCGTCTCGGAGGCAGCCCAGAAGAAACGGCAGCTCTGCGAGAAACTGGGGTCGAACACGGTCAGCCATCCCGGCCCTTCAATCTCGAGGCTGTTGGGCAGGGTGACCTCGAAGAGGCGAAGCGGGAATCCGAACAGCGTGCTGCCCGAGTCGGTGATGGTGGGCGTGACCGTGAACTCCTGGATGCCGCCGCCGGGCACGGAGAGGTTGTCTTCATAGAAGCCCACCTTGAAGCTGGGCGTGTCGATGGTGCAGTTGGTGTTGGCCGGGGAACTGGCCGTGATGCCCCACCAGCGCAGGCCCGTGACCGTGCCCGACACCGCGCCGAAGCGCTGGTAAACCTGCGCATTGGCAGCGCGCACGCTCACGAAGGCGTTGTTGCTGAACTCGGACAGGTCGGGCGGATGACTCAACAGCGTGCCCTCTCCGCAGTCGGGAGTCCCGGTGGCCGCTGCGGGAAGGCAGAGCAACCCCGCGACGAGCAGCAACAGGGCGGAAAAAATCCATTTCTTGCGATGACAAGACATGACAGGCCCCTCTTTCATACACCGCCCTTGCGGCGGCATGGGTCATTCCCCGGCGGCGATGGACAGGCTCCCCATTGGCCAGAAGTCCATAGTCTCCCGTGCGCAAAGTTTACCCGCAACCTCATCATTGCGCAAGAATTTTTACCCCTTCAGTAGGACACAACCGCTAACCCCTCGCCTGAATCAATAAAGTCCGGTCAGGGGTATGTGATTTGCGGTACAGGGGTGATAACCAGGCGGTTGTCGATGATCTGAATGGACTCGATGCGGTCGAGAACCTGCTGGGTCTGGGCGTCCGCCACCATGTCCTGGGCAAGGTTCCATTGCCGCAGGAAGGCGAGCATCTGCCCGGGGAGAGGCTGGCCATTCACTTCGATGCGGTTGATATAGACGGCGAGTTGTCCCCCGCTGAGGCGTGTTTCGAGTTCGCCGCTGCCATTGAGATAGCGGCCGCGCAGGCCGAAAGGTTCAAGCGGCAGGCTGAGGTCGGCGCGGAGCAGGCCGTCCACGATGCTCACGGCTATCCAGTCATACGTACTGTGCGGCTGCGGATACTCGCGCAACAGCACGTTGATTTCCTCGCCGGTGAGTTCGAGCGGCTCCAAGGCCAGGTCGTTGCCGGTGAGAGCGCGGCCGAAGGTGTCCACCTTGCCGAAGAGCAGTTCCTTGTCGAGCTCGGGCAATTCGGCCACGGGCAACTCGCGCGGCGCCTCGGCGGTGAACTCGTCCATCACGCCGCTGAGCAGGTTGTACACGGCGAACAGGAGCAGCCCGACGAGAAGCAGTCCCGCGAACACAAGGGCGAGGCAGCCGATGAGACAGCCGCGCAGGGCGCTGTCGCCCTTGGCGCGATAGATCTGAGGGGGCGGTGTCTCGTCCATGGCTTTCGTGCTCCGGTTCAGGCGTTCAGCTTCGCCTCGACGCTGCGCACCTTGTCTTCCATGGATTGCGTCCGGTCGGTGCGGGTGCCAATCTTGAGGGTGTTGGAGATACGCGGGGCACCCATTTGATGCACCTGCTCATGGCATCGTTTGACGGCGGCCATCACGGTGTCCCACTCGCCCTCAATGTTGGTGCCGTAGGCGTGAAGCTGGGTCTTGAGGCCCGCCTCGGCCAGCACCCGCTGGCAGGCGGCAATGTAGCCAGACAGCGACGGATCGCCGCCGAGGGGTATGACGCACAAATCGACCACGACATGCATGGCGCTACTCCTTGTCGTTGGCCCCGCGCGGGGCAGACGCACGATAGCAGGGGTCGGCGGGCAAGTTCATCCGGCCTTGCGCGGCGCGGCCGCGCTTTCTACAATCGCGCGATGGATTGCCCCGCATGCAAGGCGCCGTTGATGGCGCTCGAGTACGATCAGGTCGAGGTGGACTACTGCGCCGCCTGTGGCGGGGTGTGGCTGGACCAGGAAGAGGTGGCGCTGCTGTTCGGCGACGAGGCCGAAGTGGCCGCCTTGTTCCACGCGCTGATGCCGGGGAACGCCGAGGTAGACCGTAAGCTGCGCTGCCCCATCTCGGGAAGGTTCATGCGCAAGGGCCGCGCGGGCGGAAACCCGCCCGTCACCTTCGATTATTCGGACCATGGCTTCTGGTTTGACGGGGGTGAATTGTCACGCATGCTCCGGGCGGATGAGCTGGCCCCGGGAACAGAACGCGTGGTTGCATGGCTGCGGGAAGTTTTTCCCCGGCAGGCCGCGCCCGAGGAAGGGGAAACCGCATGAGCGATTCCGAAACCCTGCCGCTCTATGCACGCTATACCCGCCTGGCGGAACGAATTCCGTATCTGCCCATCGCGGTGCTGCCGACCCCGGTGCGCAGGCTGGAGACGCTCGGCGGCGCCTTGGGCGTGGATCTTTGGCTCAAGCACGACGGACCCTCGGGGCGGCTGTATGGCGGCAACAAGGTGCGCAAGCTGGGTTTCCTGCTGGCGAGCGCACAGCAGGACGGCGCCTCGACTGTGCTGACCTTCGGTGCGGCGGGCTCGAACCATGCGCTGGCCACGGCGATTTATGCGCGCGAACTGGGCCTGCGGCGGGTGTCGATGCTGGTGCCCCAGCCCCCGGCGCACAGCGTGCGAAAGAACCTGCTGCGACAACTGAAGGCGGGGGCGGAAATCCATTACCGCGCCGGCCTGCGTCAGGTGGCCGCCGCCACCTGCTGGCAGTTTGCCGCGTTGTGCGCACGCGAGGGCAAGTTTCCCCGCGTCATTCCCACGGGCGGGTCCTCGCCCACGGGCATTCTCGGCTTTGTGAATGCCGCCCTGGAACTCAAGGGCCAGATCGAGCGCGGCGAGACGCCCGAGCCCGACCTGATCTATGTGGCCTCCGGCACGATGGGCACGGCGGTGGGGCTGGCGCTGGGCGCGCGGCTGGCGGGCCTGCGGGCCAGGGTGGTGGCGGTGCGCGTGACGGCCGAGCGCTTCACCAATGCGGAGCGGGGAGAGAAGCTCTACACCGCGACCAATGAGCTGCTCCACCAGAACGATCCGGCCGTGCCGCTGATCCCCCATGCCGATGCCGCGCTGTCGCTGCGCCACGAGTTTCTGGGCGAACAATACGCCCTGTACACGGAGGCAGGAATGGAAGCGGTGCGGCGGCTGGACGACGCCGAAGGGATTCGCCTCGAGGGCACCTACACGGGCAAGGCCTTCGCCTGCCTCCTGTCCGACGCGGCCGCAGGCACGCTTGCGGGCAAACGGGTGCTGTTTTGGAATACCCACAACAGCGTGGATTTCTCCAAGGAGATTGCGGGCGCGGACTATCACCAGCTGCCCGCTGAACTGCACCGGTACTTCGAAGAAGCCGTGCAGCCGCTGGATCAGCCCGCCTGAAATAAAAATCAGCAAGCTGTGAATACCTAAGTCCCCGTTTGGGGTAGACCCACAAGAACGGCTATACTGACGGGGTTGCGACGGGGGTATCCTGTCTTCGAGAGCCATTTGCGCGCCGGGAGGCCGCATCCATCACAAGGGAGAATAACGAACATGATGACTGCAATGAACCTGCTTCGGAAGGCAACACTGGCGTGCGCGCTGATGCTTGGCGCGGCGTTGGTGACGGGTTGCGCCACCACGAGCAGCGACGGCCCGGCGAAGACCTATCCGCCGCACGGCGGCCCCTGCTGCGAGAAGATGGCGGAAGGCGCCTGCGCCTCGGAGGCCAAGGCGTGCTCTTCCGAGAAGAAGGCGTGCAGCAGCGAAGCCAAGGCCTGCGATTCTGAGAAGAAGTGCTGCGACACGGAAAAGGCGTGTTCCTCCGAGAAGAAGGCGTGCAGCAGCGAAGCCAAGGCCTGCGATTCCGAGAAGACGTGTTGCGACAAGGAAAAGGCTTGCTCCTCCGAGGAGAAGGCCTGCTCCTCTGAGAAGAAGGCCTGCAGCAGCGAAGCCAAGGCTTGCTCTTCGAAGTAGTTTCGACGAATACCCAAACATTCCCATTGCGCGGCTGGACGCTTCGTCCGGCCGCGTTTCTTTTATTGAGGCCGGACAATTCCATCCTCCCCCGCCCCTCCGTTAGAATTCCGCTTCATTTGGAGAGCTCCCATGGAAGACCGCGCGCGGCTGTTGTCCCTGCTTGAACAATTTCCCGGCATCCGCATCCTTGCCGTGGGCGACATTTATCTCGACGAGAACGTGCTGGGGCGGGTGACGGAGGTGAGCCTTGAGGCGCCCATCCCGGTTTTCGAAGTGCTTGAGCGCCGCTACAATCCCGGCGCGGCGGGCAACGCCGCCTGCAATGCCGCATCGCTCGGCGCGCGCGTGCACATGGTGGGGGTGGTGGGGGCCGACCCCAACGGCGGCGTGGTGCGGGAGGAATTCGAGAAGCGCGGTGTGGACACCAGCGGCATCGTGACCGCACCCGGACGCCCGACCAACACCTACGGCAAGCTGCGGGCGGGCGGGCACAACACCCCGCTGCAGGAAGTGCTGCGCACGGACACGCCGCGTCCGAAGCCCATCGACGGGGAGATCGAGGCCGCGGTGATTGCACAGATCCGGCGGCTCGCGCCGGATTGCCAGGGCATCATGCTGGGTGACCAGGTGTCATCAACCATCACCCCGGCGGTGCTGGACGCGGTGCGCGAGGCGGCGCGGGCGCACGGGCTCGTGACCCTGGCGGATTCGCGGGCGCGCGCGGGCATGTTCCACGGGATCGACATCATCGTGCCGAATGATTCCGAGGCCGGACTCGCGGCCGGGGTGGACATCGTGGATGAGGACAGCCTGTTGCGAGCGGGCAAGTTCCTCACGCAGTCGGCGCGCAATGCCTTCATCACGCGCGGACCGCAGGGGATTTCCATCTTTGCAGCCGACGGCTCGGTCGAGCATGTGCCGGCGGGCCGCGTGACGGCGGTGGACGTGACAGGCGCGGGCGATACGGTGGCGGCGGCGGTGCTGCTGGCGCGCATCGCCGGGGGCACGCTGCGCGAGTGCGCCGCGCTGGGCAACCTGGCGGCGGGCATCGCCGTGGTCCAGCCGGGCGTGGTCACCGTGACGCGCGCCGAGGTGCAGGAGGCGCTGAGCGGACGGCGCGGTCCGGCAAAGCTGAAGACGCTGGAGCAATTGCAGGCGGTGGTGAAGCGGCTGAAGTCCGAGGGCAAACGCGTGGTGTGGACCAACGGCTGCTTCGACATTCTGCACGCGGGCCACATCACCTACCTGATGCGGGCGCGCACGGAAGGCGACGTGCTGATCGTGGGCCTGAACAGCGACGCTTCGGTGCGGGCCATCAAGGGGCCCGAGCGCCCGGTGATTAATGAGAATGATCGCGCGCTGGTGCTGTCGGCGCTCGCCTGCGTGGACGGGTTGCTGCTCTTTGACGACCCTTCGCCCGCGCGGCTGATCGAAGCGCTGCAACCCGACGTGTACGCCAAGGGCGGCGACTACACGCTGGACACCATCAACCAGCAGGAACGCCGCCTCGTGGAGGGATACGGCGGGCGCATCGCGATCCTCCCGGGGGTCGAGGGGCAAAGCACCACCAGCATCATCGGGAAGATTCAGCAGGAAGCCCAACAGCAGTAAGCACGCCGCATCGCGATTTGTCGGGCCGCTCTACTCCCAACCTGCCTTGCGCATCTCGCGGCGTACCAGTCGCACGGCCTTGGTCATCTGTTCGAGCTTGCCCTCTTCGCTGGCCTCTTCGTAGGCCTCGTATTCGAAATGGATCGAGATCGGCCCGGTGAAGCCCGCCTCGCGGAAGCGGCGGAAGAAATCGGCGAGCGGCACAACGCCCTCGCCGAGCGGCACCCAGCGGGGACGGCGGCCTTCGAACACGAAGTCCTTCACGGCGAGCATCTTCACCTGCGGAGCCAGCGCCCGCGTGGTGAGATCGAGATCGCCAAAAGGGCCCTCGGCGGTGCAATGGCCCACATCGAAATTGGACCCTAGGCGCGGCGAGCCCACGGCCTCGATCACCCGGAGCAGGTCCCACAGGGGCGCGCCGAAATTCAGGTCGCCGGAGTGATTGTGATAGCCCAGCGTGACCCCGTGGGTTTCGGCCAGAGCGGCAAGCCCGGCGCAATCCTGCTGGATGCGGGGCAGCTCGTCGAGGGGATTGCCACTGCGGGCATACTTGTGCCCGCCCACGCGGATGAAGGGGATGGCCTGCGCGGCGGCGGCCTCGAAGGTGGGCGCGGCCTCGGCGTCGCCGGGCGACGCGATGCGGGTCGAGATCATGGGCAGCGCAAGGCCCGCGCCGCGTATCGCCTCGACGGCACGCGGCAGATCGGCGCCGAGATTTTCCGGTAGGACATGCCCGCCGGGACGAACGGTGAGGTCCACCCCGTCGGCGCCGATGGCCTTCACCGCCTCGGCCAGGCGGGGGTAGTCCATGAATTGCAGATGCTTGGAGAAGAGGCAGACCGGGGGCAGGGCGGCCTGCGCCGAGGCGCACGCGCCAAGGCCCGCAACGGCCGTGGCCGCCGCGCCAAGCTTCAACCACTCGCGACGTGTCATGGGAACAGGATTCATGCGTGCGCTCACTTCTTCTTGTCGAGCTTCTTGAGTTCCTCGGAAGCGGCCTTCAACACATCCAGCGTGCCCGCCTTGGGCTTCACCGCAGGCTTGGCCGCCACGGCCTTCTTCACCGGAGCGGGCTTGGCTGCCGACTTGGACGCTGGCTTGGCGGGCGCCGCTTTCGCGGTTGCGGGTTTGGGTTT
>JBJOID010000189.1:0-3764 GCA_046047315.1 Candidatus Hydrogenedentota bacterium | reverse complement strand
GCCACCGAGAATCACAGGCTTTCCTGCCGCATGCTGCTCGAGCTCCTCCAGCAGCAGCCGAACCTCCCGCTCCCGGAAGGCGCCGTCGGTGATGCCGCTCTCCAGGTGCGTCACCGCGACGGTGATGGTTTGCCCGCCCACGGCGATCTCCGCCAGCACGGCGTTGCGTCCGCCGAGGCGGTGTTCGTCGGAGCCATACCACTGCTCAATTCCTGGAAAACGGAGCGCGCGTACCTGGGTGAGCGGATAGCGTGAAAGGATGGCGTTGCCATGGTAGCCCACGGCATTCTCCGGCTCGCGCACCGTTGTCAGGTCCGAGGGCTTGCCTAGCGATAGCTCGATAAACTCCACCGCGTAGGCGTAATTCATGCCAAGCGCTTGGGCTACCTCGCGCGTTGTATTCGCGTTGTCCGATCGCGCCATCCCAATATCCATCTCGGTCAGCAGCAGGAGATCGGCATTCCGCAGCAGCGGGTGCTCCTGCAACAAATTCACACCTTCCTGCCAGTGGCGGCCACGCTCCATGTTCCATGCCACCACCCGCAATCGCTCTCGAGGCGCAGCCGCATCATGGGAATTGTCCAGCTCAACGGCATTGATCTCGGCGGCACGCTCATTCAACTCAACCGGACTAAGCCCTTCCGGGTTGTTTGCCAGCCACGCGCGCTTCGTCGCGTCAATGATGCCCAGCTCCGGGACGACTTCAGTCAGCCGCTGCGCATGCGCGGCGGCCGAAAGGAAAGCAAGCGTCATCAGGATGATTGAGAAAAATCCGCGCACGTGATGTCCTCCGCCCGCAACGATACCAAAGGTTTGTGGTGGATGCATTAGCGGACCCGGCTTGCGCTGGGGGGTTCGGTGCGGTAACGTGACTCTTGGTATGCAAGAGGGAGCCCCATCCATGTCCGCACACATCCAGCTCAAAGGCAAGCGCGTTCTCATCCTCACGGGGGATATCTATGAGGATCTCGAACTTTGGTACCCGAAGCTGCGCCTGATAGAGGCCGGCTCCACAGTGGTGGTAGCGGGACCAGAAGCAGACGTCGTCTACGCGGGAAAGAACGGTTACCCCTGTAAATCCGACGCTGCCATCGCAGACATGATCGAGCCTGATTTCGATGGGATCATTTTGCCGGGTGGTTTCATGCCCGATAAACTCCGGCGGGACGAAAAGGTCAAGTCCCTTATCCGGGAATTTTCCGAGGCGGGCAAGCTGGTTGCCGCGATCTGTCATGGGGGCTGGCTGGCCATCAGCGCCAACGTCTACCGTGGGGTGCGCGTTACCGGGTCACCGGGCATCAAGGATGATCTCATGAATGCGGGCGCGCTTTGGGAGGATGCCCCGGTCGTTGTTGATCGGCACTTTGTGTCCAGCCGCAAGCCCGACGACTTGCCGGACTTCTGCCGCGCCATGATAGATGTGCTCCAACGCCAGCCTTAGTCGCCGCGCTCGGGTTTGCAGAATTATCTATTTACTTCATTTGCGTTGATTGCTATACTGCTGCGGGGCAATGGAGTGCGCTTGATGCCGACTTATGAATACCACGCGATTCGTGCCGAAGGTGATGACGAGAAGTCGTTTGTCGGCGGCGTTGTCGTGGCGAAGGACCGCCATGACGCGAAGGCCAAGCTGCGCGACCAGGGGCTGAAAGCGACGATGCTCAAGAAAGCCCGAGGAATCATGGCGGTCATCAAGTGGCTGGAGGCGGATATTCGATAACCCGGCGCGGCCGCGCTACACTCTTCCTCCATGAAGATTGCGGTCGTGATACCCGTTCATAATGAAGCCCCGAGTCTGCGGGCGCTCACCGAGGGCGTTGCCGCCCAGTTAGACCCGGGGTCCTTCGAGATCCTGTTTGTCGACGATGGGAGCACAGACGACTCCGCGCGGGTCTTGCAGGGCCTTCAGCGAGAGTATCCCATGCTGCGGGTGCTTCGCTTTTCGCGCAATGCGGGCAAGTCCCAAGCCCTCGCTTCCGCGTTTCGCCGTGTCCATGCCGATATCGTAGTCACCATGGACGGCGATTTGCAGGACGATCCCGTTGAGTTGCCCCGTATGTTGGCCGCCTTGAAAGATGGCGCCGATGTCGTTTGTGGATGGAAGGCCAATCGGCAGGATCCCCTGCACAAAACGCTTCCATCGCGGGTGTTTAACGGCACTATAGCGGCAATGTTTGGCCTCAAGCTGCACGACATGAACACCGGCTACAAGGCGATGCGCGCCGAGGTTGCGCAACAACTTCCCCTCACCCACGGCATGCACCGGTTCATTCCCGTCCTTGCCCGGCAGTTGGGTTATAGCGTGACAGAGATCCCGGTGAGGCACCATCCGCGTCGCTTCGGCAAGTCGAACTACGGCATGGAGCGATACTATCAGGGTGCGCGCGACGCACTCTGGCTGTGGCGTCATCCTGCCATTGCCCGTAGCGGACCGCCTGCGGAACCCCAAGGTCTTGTAAGTGAAGAGCCGTCCTCCTCATGATCCCGCAGGTTGTCAGCGCGGCGCGCCGCCTGCTCGTTTTGCTATAGTTACACGGTTGCTTTGAGATCAAGGTCTTTCGCTTGTACGGCTTTCATCATAGATTCTCGCCCGCGCGCCGGCTTGCAGGCGGGGCGGCTTTTTGCGGGGCGGTTGCACTTCTCGTCGGCGGCTGCTCCCCGTCGGGCGCTCCTTCGGAGGGCTACCCTCCGCCCGGCGAAATGCAGGTGGTTTCCATCGAGCGCATCGAGGAAGCGGTGGATACCGGAAACCTCCTTCGCAATGGCGATTTCCACCAGTGGTGGGCGGGGGCGCCAGTGCCGAATGGCTTCCTGCCTCCCTCTACGGAATACGCGCAGGTGCAGCGCGTCGAGGACGATGGGGCGCATGTGCTGGTGCAGGGCTGGCTCAAAGCCGAAAGGGAGCCCGATCTGGAATCCTGTTTGCGCGCTTCCACCGGGGCCTTGGAAGAAGGAAAGCTCTACGAGGTGGAGTTAAGCGCCGCCGCCACGCCCGGTCGGGTGGTCTCGTTGGATCTTTGGCAACAGGCCAAGGACGGACTCTGGCAGTTGGTCGAGCCGGATCTGATCCAGCTTCAACCATCGCAGTCGGTCATCAAGACGTACCGCGCCACCTTCACCGCAAAGCAAGCCGGTCCGGCTGTGCTGGCCGCCTCCGCCATGGGGGCGGGCTTGCCCGAGTCGGCCGTGGCATGGCTTGAGTGGCGCCTTAGCCGCGCCGATGGAGCGTTGCCATGATGCAGCGCTTTATCGTTTCCATCCTCCTCGCGATGAGCACACTCACCGCCCCTGCGCAGGAAACTCCCGGCGCGGAGCGCGAGGTCGCTGGCATCGTCTTTGTCTGGTGTCCGGTGGGAACTTTCCAAATGGGTTCCCCGGTGGACGCCGCCACATTGGCGCGGCAATTTGGCGGGCGCCCGGAATGGTATGCCGATGAGCTTCCCTCGCGCTCGGCCGAGGTTGCCGGCTTCTGGCTGAGCCGTACCGAGATCACCCAGGCGCAGTGGCAAGCCGTAATGAACACGACGCCGTGGTCTGGCCACGTGGGCGATGCGCCCGACCATCCCGCAACCATGATCACCTGGGAAGAGGCGCAGGCCTTCTCCCGGGAGTTCGGGAAGCGACACGATTGCGTCGCGCGCCTTCCCACCGAACCTGAATGGGAATACGCCTGCCGGGGCGGAGGCACGGGCATCTTCCCCTTTGGCGACGATACCGCGCAACTGCACCTGCATGCCCAGTTTCGCTTAAATGCGGCGGGCACA
>JBJOID010000188.1:0-25815 GCA_046047315.1 Candidatus Hydrogenedentota bacterium | reverse complement strand
CACCATGCTACTTGTATTGCCTGCACTTACCAGGGCATCTGCCGCCGCCAGTTTATCGGGATCAAAGCCTAGTCGCTTGGGTTCGATGCTGAGGTGCCATTCCCCTTCGCAAAGATAGATTGACTCCGAACTCAGAGATGCTTGGCCGCCGACATTTGATGAGATCGACAGTAATGCCAACAGTCCAAGAATGTATCTGCTTCTCATTGAATCCTCTCCCCGTGCAATCTTCCTGCAAGTAGGATGCCGACCCGACACAGAGAGTTTATTCTCGTTTCATTGCGGGAGCGCTTCACTCCTACGCCGCATAGGTACAACGGTGTCGACGCAAGGTTTCGAGATGAAGCTTCACATCGCCGCGCGACTCTTGCCGCACGGGAGCTCCGCACTCTCGAGTGGGTGACCAAGAACTAGACGGGCCACACTAATATGGGAAGTGAAACAAATTTACGGTTGCGTGTGATCGGTAAACTTCGCGGTTGAAGTCTTCGAAGGTTACTCCGCCTCGAAGCCTTCCACCTCGAAGAACTGGCCGTTGGCGTAGACCGAGTTGTCCACGGTCACGCTCGTGAAAGGCAGCGTCTCGCGGTCGAAGACTTCGGAGAAATCGAGACGCACCAGCGGGCCGAAGGTGGCGAAGGGCAGGGGCGTGCCATCCGGGCTGCGCAAATCGATCACCACGCTGCGGGCCTTGGCCGGGGCTATGTCCAGCGTCCAGTTTCCGACCAGACCATCCTGGCCCGTTTCCACCTTGGACACGGTGAAGTTCAGGTCGCTGCTGATGGTCATGCGCAGGCGCGTGACATTGCGCGGCACATACTGCGCCCGCAGGAAGACTGTGCTTTCCCGGGTGTTGTCCGACGCGACGAAGAACAGGCTGCCACCGAGCGGATCGCCGGTTACCGTGTTGGCGCGGTACTCCGTGTCGGCCAGATAGGTGGTGGAAGCCTGCCCCAGTTCCAGCGTGAACTGCGGCACGAAGCGCGCGTCACCGCGTTGACCGGAAGCCCAACGGACGGTGTACTGCGCCTCAAGATCGTTCACCACCCGTTCGAAAGCGTCGGCCAACCCTGCGGCGGTATCGGCGGGGAAGTAGAGTCCATTGGTGCGTGCGCTCAAGTCGGTGAGGGTGACCTCGTCCACGTTGGCTCCCACGCCCACGGTATAGATCTTGATGTTGCGATTCTTGCAGGCATTGACCGCCTGGTTCGCCGTCGAGGTGCTCGATGCGTCGTTGCCGTCGGTGAAGAGCACAATGTACCGGTCCTCCTTCTCCGCATCGCCACCATCGAAGTTTTTCGCCGCCTCGACGATCGCGTCATAGATGCGCGCGAAGGAGGCGAATCCCTGTACGAATTCCCCCTGGATGGCGTCGATGCGCTGCCGAAGGAAGGCGCGGTCGGTGGTGAATTCGGCCACACGGTTCAGGCCGCCGGGGGTCTCCGCGTGAAATTCGGTAATGCCCACCAGGGCGTCGCTGTTGAGGGCCGGCAGGAAAACATCCTTCGCGGCAGTCTCCATGGAGGCGATGGCCTGAGGCACCGCCTGCAGGGTGAGCGAGTAATCCAGCAACAGCTCCGCCTTCAGCTGGCGGGCTGCTGCGCGGCGCAGGTGCAACCCCGTCTCGAAGGTGACAGGCCGGTCGGCCTCGCGGGCGCTAAGCTCGAACTGTCCCGGCTCCGCCACCACGGCGTCGCCGTTGGCGTCGCGCAGGGCGAAATTGAATTCGATGAGGAACGGCGCGCGGTACTTGGTCTCCGGGTTGACGACATTCAGCGGGATGCCGCTGTTGTCGCGGTCACTCTGCACCCGCACGGCGATGGTTTTCGAGATAACGCCGTCGGCGCTGAGGGTGATCTCCGCCTCGTGCACGCCGCGGTTAAGCTGGTTGCGGTCGATGCTGACCCGCACGCCCTGTAAGTCGAAGGGGCCCGAAGCGGAGGCGGGCGGCGCGCTGAGCACGCTTGACACATCGGTGAGCACCCACGGCTTGTCCGCGCGCACGCGTATGCGGATCGGGTCGGCGTCGGGGTTGTTGTTCCACACGTCGAAAAACAAGGGGCGCGTGTTAAGCCCGAAGTCGAGCGTGGCATTGCTGGTGGATATCGCCTCGATGGGCTGGATGCAGCCCGTGAGCAAGCCGGCGGGCAGCAGGCTCAGGGCCAGGAAAAGCAGGCGCAAGGATGATTTCATGAAGTCAACCCCCATTGGTTACTGCGCATGGGGGATCACGCCGGGCATGGGCCCGGTGCAATCCGGCCTATCAGCATGCAATATGACGGCCCGGAAAGCAAAGCGGTTTGACACATCGCGAATCGCCGGGTACCCTCAAGGCAAATACCAAGGAGTATCCCCATGCGTTACATTAAGTCGTTGAGTTTATGCGCGGTTGCAACCCTAATCCCTGCAATGGGTTGCGGCAAGGCCGCCGAAGTGACGCAGGAGAAGATGATCGAGGCCTCGCTGGCGGGCGAGGGGGTTGATGCGAACGTCGATATTTCGGCGGACGGCGGTGCCATGAACCTCTCCGCCACCACCGAGGATGGCAAGGTATCTTTCTCGGCGGGGGAGAACGTTTCCCTGCCCGAGGGATTTCCCACCGATATCCCCATTCCGCAGGGCTGGAAGGTGAACCTGGTGAACACCGAGGCGCAGTCGGAACTGTTCAACGTGGTGGCGACGGTGCCCAAGCCCTTTGCCGAGGTGAGCGAGTTCTTCAAGAAGGAAGTCGCCGCTAAGGGCTGGCAGGAAGTGAGCACCACCAATGTGCCGGGCATGATGCTGGCCGCGGAATACAGCAAGGACGGCCGGACACTGAACGTGGTGGTGAATGCCAGCGATGGCCCGGAATCGACCGTATCCCTGTCGACGATGCGGGGTGAATAGGATTCCGGAAGTCTGGACTGGACAGTCTCAAACACAACACAAGCCGGATGCCCGTGAAGGGCATCCGGCTTGTTGTTTGCATTCGTTAGCCAAAAAGGCTGGCGGCTCAGGCCTAGGCTTCGGTCGTCTCGGGGGCGGCGGTGGCAGCTGCAGCCGCGGCAGCCTTGGCCGCCTTGACCTTTTCGGACTTGGGCTTGGCGGCGGCTGCGGCGGCAATCTCGGCGGCGCTGCGGATGCGGCGCTTGACCTTGGCGGCCTTGCCCACGCGGTCGCGCAGGTAGTGCAGCTTGGCGCGGCGGACGCTGCCTTCCTGCTTAATCTCCACCTTTTCCACGCGCGGGGAGTGCAGCGGGAAGACGCGCTCGACGCCCTCGTTGAAGGCGATGCGGCGGACGGTGAACTTGGCGTTCGGGCCGGTGCCGTTCTTGCGCGAAATCACGATGCCCTCGAAAACCTGGATGCGTTCCTTTTCACCTTCCACGATGCGGAAGTGCACGCGAACGGTGTCGCCCACGTTGAACACGGGGATGTTGTCGGACGCCTTCATCTGGGCGTTGCTAATTTCTTGTACAAGCGGGTGCATTATTCGATCTCCTATAGAGCTTCTTGAGACTGCGATTTAAGATTTCCTGCAAAGGCGCGAAGCTGTGGAGCGGCAAAGATAATTCTTTGCCGCCTTGGCTGGCTTGGCCTCTCTGCGGGAAGTCCCCAATTCAACTTTCCAACAAATCCGGGCGGCGTTCGCGGGTGACCTTAAGGGCCTGCTCGCGTCGCCACGCGGCTATCAATGCATGGTTGCCATTCCTCAACACCGCCGGCACCTCCATCCCGCGGAACTCCGCAGGGCGCGTGTATTGGGGAGGACCAAGGATGCCGTCGTAGAACGAGTCGGTCTCGACGGACTCCCAGTCACCCACCACGCCCGGAAGCATCCGGCTCATGGCTTCTATCAACACCAGGGCGGGCAGCTCGCCGCCGTTCAGCACATAGTCGCCAATGCTGATTTCCTCGGTCACCAGCCCTTCACTCACGCGCTCATCCACCCCCTCATAGCGGGCGCAGATCAGCACCATGTCGTCGGCCGCGGCCAGCTCCTTCACCTTTGTCTGGTCCAGCCGGCGTCCTCGCGGACTCAGCAGGATGACCCGCTCCAGCGAGTTGACCTCGCGCAGCGACTCGACGGCGGCAAAGAGCGGTTCGCACTTCATCACCATGCCGGCCCCGCCCCCGAAGGGTTCGTCGTCGACAGTGCGGTGACGGTCGGTGGTAGAGTCCCGGGGGTTCGTGCAGGCCACGGTCAGGATACCCTGCTCAATGGCCTTGCCCAACAGGCTCACGCCGGTGACTCCCTCGATGATTTCGGGAAACAGCGTTATCACGTCAACCCGCATGCGGAACTCCGTGCGGCTCGATGCCCGATATCACGATGGAGGCGGCTTCGCGGTCCACGCGCAGCACCACCTCGGGAATCACGGGCAACAGCCAGGCGCCCTGGTCTTTCGTTTCAACTGTCAACACGGCGTTCGCCGGGGTATCCCATACCTCGCGGACGCCGCCTATCTTCTGGCCCTGCTCGTTTTGCACCGCGTAGCCCACCCATTCCGGAGGGTACCACGCGCCGCTGCGATAGGTCTCGATTTCCCCCGCGCTCACCACCAGCTCGGCGCCCCTCAGGGAAGCCACAACTTCCCTGGGCACGCCGGGCGCAAGCTCCAGCACAACGCTGTTTCCATCGCGCGAGGTCTTCGCTACTTTCAACTTTCGCGGCGCAGCCCCGCCCGCCCGGGCATTCACCCACTGCGGTTCTGGCTCAGGCCAAACGAAGGGGGGCGTCTCATCGAGACGCAGCTCCCTGCGCTGCGGCTGCACGGTGCGCACTTTCGCCACCGCTACCCACGCCCCGGGACTAGTCAAGAATCTCCAGATTGGCCCGCACATCGGCCTTGGTGGCCGCGGCGGCCACGAGCGTGCGCAGCGCCTTAGCGGTGCGGCCGCTTCGGCCAATGATACGGCCCATGTCCGCTTCGTTGACACGCAGTTCATAGGTCACTTCGCTCCCGTCTTCCGACGTGATCTCGTTGACCTTGACGTCCTCTGGATTCTCGACGAGCTTCTTCGAGACGAATTCGATGAGCATCTTCACTCGGAGGCTTCCTCGGCGGGCGCTTCCGCCGCCGCTTCGGCTTCGCCCTCGGCTGCAGCTTCAGGCTCGGCGGCCGGCTTCGGCTTGGGTTCGGGCGGCGCGTTGTAGCCCTTGTCTTCCACTTGGCCAAGCGTCTTCACCAAACGGCCTTCCGCGCCCTCGGGCAGGGTGCCGTCCTTCCAGTGCTTGAAGACGCCGAGCTTGTTGAGCACGTTGCGCGCGGTGTCGCTGCACTGGGCGCCCTTTTCCAGCCAGGCGATCGCCTTCACCACGTCCACTTCCATGCGCGGCTCGGGGCGGGCGCAGGGATGGTAGATGCCGAGCGTGTCCACCTCGGGGCCGCGGTCACGCGCCCGGGAGTCCTGCACCACAATACGGTAATACGGCGCATGGGTGCGTCCGCCGCGACGCATACGAATCACTGTCGGCATAAGTCTTCCTCTCTCGCCCGGCTTCGCCGTGGCTTTTGGGTCTCGGTTAATGCCCGCTTAAGGCGGCGGGCGTTGTCCATAAGCTCCCGCGGTTGCGGGAAGTTCACGTGCTACCGGAAGGGCATTCCCGGCATGGGCTTGCGCATTCCCGGCATGCCCATCTTGCCGCCCTTCATCAACTTCATCATCTTCTTCATGTCTTTCTGCATCTTCTCGAAGTCCTTGAGCAGGCGGTTCACATCCTGCACCTCGGTGCCACTTCCCTTGGCGATGCGCATGCGCCGGCTGCCGTTGATCAGCTTGGGCTTGCGCCGCTCGAGCGGTGTCATCGAGTAGATGATAGCTTCGGTGTACTTCAGCGCATCCTGCGCTCCCGCCAGCTCCTCCTCGGGCATCATCTTCGATAGGCCCGGAATCTTCTTCAGCACGTCGCCCATGCTGCCCATCTTCTTCACCTGCTGCATCTGCTCGAGGAAGTCTTCGAGATCGAACTCGCCCTTGCGCGCCTTCTTGGCGAACTTCTCCGCCTTCTCCGCGTCAACGACTTCCTGGGCCTTCTCCACCAGCGAGACGATATCGCCCATGCCCAATATCTGGTCGGCCATGCGTCCGGGATGGAAGGGGTCCAGGGCGTCGAGCTTCTCGCCAGTACCCACGAACTTGATGGGGCATCCCGTCACCTCGATGAGGCTCAGGGCCGCGCCGCCGCGCGCGTCGCCATCCATCTGTGTCAGCAACACGCCGGTCAGCGGCAGGGCGTCGTTGAACTGCTTGGCGGAGTTCACCGCGTCCTGGCCGGTCATCGCGTTGGCGACAAAGAGAATTTCGTCGGGCTTCACTTGCACGGCAATCTGCCGCACCTCGCCCATCATTCGATCGTCCACGTGCATGCGGCCGGCGGTGTCGAGGATAACCGTGTCGCACTGGCGAAGCCGCGCCTCGCCCTTGGCCATCATGCAAATCTGCACGGGGTCGGCGTTCTCACCCAGACTGAAGCACTCGGCGCCCGCCTGCTCCGCCACGCGGTGCAACTGCTGCACGGCGGCGGGGCGATAGACGTCGGCCGCCACGAGCAAAGGGCGATGCCCCTGTTTCTTCAACTGTAAGGCCAGCTTGCCGCAGGAGGTCGTCTTGCCCTGGCCCTGCAGGCCCACCATCATGATGACCGTGGGCGGCGTGTTGGCCCGGCGCAGGGGCTCGTTGCGTTCGCCCATGAAACGCACCAAAGCGTCGTGCACGATCTTGACGATCTGCTGCGAAGGGTTGACGCTCTTGATGACTTCCTGGCCGACCGCCTCCTCCATCACCTCCGCCACGAACTTCTTCGCCACGTTGTAGTTCACGTCGGCCTCAAGCAGCGCGAGGCGGATCTTCTCCAACCCTTCCTTCATGTTCTCTTCGGTGAGGCGCGATTGCCCACGAAGCGACTTGAAGGCGGCGTCGAGCTTGTTGCTTAAGGATTCAAACATGGCGGAAGACCGTGTCTTGGACGGTTGCTGCTCAGAGGCGCGCGGGGGTTCCGCCTGATGGCGGTTCCGGCCCGAAGTCACGCCCACCCCAGCCCAACTGACGCAGCAGGCGATCGACCGCCTCGCGGTCCAGATCGCTCGCATGGTGGTCCGCCGCGGGCGGGGCCGTGCGCATGGTGAAGGGGTTAAGCGAAGACAACGATTCGCCGCGCGGCAGGCGGCGGTCATAGTGGTCGGGACGGCGCGAACGCGGTACGCGCTTGGACTGCTTGGCGCTGGAGGTGTGGTTGTCCAGTTCCTTCAGGCACCACTTGCGTCCGCAGGAGGATTGGCCGAGGTCAAGCGGAAGGCGCCCGGCCAGCCAATCGGCGCAGGACTCCGTCAGGTTGAGCCCAAGTTCCTGAGCGAGCACGAGCTCAACGGTGCGGCGCACGTCGCGCGCACAATGCAGGCGCATGAGCACCTCGCCACGCGTCAGCGCTTCGTGCACGGCGCACTCGAAGCGGTCGATGTCCGCTTCGGCGACCTCGGCGGCCACCAGCAAGGGACGCAGCAGCGCGAGGCAGCGGTTGACCTGTCGCCTTGAAGGCGACGCCACGCGCGTCAGCTGGTCCAGTACTCGGGCCACTTGATATTTCAGCAGCTCAGGCATAGCTCTCCCTGCATGAGAAGAACCCGTGAATCTCCACCCTCCGTCTCATGGCGGCACGAACCTCCAGAGACAGGAGCGAGAAGATAACATATATACGCAACCTGTTGCAAGGACTTGTTTAGCGTCTTGCAACCCCCAAGACGGGGAGGGCGTGAATGGCAGATTTCTTAGTTTGGGGATCTAATGCTGCCTGGCCTGATCGACCCACTGCTCGAAGGTGGCCGGCGGCCGGGGCTGTTGCCGGGGGATCGACAGTTGCGTCTCGCTGACTTCGCCGCCCGCCGCCTTTACGATGGACTCTGTGATGGCGCGGCAGGCGGGTATCAGGCTTTCGAAGCTGTAATTTGTGTACGAGAATTTCTTATCGGCCATGGCCGCGATACCCGAGGTGAAGGTCTCGGGAATTCCAGAATAGCCCATCATGCATCCCAATACCCCCGCGGCATTGGAGGGGTTGCAGTCGGCGTCCTGGCCGCAGCGCGTGGCGATTTCTATCGTCTTTTCGAAATCCCCCTCGCCATAGAGCAGCCCCATCACGATGTAGGCGCCATTGAGCTTGGCGTCGATATTGAAAGCATCGCCGGGACCGCAGTCGACATCGTCCTGCCACTTGCTCTCAATCTTGTGCCATGACTTGAGCCAATCGCTGGGCTCCTCCTTATGCCACTGGATGACGTCGCGAATGCACTGCTCATAAAGCGAGGCGTCGGGAATGCAGTCGAGGCCCGCCTCGATCACCTTCATGACATCGCGGTCCTCGAAATACGCGGCGGCATACATGCCCGCCACGAACATGCCGCCATAGACCCCGTCGCCATAGTTCATGATGTGGCCGAAAACGTCACACAGGCGGTTGGATTCGTGCGGCAATCCGGGGCTGAGGATGCCGAACAGGTCAGCCTCGATTTGGAAATCGATGTCGTCCGCATGGGAATTGTAGGTGGGGTGTCCGCTCAGGGGTGGCATGATGCCCGCGCGGATGTTGTTCCGGCCCCACTTGTTGGCATGCCACAACTCGTACTCCGAAGCGCCGAAGTCGGCCCCGGCCTCGGCGGGTGTCACGTCGAGGCCATGCTTCTCCAGCGACATCAGGAAGGTCATCTCAACGTAGATGTCGTCCTGATCAATCGCGCCGGCGATCCGCTCGGGCGTCCACTCTCCGAGAGGCCCCGTCATGGGCTTTCCGTTGGATTGGAATTCATGGGGAGCGCCATAGCAAACGCCCGCCATCTGCCCGGCCCATGCGCCCCGCAGCTTGTCGAGGTAGCGCTCGATGGGCAGGTTCACCGTCTCGGAAAATGTAGTCCCTGCAAAGACAAGGGTCAAGATGACAAGTGGCATGGACTTCACGGCAGATCCCTCCCTGATGCAACACGGCATTCTACAGCAAAGTGGAGGTAAGGAAAATAGGGGGCGCGAGCGGAGTTAGTCCGTGAAGGTCTCTTCATACCACTTGCGCCAGGCGGCCGCGTGGCGCTGCACCCAATCCACTGCCGCCTGACGGCCCAGATCGCAGCGGGCCTTCTCGCTTTCGATCCAGCGGTACTTCGCAATTTCTTCGCGCTGAAGATTCAGCATGTGCTGCTGACGGCGCTGCCGCCATTCCGTGGCGCGGGTGCTCAACCAGTCCTGCTTGGCCGCTTCCCACGATACTGCTGCGCCTCGCTGTTCCGCCAAGGCAGCCCGGTGGCGCTCCACCTGCCGGTGCTCGGCGGGCGTCAGGCCATCCTGAAGGGGGATGCCCAGCTGTAAAACCTCGGACGCCATCATGGTATCCCTATCGGACAATTCTCGAAAGTCCCGAATAGTTGGAACAAAGCTAAGCATACTTTAACGCGAGTCCGGGAGTATTTCAAGTGTAAATTATGAAATTGAACCGAACTTCCAGACCGAAAGAAAGAGTTTCCTTTCCTTGCTGGCGGCCTGTGCAACGGGCTCGCTATACTGTAAGGCAAGGCATTATCGGGGATCCGCCATGCAGTCCGAAGATCGCATCATTCATTTTACCGTGGAGTTGATTCATCCGCCGAGCGCGATCAACAAGGAAGCCTTGCAACGGCTTTACTTCGACCTTTCGCAGACGCGCCACGCCTCTTACGACAGCACGGATTTCAGCAATCCGGCGAACCCCCGCTTCTACTCGCGGCGTGGCCAGCGCACGCAGTCGCTCGCCCTCTTTCTGCCGGACCGGGCCTTGCTGGTCGAAGAGTGGGCCGACATTCCGCTGACCGACTTTCTGGACAAGGTGAGAGAGATTGCGCCGCGCGTGTTGCGCACCCGCGAGGTTTCTGAGTATGTGGCGCACACGGCAACCATCCGCAGCACCTTCGCCTTGACGCATTTCGACGACGCACGGGTCTTTCTGATTGACCACATGTGTGGCCAGGCTGGGAAGATTGCCCCTCACTTTGGCAGGCCGGTCGCCATTGGCGGCGTTCGCTATGTACTGCCGGAAACGAACGAGCATCCCGGCACCTTCAACGTGACCATTGAATCCTTCCGCCACAGCCGGAACGAAGTCTTCGTGGAAGTAAAGGGGGTGTTCGGACGGCGACGGGTGCAAGCCGAAGAGACCGACGTGATCCTTGGCAACATCCGGCAGGTGCGCACCTTCATCTCACAGGCGGCCTACGGCTACCTCAACCAGTTCGACCGCCCCGCTGAAGGCGCCGGACCGGAAGCGCTGTAGCGGCAGGCTATGAAGCGGTCTACTGCGCGGTCCGGTCGGCATGGCCGAGGCCGCGTCCGGGGAAGGCGGTGTCTCGGACACGCTGCTTTAGTTCCTTGGCTTCGGGAAATCCGCCATCGGCCTTGCGTTCCCAGACCAGCGTCTCATCCACATGCACCTCGAATACGCCGCCCGAGCCGGGGATCAGCGCCACCTCGGCCAGCTCCTGGCCAAAGGTGGAGAGCAGTTCCTGGGCCAGCCAGGCGGCGCGCAGCATCCATTGGCACTGCGCGCAATAGCGGATGCTCACGCGGGGTTTCCGAACGGTCGCGCTGGGCATGTCGGTATTCTCACCCGTCAAGGCATGTCTCCTGCCGGTTTACTTGGAATCGCCCGGCAATTTTGACACACTAGCGGTTCACCCTGGGAATACGAAGCGTTGGCCGCAAAGCTTATCCATACGTCGGACCTGTTGCTGGATACATGCTATGCGTCGATGGCGTTTTCCCCGGAGTCGGCGCGGCGCAGAAGGGGACGCCTGCGCGATGTGCTGGGACGAATCCTCGCCCATGCACGCGAGTCGCGCGCAGACGCCCTGCTGATAGCGGGCGGGCTCTTCGACGCGCAATGGATGACACGGGACACGGCGGCCTTCGCGCGCGACGCTTTCGCCGCCGCCGCCCCGCTTCCAGTCTTTATCGCGCCCGGTCTGGCCGATCCCTTCGGCGCGGGCTCGCCTTATGCCCAGCCCTGGCCGGAGAACGTGTTCGTGTTTACCCGCCGCGACTGGCAGGCGGCTCCCGTGCCCGGCGCGCCGGTGGTGGTGCATGGCCGGGCGGCGACCGAGCCGATTGCCGAACGCCTTGATTTCAGTGCGTTGGTTTGCCCGCCGGACGGCAAGTTGCACGTGGCGCTCGCTTCCGGACGCGAGGCGGGCTTGCCCGGTACGCCCGGTTTGCTCTCCTTCCGGGCGGAAGATGTGCACGTGGAGGGGCTTCACTATCTTGCCTTGGGCGGGCATCACGCCACGCTGCCGCTGCATGGCACCTCGGCGGTGGCCGCTTATTACAGCGGCGCGCCCGAGCCACACTCGCACGAGGAGTCTGGTCCGCATTTCTTCCTGGAAGTAACGGCGGAGGAGGGGCGCGGCACGACCCCGCAGTTGCGCGCGCATCCCGTTGCTTCCGCCCGCACGCAGTTTGGATCGTACACGCTCGACTGCGGCAAGTATTACAGCACGGATCAATTGTTGCGTGCGCTGCGCGGGCTGGCGGCCGAGGGGATGGACACCATCGCGCGCGTGAACTTTCAAGGGATAGTGCAACCAGCGGTGCGCGAAGAACTTCACCAGCTTCATCGCTTGGCGGCGGACGCGTTCGAAGAACTCGAGTTGACCCTGCCCCCTTTGCCGCCCGAGACCTACGAGCAGCTCGCGCGGCAGAACACGAGCATGGGCATTTTTGCGCAGCGTCTTGGCCAGGCCATCGCGGACGCGCCTACGGCTCAGCGCAAGGCCCACTTCACGCGGGCGCTTGAGGCTGGGGTGGCGGCCTACCGGGGCGATTCGGCGCCGAATCCGGGCATCGAGGCGGAATCGTGAAGATTACCCACGCACATATCCAGGGTTACGGCCGCTTCCAGAATCGTGAAGTGAGCCTCGAACCGGGCCTCCAGATCATCGTGGGTCCGAACGAGAAGGGCAAGTCCACCCTTCGCAGCTTCATTGCGGACATGCTGTATGGCCAGAAGCGCAGCCTGACGCAGCGGGTATTCGACGAGCAGAATGCGCTGCGCCGGCCTTGGGCGGAAGGCGCGCGCTATGCCGGCGCGCTCGCTTACACCCTGCGCGATGGACGGCGCTTCGAGGTGCGGCGTTGCTTCGATCCGGAGCAGGAGGCGCTCACCCTTGTGGACACGGACACCGGCGAGGAAGTGACGGCCGCGTGGGAGCGGCTCGGGAACGGGGAAGTTAACTTTGCAGCGGCGCACCTGGGTCTCAGCAAGGAAGTCTTCCTGAGCGCGGCGACCATCAGCCATTTCAGTCTGGAGGACCTGGGCGACAAAGACTCGCTGAACAAGATTCGCGAGAAACTGCAATCCCTGACGGACACGGGCGAAGAGCAACATTCCAGCGAGGCGGCGATGGCGCTGCTGCGCGAGCGCATCGAACACATCGGGCAGCCCAGCGCGAAAAACCGTCCACTGCCGTCGCTGCGCGTGCGGCTGCTTCGATTGGAGGAGGAGCGGGCGGCGGCCTTGGCCCTGCGCCGCGAGGCGCGCGAGCAGGCGTCGGTGTTGCAGTCGTTGATGGAACAGGCGGCCCAGTGCGAAATGGAGGAAGCCCGGCTGCGGCAGGACCTGGTCGCGGCTGAACATGCCGAGCGCCATCAGCGCGCCCGGCAGATACGCGACCTCGCCGGCCAGTTGGACGCCATCACACGTGATCTGTTCGCCGTGGGCGGCGGGCGCGAGTTTCCGCTCGACCTCGAAGCCCAGGTGCAACAAGCGCACATGCGGGTGAGCGCCGGCAGTGATCAGCTGACGCGCAGCCGCAACGAGTTGTCGCAGACGCAGGGCCGCATCGAGCAGGAGAACCGCGCGCTGGCGGCCGCCGGATTAAACGCGCTCAACGAATTGCCGCCCGAGATAGAAAAGCGCTTCACCGACCTCGCGGCCATCATCCAGCGTTGCAATGACCGCATGCTCGAGCTTGAGCAGGTTATCGAAGCGACGGAAGCGCGCCTGCAGGAAAGTCAGGCGACCTTGTCGCGTCTGCCTGATTTCAGCCGGATTGCGGCGGATCCGGTCGAGTGGATTACGCAGCTTGCTTCGTCTTTTGATGTGGCGATTCGAGCGCGCGATGAAGAACGCCAGAGTCTGGCCAAGCTGGAACAGGACGTTACCGCGCGGCGCGCCGCGATTGGTGCGAACCTTGGCGTTTTCGAGCAGCACGAGGACTTTCCCGAGCTGGCGCGCGAGTACGAACTGCGCCGCCGTGTTGCCGAGGAGCAGTCGCAAAACCGGGGTCAACTGCTGCAAAGCAAGCGCAACCTCGCACTTGAGATTCAAGGCGGCATTCCAGAGCAAACCATTCTTGCCGCCCTTTGCGGCGCCGGCACGGCGGCATTGGCCGGCGCGGGGATCTACCTCTCCAACCAGGCCATCGGGCTGGCGGCGGGGGTGGTGGCCATGGCCGCCGCTTATTTCCTCGGCCGACTGCTGGTGGACCGGAAGCGCCTGGCGCAACTGGAGAACGAGATTGCCGGGCTAAGCGAACCGGTCGCGACGCCGACTGACGCCGCTCCCGAGGTCGGCGGATCGGTCATCGCTGAATTGATGGCCGCTGCGGAATGCGAAACGATACGCGAACTCGAAGCCCGCTACGACCAGTACAAGGCCGCACGCGCAGAACTGGACGCACGAGAGGAGTTGTTATCGGAGCAACGCAAGCGCACCGAGGAGGCTGAGCAGCGGATCCCCAACCTGCTCGCGCGCTTCCAGGATACCTTTGACAAGCTGGGCGTCACGCTGGGCAGCGAGTCGGACGTGCGGGCCGCGGCGGGCGCGGCCATTGCGCGTTACCAGGAATACCGTGAAGCAAAGCGGAATATCGCCGACGCGCACACCCAGAGTGGACGATATCGCGCCGAGCTGGGCCATCTGAACGACGAGCGCCATTCGGCCGAACTCGCCCTGAGAACGGTGGAGGACCAGATACGCACCCTGATGGAGCGCGACGGCGGCGCGTCGCTGCCCGAGGGCGAGGAGGCCGGAGCGACCCTGTTGCGCATTCGCGCCGGGCTCACCGAGCAAAAGGAGCGGCAGGCCCGCATCGAGGTGCTCCGCGAGCAGGCGGCCGCGCTCGAGCGGCAGGTGAAGGCCGACGAGTTTGACCTCGAAAAGCGGGAGCAGGAACTGGCACGGCTGCTTGCCCATGCCGGCTTGTCCAGCTACGAGGACTGGGCGGCCAAGGCCGAGACCGCGCGGCGCTATCGCTCGCTCATGGAACAGCGCGACGCGTTGCAACGCGCCATGGACGACTTGGCCCGGGGCGAGGACCTTGCGCAGTTGATGGCCTGGCTGGACCGCGCCGCCGCTCCCCTAAACTCCGACCTCACGCGCGACGAAATTCTTGCTGCGCTGGACCGGGCGGCGGGCGAAGCACGCTCCCTGCGCGACCAGATTCACCAGGCCCAGCTGCAAATCGCCGAGCGTCAATCCAGCGGTCGGCCGCTCTACGAGATCGAGGAAGAGCGGGCGCATGTGTCGCGAAGCATTGCCCAACTGGAAGCTGAGCTCGACGCCTGCGCCTATGCCATGGCGCTGGTAGAAGAGATCGCGCGAGACAAGCACGCGCGCATCGCCCCGCTGCTGGCGAGCCGCGCTTCGGAATACGTGGCCCGCATTACGCAGGGCGCCTATGCCGATGTGCGTGTGGATGCCGACCTTCGCGTGAGCCTCAGCGTGCCGCAGGCGCCGGGCGCGCAGTTGCATCCCGAGCGCACCCTCAGCAAGGGCACCGTGGACCAGATTTATCTCGCCCTGCGCCTGGCGCTGGTGGACGCGCTCAGCGCCACGGGCGAGCCCGCGCCCATGCTGCTGGACGATCCCTTCGCCAACTACGACGACGGCCGCCTGCGCGTGACGCTTCAACTCATGCAGGAAGTGGCGCAGAGAAACCAGGTGCTCTTGTTCACCTGCCGCGAGGATGTGGTTCGCGCTGGACGTGCCATCGGTGCGCCTGTGTTGGAGCTCTGATTCGATCCTGCTGTCCGGGCTTTAGCCCGGGGCCTGTCACTCCACGATGAAGCCTTCCTTCTCGATGAGCTTCGAGAATTCATCATGGGGGATTTCGCCGAGCAGCGCGATATGGCGAGGGTCCACCGGGGACAGAAACTTCTTGAACTTCCGGCGGTGCATCAAGTCCGCCATGACCAGGGCGTCCTCGGATTCAATGACCCACACCTTGCGCATGCGCACGCGCTTCATGCCGCCCATCCAGTCCTCAAGCGTCATGGCCACGTTGCGCGGCAGGTCTCCATCGCGATTGTGCTTCATCAAGAACTCAATGAAGGCCGCCGCGTCGTGACCATCCTGCACGGCCTGCGTGAACGAGTCCTTGCTCAGGTGATACACGTTGGCCGCGCCCGAGCTGGTGCGCACCGCGAACTGGTCCAGCGGTACGGTCAGCAGCGGGTCCATATCCTGCGCGGGCACCACCACATCGAAGTTCGGTTGCACCACAAACTGGCTGCGCGCGGGTGCGTAGGTCTTGGCCAGCTCTTCCGCCGAGGCATTGAGCAGCAGCGCTTCGCCCAGCGGTGAAAAGCGGAACACGCTTTCCCCTTCCTGCTGGCCGCGCTCGACCACGCCTAGCCAGAAGAAAGTCTCCTCGAGGCCGCGCGCAAGGCGGTTGTCAGCCTGGCCGGCGGTGCCGGGCCCCACGTACTTCCAGTGCCCGCCCATGCTCTTGAGCACGGGCTGCATGTCCTCCATGGCGGACTTAAGGGCGAAGTCCACGAAGTCGGTGATGGTATACCACTGCCCCGGTCGGGCATGGTCGAGCATGGCGGAGAGCACCTTGCGCGGCTCCATGATCTCGCGCTGGCTGGTGACCCAGTTGTAGACCTGGCGGTGACGCTCAAAGCGGTCGTTCTCGATCAGGTTCTCCAGTTCTCCCGCCTGCAGGGCGCTATCCACCCGGTGAATCCATCCCATTGATTCCAGCACCCAGAGGCAATAGCTCAAAGAAGGTTCGTCTTCCTCCGAAACGATCTCGCTCAAGCGGCGGCGGTCTTCGCGAAACAGGTCACCGTCGCCCCGCAGGCGCGCGGGCTTGGCCGCGATGGCCGCCGCCAAACGGCACAACACTTCCGAAAGCGCAATCTGCCGGGCTTCCGCGTGGGGCGGCGTCTTCGCCGGCCGAAGCTTCGGGCGCTCACCTGATTGGCCGGCGTTCTGATCGCGGTATTGGCGCACCTCCTTGAGGAGCGCCGCGACCCGCACCAGTCGATCCTCCGCGTCGAAACGGAAGAGTTCAAAAAGGGCGAAGCCCTGAAACAGCTCCTGAAGCGCCTGCTCCACCTGATAGTCCGTGCCGCCATGCGCGGCGCGAATCTTGGAGACGGGCAGGATGCCCTCCCTCGACTGCCATACCAGATCGAATATCTCCTTGGCCGCGGGCGAGAAGCTGCGCGTCGCCACGTAGGAGACGACGGAATCCGGCAGGCGGTACGCGTGCTCAATGAGCTGGTCGGCGGCATCTTTCTTCGTGGTGTAATGGTCGAGCGCGAGCAGCTCTTCGATGCGGCGGAACTCGATTGCGCTGAGCCCCTTCACCCGCCGCAGCAGGGAGGGAATGTCGCCATGGTTCTCGAGGCCGTCGCTGATGCGCTTCACCACCGCCTGGCCTTCCGCCACGATCTTCACCTTGGTGAGATCCATGAACAGCAGCCGATGGTTCATGTCGAGGATGTACTCGACCTCCTCCTCGGGCATCTCGAGCTTCTTGGAAAGGAACCTCACGGTAAGGCCGGAGCGTCCGTTCCCTGCCAGTTCGCGCGCCACCTTAAAGGCAGCCAGGCTCACCCCCTCGAGCGACGTCAGCAGACTTGCGCTATGACGCATTCCCCAGCATCCTAACGCGCCCGCCGGTATCGGCGCGCGCAGGTTTTTGCCAAATGTAAACGCGCATTATAGACCCTGCACGCGCGCCTGACAAGGAATACGTCGCGGGAATTCCAACCCGGCATGATAGCGGGTATACTTCAGAAGAATCTGAGGAGACCAGTCCACGATGTACCCCGCCCGCCTTTCCGCGCGCTGCGTCCCGCTGCTGCAATTCCTCCTCCTGCTGCATGCGGGCTGCGCGCCCGCGGGGTCGGTTGGAGCGCCAGCGGCAATTCGTGTGTCGAACGACGTGGTTCAAGAGCGGCCCCACCGGCTGGGGGTGAATATCGGCCCCTCGTTCTATTGGGACGACATGCAGCACGTGGCCAATCCCATGGCGCATGGCGGCTTTGCCAAGGGACGCCAGGCGCTGGTGGTACAGGCGGCGCCCGGCGCGACGGCCAATACCTTTAGCGACGCCTACTTCGAGCGCTCCGACCCAGACCGGCATTGGGTGGACAGCATGGCGGGCGGGGAGTATTGCATCGCCACGGGCGCGCGGGCCGGGGAGCGCGGAGCCATCGTGGCGCATGACACAGAGACCGGTACCTATACGCTGGAGCATGCCGGCGAGCCGCTTGCGGAACAGGATGCGGTGTGGGTCACCGGCCCGTGGACGCGGCGCGCCACGCCGGATGCGACGAACGAGGACGTGGAGCCGACCATTGGTATTGGGGACTTTCGGCCCATTCTTGACGAGGGGGTTAGCTTCGACTTCGTGGACACCGCGAACGGTGAGACGGATCAGGCGCTGCGTTTTACCTTCGGCCCCGGCTCCGGGCGCGCGCGCGGCGGGGTCAAGCATTACGTGCGGGGCACCTCCGCCGTGACCTACAAGCTGCACGTGATCGCGCGGGGCGAGGAGGGAATGCGTATCGGGGCGGGCATGCGGAACTTCGGCATACCCCACCCGGACGAGGGCAATGCGCTGGACATGACGCCCAGCGGCGACGCGCTGCTGAACGGGGAGTGGAAGGAGTTCGTGTTCACCTGCACCACGCCGGATGATGCGCGCATTCGCGACGACATCTCCGTGATCGAACTTGTTGTCTCGGCGGATGCGAAGGCCGATGCGGCGTCGGTGGTGGAAATCGACGCGGTGTGGCTTGAGGATTCCGGCATGGTGTCTCCGCATGGCTTCAACCGCCGGATGGCCGAGGCCCTCAAGGAGGCCCGCTGCGGCACCCTGCGTTTTTACGGGGTGGCTTCGCTCGGCAGCCTGGTGGATGACTTCACCGCAAAGAGCACCACGGACAGCACGTGGACCTACGCCAGTCTCGAGAGCAGCCAGCGTTTCAACGCCACGGACGCCGTGCTGGACCAGTGGATGCAGCTCTGCCTCGAAGTGGGGGCGCGTCCATGGATTACGGTGCCCAGCGCCAATGGCCCGGCGGAATGGGAAAAGCTCATCGCCTACCTGGCGGCAGAGGCCGGCGACGACGGCTTTGGCGCGCGGCGCGCGGCCAATGGCCACGCGCAGCCCTGGACCGAGCGCTTCGACAAGATCTATCTCGAGATAGGCAATGAGTGGTGGAACCCGATTTTCCGCCCCTTCCATGTGATGCCGCCGGAGAAATACGCGGAGCTCTGCCGCACCATCCTGCGCGCGGCGACAGCCCATCCCAATTTTGACGCCGACCGGATTCAACTGGTGGTGGCGGGCTGGGCTGCCAATGGCCACCATTGGAATGGAGAGGCCGACCGGATTGCCGAGGGCCACTCGCATTTGAGCATCGCTCCCTATCTGTTGCAGGAACTGGACGATTACGCATCGACGGAGCGGAACTTCCGCACGCTCTTCGCCGACGTCGAAGGGTATGCCGCCACCGGCGGCGCGAGCACCCTGCGCGATCTGGCGGACAACGGCAAGGGCACGAAGCTGGCGGTGTACGAATTGAACACCCATCTCACCGGAGGCGGCGCTCCCGCATCAGTTGCCTCGAAGCTGTGCGCCAGCGCAGGTGCCGGGGTGGCCGTGCTGGACCAGGCCATGACCCTGATGCGCGACATGGGCGCCTCGCCCATCAACTACTTCACGATTTTTCAGCGCGCCTTCGACGACCGCGCGGGACTGTGGGGGACGATGCTCCGCCAGCCCGACGGCAGCCTGCGGGCCCGCCCGGTGTGGCACGGCCTGCGACTGGCCAACCAGCACTTGATAGAAGGGAACCTCGTGCGCGTCGAGGTGGCTGGTTCGCCCACGTGGAACCAGCCGGAGAACGGCTCGGTGCCGGAACTGGAGAATGTTCCGTTCCTGCATGCCTTCGCCTTTCGGCGGGCGGATGGCTACAACGTGCTTGTTATCAACCGGCATCCTTCCGAGTCCCTCGGTATTCTGTTGGAACTGCCGGAACCCGTCGCGGACGAGATCACGCGCGTGACGCTGGCGGGCGCGAAGCCCGACGAGAACAACGAAAGCGAGGAGAGGGTGAGGCTTAACGAGGCGTCCGAGACCAACAGCGCGCCGGAGAAGTCCTTCACGGTGCCTCCCGCGAGCGCCACCGTCTTTCGCTTCGACTTGCTGCCATGACGGATTGCGTGCATGCCTGATCTCCTTCGCATCCTGCTGGCCGTCGCGCTGGCGCTCCCCACGGTCTACCTGTCCGTGGTTGCCCTGTATCTGGCCCTGCTGGGCGTGGGGGCCTGGCGCTTCCGGGTTCGGGCGCTTCCCTTGGCGGGAGACCCCCCACGATTCGCCCTGCTGATCCCCGCGCACAATGAGTCCGGCCAGATTGCCAACGTGGTGAAAGATGCGTTGTCACAGGACTATCCGCCGGAGCGGCGCATGGTGTTCGTGATTGCGGATAACTGCACTGACGACACCGCGGCGCGGGCACGAGAGGAGGGAGCCAGCGTGTTCGAGCGCAATGACCCCTCGCTGCGCGGCAAGGGGCAGGCACTGGACTGGTGCCTGCGCGAGCAGCGGACCACGCTGGAGCAGTACGATCTGATTGCGCTGGTGGATGCCGACATGATCATCGACCGTCGCTTCCTTGCGGAACTGGCGCAAAGCTTTTCCGAGGAAGGTGTCGAAGTGGTGCAGTCGTTGAACACCGTCGCGAACCCTGACGCGAGCTGGCGGGCGGCCTTTGGCTACATGGGCTTCACCACCATCAATTTCACCCGGCCCGCAGGGCGGGTCTGGCTGGGCGGCACCGCCGAGTTGCGCGGCAGCGGCATGGCCTTTCGCGCACCGCTGCTGCTGCGTTACGGGTGGCCCGCTCATTCCATCGCCGAAGACATCGAGTTCTCCAAGCAGCTCCTGCTCGACGGGGTCCGCATCGGCTTCAATCCGCGCGCCAAGGTGACGAGCGACATTCCCCTCCAGGCGCGTCAGGCCAATGTGCAACAGCGGCGCTGGGAGGGGGGGAAGCTGCATATCGTCAAGACCTATCTGCCGGAGGCCCTGCGCCGGGCGGCGGCGCGGCCATCGGTCGCCCATGTCGATGCCGTGCTGGACATGCTGGTCCCACCGCAGTCGGTGCTTTTCCTTCTGCTCGCGGCCACGCTCATCGGCGCCTCGCTCGTGCATCCAGCCTGGGCGCTCTGGATCGCGGCCTGCGGCGGAATGGTGGCCTTTTGCATCATCACCGGCCTGCTGTTGCAGCGCGCACCCTTAAAGGTCTGGCTCTATCTGCTCGCGCTGCCCGCCTTCCTTGCATGGAAGGTGCCGCTTTACGCGGGACTCCTGCTGCGGCGCGGAGGCCAGGGCTGGAACCGCACCCCCCGCGACGCCGAGCTTTAGTCGAGCCACGCCGCTTCTGTTGGAAACAACCGGTCCTGCTGCTAGAATCGTGGCCTTACCTTGCGCGATCGCGCTCAACAGAAGGAATTTACACATGCACAAGTGGTCTGCCCTGATTGCCGGCGTGGTGGCGGTTGCCTCCCTGACCGGCTGTGGCGGAAGCCAGCCAGCCCCCGCCCCGGCTGCCGAGCCGGAAGCCGCCGCCCCCGCGGTCGCGGTTGAGGCGCCCGTGGTGGTGGAAGCCGCCCCGGTCGAGGCCATGCCGGCCGAGGCCCCCGCAGCCGAGACGGTGCCCGCCTCGGAAGCGGCGGCGGAACAGCCTGCTCCAGCGGCGCCCGCCGATGACCTGCACCAGAAACTGATCGGCTCGAAGTGGAAGCTGGGCGATTTCGACGTTCATTTTAAAGATGCCGAGACGGTCCACCTGAATGGCGGACCCTTGACCATGATGACGGCGGGCAAGGGCCTTGACGCGAAGTATGCCTACAGCGAGGGCGGGCTCCGCGTGAATGCGATGGGCCAGAGCAAGTCCGGCACGTGGGACGGCACCAACCTGACGGTGGACGGTGAAGCCGGGGTCAAGGTCGAGTAAGCAGCCGCTTCAGTTCGCAAACGAAAAGCCGGGGACGCATGCGTCCCCGGCTTCTTTCTTTCTCTGAAGTGCGGCTCAGGCCCAGGTGAACCAAGCCACGGCGAGCATCAAGAGTCCGCAGGTAAACTTGGCGATGATGCCGCCCGCCTTGCCAACGGCCGCGCCGACGCCCACCCAGAGGGAGCGCTCCATGCCTGCGTCATGCTTGAGGTACTCGTAGATGGCCGCGCCCACGAAGGCGCCCGCGAAGGCGCCGAGGAGCGTGCCCAGAATGGGGAAGAGCGGGCTTCCCGCCACGGCGCCCAACAGACAGCCGACCAGCGCCGCCACCATCGAGCCATTGCTGCCGCCAAACTTGCGCGCTCCAACGCCCGCGAAAAGCGTCTCAAGTATCTCTCCCAGCACGGCGAGCCCGATGAATGCAAGGATGCCGACCCATCCGAAGGGCACGAAGCCATAGGCAAGCCAGACTCCGGCCAGACCCGCCAGGATCAACCAGTTCCCGAAGAGGCCCACCATATTGAGGGCCAGCGACACGAGCACCAGAATCCCAAACAGGGACCATCCGGTGACGGCAATCGCGATATCCATAGAAGGCGAATCTCCAAAACGCCATGGCTGGCTGTGTTATGCTGGGCATCCACGCCCGCGGATAATACACTTTTCCGGCCCCGCCTATTCGGTGCCACCCATTGGACGCTAACGGAACGCGCGGGGTTTAAGCAGAGGATCCAATGAAAGCCCAACCCGATTGTCTGGCTTGTTTCATGAATCAGGCGTTGCGCGCCGCTCGGCTGGCCACGCCGGAGGAAACGGTTCACCGCGAGGTGCTGGCTGACACCGCCGCCGCCATTCCCGCGATGGACCTGAACGTGTCGCCAGCGACGCTGTCTATCGCCCTTTATGAAAGCGCCATCGCGCGCAGCGGCAATGCCGATCCCTTTTACCAGCAGAAGCGGGAACAGAACGCGCTCGCCCTGGGGCTCGAAGATGAACTGCGCGACCTGATCGCGCAGAGCGCTGACCCGCTGGACACCGCGCTTCACGTGGCGGCGGCGGGCAACACCATTGATCTCGGCGCGCTTCAGTCCCACGAGATCGATATCCATGCGGCTCTGGAGCAGGTGTTGCGGGAGCGCTTCGCCATCGACCACAGCGCGCGTCTCAAGCAATCGCTGCGTCATTGCGGAGACTTGCTCTACCTGCTGGACAACGCAGGCGAGATCGTTTTCGATAAGCTGCTTATTGAGCAGTTGCTACAACACACGCCCGTCACGGCGGTGGTCAAGGGCGCCCCCATCATCAACGACGCGCTTCTCGAAGACGCCGAGGAAGTGGGGCTCCCCGCGTTGTGCGAAGTGATCGACAATGGCGGCGGGTTCGTTGGCTCCCCGCTCGACTTGGTGCCCGAGTCCTTCCTGGCGCGGATGCGTGCCGCCGACGTGATCATCGGCAAAGGACAGGGAAATTACGAGACTGTGGACACCTTCGACGGCGACGTCTTTCTCATCCTGAAGGCCAAGTGTCAGGTGGTTGCCCGGCACATGGGGGTGAACTATGGGCAGGTCGCCCTCATCTCCACCCGCGAGCGCGCGACCCTCGCGGGTTCCGCCGTCGCCTGATCGTCCCGTCGCTGGCGCACAGCCACCTCATGCGCCTGATGGACATGCCCCCGTTCCAAGTGGCAGGATAGGCGGTCAGACTCAGCGGAGAACTGTTTCATGGCGAGGGGGTCGCCTGAAGACAGCGCGGGGAGGAAGCGGATGGACAAGATTCTGACGGTAGAGCAGGTGGCGGAGGCGTTGCAGGTGAAAGCCATCACGGTGCGCGAGATGTTCCGCGACAAGCGCATCCGGGGCTTCAAGGTGGGCAAGGCCTGGCGCACCACCGAGAAGATGCTGCAGGAAGACATCGAAGCCATCGCGCGCGGGGAGTCCCCCGCGGACCTGCCCATGCTCGGCACTGAAACGGCGGCCCGAGAGGTGGAAGTGCCGAAGCGTGGACGCAAGCACTTGGACGGGCGCCCCCCCGCAAAGCCGGCGTCCAAGAAGTCGGCGACTAAAACGCCCAAGCCGGAGCCAGCGCCCGAAGCCGCGAATGCGGCAACCGAACCGTCCAAGCCCAAGCGCGCGCCGCGCAAGCCCGCCGAGGACGACGACGCGGATTCGCAGCAGTTGCTCTTCTGAAGCCCGGTGCGCGAATGACCTGAGCCCCGGGAATTTCGTATCATTGGGGGATTGCCTTGGAGCACCCCATGTTACCCCTCGTCTACACCAGCTTTAGCCTCGGCATCGTGCTCGTCATCGTGGCATCGCTGGCCACGCTGGCCCTGCCTTGGCGCGCCAGAGGTCTCGATTGGCTCGGCGTGCCGCGCGCCGCCGCCAGCATCGGCGCCCTTTTCCTCTTCGGCATGCTGGCGCTGCGCGCTTTCCAATACCAGTTGGTGCCCCTCACCAGCGGAGTCGAATCGCTTTCACTGCTGGTGGTGATGATTACCTGGACCGTCTTCGCCATCACGCAGGACGCCCCTCGCCGCAACCTAACGCTGGTCTATCTGCCCGCTATTGCGGGAATCGCGATCATCGCGGCGCTGCTGGCCCCGGCGGAACTGCCCCGCCCCCCGAAGCCGCTTTCACCCCTTTTGTTGCTGCTCCATGTGGTGCCGGCCTTCCTCGCCTACGCGTGGTTCTTCATCGCCATGCTCACCAGCGCGGTGTATCTCTACCAGGCCTCGCGCCTCAAGCGCCGCCTTTCGCTCGGGCCCATCCAGCAGCTGCCCTCCCTGGAGAACATGGACCGCACGCTGTTCCTGTTGATCAGCATGGCGTATCCGCTCTTTGTGGTGACCCTCGTCACCGGGGCCTACTGGGCCTGGGCGGACCGCGAGCTGCTTGGCGCGCTGTGGTGGATGTCGCCGAAGATCATGTTGTCGCTGGCGATGGTGGTCATTTATGCAACCTGCTACCACGGCCGCGCCACCGGCCTGCTGCGCGGTCCGCGCTTGGCCAATGTGCTGCTGATCGGCGTGGGCAGCCTTCTTGCCGCGTATCTATTGCTCGAGATCTTCGGCCTTACGAATTACAACTTCTGGGGCGCGACGGAATGACCATCGCGCTTGTTGGGATCAATCATCGCAACAGCCCCCTCGAAGTGCGTGAGCGGCTGGCCATCGACAACGAGGCGCTGCCGGGGGCCTTGGCCGCGCTGAAGACCTGCGCGCCCGAGGGCGGTGTGGTCATCCTCAGCACTTGCAACCGGGTCGAGGTCTACATGAGCTCGCCGGAACCCGCCTCGGAATTGCATGAAATCATCCGCACCTTCCTTGCGGAAATGAGCCGTGTCCCAGTGGACGAACTACGGCCGCACCTCTACGAGCATGCCGGGCGCGATGCGGTGCGCCACCTCTTCCGTGTGACGTCCAGCCTCGACAGCATGGTGGTGGGCGAGGGACAGATTCTCGGGCAGGTGCACGACGCCTACCTCGCGGCGCAGCAATGCGGCACGGTCGAGAAGGTGTGCAGCGCGTTATTTCAGCGGGCCTTCAAGGTGGCCAAGGAAATCCGCACCCGCACGGGCATCTCGGAGGGCAAAGTCAGCGTTGCTTCCGTGGCCGTTGATCTTGCCGTTTCCATCTTCATGGACCTGCGGGACAAGACCGCGCTGCTGGTGGGCTCTGGGGAGACGGCCGAGCTGGCGCTCAAGAGCCTCATGAGCCGGGGCGTTGGGCGCGTGATTCTGGCCAACAGAACGCTGGAGAACGCCGCCGCGCTGGCCGAGAGTTACAACGGCGAGGCGGTGGCCCTCGAACAACTGGAGCAACACCTGCATCGCGCCGACATCGTGATCAGTTCTACGGCGGCACGCGAGCCGGTGCTGCGCTCGGCGCATTTCCAGCAGGCCCTGCGCGCGCGCAATCAGGAACCCATGCTGGCCATCGATATTGCCGTGCCGCGCGACATCGAACCCGAGGTGAACCGTATCAACAACGTCTATCTGTACACCATAGACGACCTGCAGCAAGTGGCCGACGAGAACCTGCAACAGCGCCGCGAGGCGGCCATCGAGGCGGAGCGGATCATCGCGCGCGAAGTGGACGTGTTTGCGGGATGGCAACAGCGCTTGTTCGCGCAGCCCACCATCGTGAGCATGACGCAAGAATTAAACGCCATTCGCGAGCGGGAACTGGAGAAGACGCTGGCAACCCTGCCGGACCTGACGGACAAGCAACGCGCGGAGGTGGAGTACTTGACGAAGCGCATCGTGAACAAGATATTGCAGCGCCCCATGACGCAGTTGAAGGAAGAGGTGGCGGAGGCGGAGGATCATCATCGCATTCTTCACCTGGTCAAGCGGCTCTTCGGGCTGGAGGACACCGCATGAAGCGCCGGCTTGTGATCGGCACGCGCGGCAGCGATCTGGCAATGGCGCAGACGAATGGCATAGCCGCCCGAATTCGGGAGATTGCCCCGGAAGCGGAAGTGGTTGTTGAGATCATCCACAGCCAGGGCGACAAGGTGCAGCATGTTCCGCTGGCTCAAATGGGCGGCAAGGGGCTATTCA
>JBJOID010000187.1:0-2633 GCA_046047315.1 Candidatus Hydrogenedentota bacterium | reverse complement strand
GTCGATCTGCACGTATTCCTTGAGCCAGTTCAGCGAGATTTTCATTCCAAATAGTCCTTGCGCGGAAGCGCCAATAAACGTTAAAACCTGCGAATTCTAGCGTTGGAAACTGGATCGCCGCAAAGCTCACCCATCCCATTCAACGATGCGTCACTAGGACCGGATGCTCCCATCGGCCTCGATGGCGATCCCCTTATCAAGGCTGGGCCAGGTCCAACCCGAAGTCTTTCGCAGAAACTCGTCCTGATACTGGGCAAAGGATGGGCTGATTTCGATGTCGATGGAGGGCTGGCCCGAAGCATCGCGCGGCACGGTTGCTCCCGCTGCATCGAGCCATTTGCCCCAGTGTGACGCCATACTCCGGCGGGCGGCCATCACGCTGTTGTCACCGTCAAATTGCTTGATGGGCGTGTAATGTCCCTCGGGCTCTATCTCAAGCGCCACCGGCGGGTGGGATGCAAAGCGTAGGCTGTCGAACACGAAGGTCTCGAACTTGTAGCCATTCGGCTTTTCCGGATTGACCACCTGTCCCTGCGCGTTGAGGAAGGGAATCTTCTTGTGCGCACGATGCCAGGGGAAGTCCTCGAAATGGTCGTAAACCCGCTGGATAAAATCCACCGAGAACTGATGTATGGCGGGGTTGCCCGCATAGTAGACCACGTTCCCCTCTGCATCAGTCTCGAGCAGTTGCGGATAGATGTCGAGCTCGCTGTACTCAATGACGTGATAGACGCCATCACACAGGCAATGCACCCCCACGGATTCACGCGGCGCCCGTTTCCGGTGATTCTTCGAGGAAACCTCCGCACCGCGCAGCAGGTGGTACCCGAGAAAGAAGGGGTCCGCCAGCTTGACCGCCCAGTTGTCCACCTGGAAGAAACTAAGGAGATCGATGCCGCGCCGACGGCAATCGGCCAGCACACCGCAGTCCACCATGGCGGGGATGCATCCGCCATGGCCATTGGGATTCATGGCCAGCTGGCCCGGCGCCTCCAAGAGGAAGCGTCCCGTTTCATCCACGCAGGGAACCATCTTCTGGGTGACGAAGTGGATGTCGCCGGGCTGGAGCCCCAGCCAGCCGCGCTCCTCGAAGAAAGCGCGTGTGGCCGGGCCATTGGTGTCGCTCACCATGATGTACCATGGCAGCACACATCCAAACCGGTCCTGCAGATTGCGAATCTTCTCGGCGTGATATTCAAAGAGGGTCTTGCCGGTGATGGGCCCGACGGGGTACGCGCCCTTGGGACCGTCGAAACCGAGGCGGGTGCCCTGGCCACCGGCCACGAGGAAAAGTCCCACGCGCCCCGCGCGAAGGGCTTCGGCCCCAGCTTCCCACGCTTCCCGCGCCGAGGGATCCTCCGGGTTAGCCTTGGGAATGCAAGGAACCGGGGCTATCTCTTTAAAGTGCTCCGCCTCGGCTTCGTTAAGCACCCATGTGTCTATCAGGCGGTTCATCAGCTCGAAGTCAACGCAGGACAGTTGCTCCAGCAGGTTCTCGCGCGCCGTATCACTCCACTGCTCCCAGCCCTCGAACACATGCCCCTGTCCGTTTGCCGAAGCGATTTCCCGCAGGGAAGCCTCCCGGTCGAGCAGCAGGGTTGATTCCTTTTCACTCACGAATTCGTCTCCCTCGATATGACTCACTCTGCGCCCGCAGCCGCCGAGGGCTTATCGCCTGCGATCGTGGTACGGGCATAGATGCGCTCGCGGTAAACCACACCCTCATGGCGAACGTCGAACTCGACCGGCGCGGTGAGCGGACCGACCGGGGCGCCCGGCGCGACCTTGACACTGAGCCGCGCTTCATTCGGCGTGCCGGTATCAACCACTTCCACGTGGACCTTCTCAGCTTCAAAGGTCAGGTTTTCCATGGACACCGGAGAGGCTGCGGTGACAACAATGTCGGCCGTGCGCACCCCGTCGTTGGGTATCGCCAGCGGCGCGGGACTCTTGGGAACTATCTCGTAGGGCGGCACAATGTTGGCCGTAATCTTCACGGGCATCCAGGGAACCCGCTTGAGATTGCTCTTGACGTGCATGTAGGCGAGGAATTCCCCGCTCGGTATCTCGGGCGTGAGCTTGGCCGTGAGTTCGTACTCGGCCCGGCCGGGCGTCTGCCACTCCGCCTCTCGACGCTGCGTCAGCGAGTATGCAACATCATCGTCATAGGGCAAAGGCTCGCGGTTACCATGTCCATTCACGGTCTCGATGACATACGGCTCGTCCTGAAGCTGACGAACGAGCAACTTCATTTCAGGCTCCGCACCCTTGGGTACATCGCCGAAATGCAATTCCGCCGGTTCGACCGCGATTTCGGGTTCCACCTTGCAGGTCACGGAGAGGCGCAACGACGGTGTGTCGGGATCGTTGCTGGCAATGGTCAGGAAACGCGTGGCCTCGAATCCAGCAATGAGCGCCGGGTCGATCGCAATTGGAACGCTAATCTCCCCGCCTGCCGGAATCTCCTTGCCCGTTTCTGGAAAGACCGCCTGGGTGCAATTGCAGGAGGCCTGGATGTTATGCACCTTCAGGGGCATCGCGCCGGTGTTGCGGATCACGAAAGGGTGCAGAGACCGCTCATTGTTCGGCACCACGCCGACATCAATTTCCACCGTGTCCACTTCGAGGTTGGG
>JBJOID010000186.1:0-14442 GCA_046047315.1 Candidatus Hydrogenedentota bacterium | reverse complement strand
TGGTGTTGACGAGCACCGGCACGCCCCGGCGTTGCTCGAATTCACGGAGCAGCTGGTAGAACCTAGGGTTCTCCTCGCGGCGCAGGGTTTGCACGCGGGCGGTGCCGTCGATGTGGGTGATGGCGGGGAGGAGTGGGCGCGCCTCGGGGCGCACGGGATGCACGAAGAGCATGAAGGGGGAGCGGGCGCAGCCGTCGAAGAAGCGGGGCGCGTCCTCCTCGGTGACGACGGGGGCGAAGGGGCGGAACTCTTCGCGGTGTTTGACCTGGGTGTTCAGCTTGTCCTGCATGTCGGGGCGGGTGGGGTCGGCAAGAATGCTCCGGTTGCCCAAGGCGCGCGGTCCAAATTCCATCCGCCCCTGGAACCACCCGACAATCTTGCCCTCGGCCAACAGGGTGGCTGTGCGTGCTTCGATGTCATCGCACACTTCATAAGGCGTGCCCCCGCCTTCCAGCGCCGCACTAATCTCCTCGTCCGTGTACCCCGGCCCCAGATAGGCGTGCGTCAATTCCAGCCTTGGTCCCCCTTCGAAGGGGGTGCCCTGCGGCGGCGCTCCCGCCGCAGGGTGGGGGATGTTTGTCTGCCCCGCGTATTGGCCGTGCAACTGCAACGCCGCGCCTACGGCGATGCCGTCGTCGCCGCTGGCCGGTTGAATGAAGATGCGCTCGAAGGGAGATTCCCGCAGCAGACGGCCGTTCATCGAGCAGTTCAACGCCACGCCCCCGGCAAGGCATAGGTGCCGCTGCCCGGTCTCCCGGTGCAACCAGCGCGCCATGCCCAGCACCGTCTCTTCGAGCGCTTTCTGCGCGCTCGCGGCAATGTTCTGGTGGCGCGGCTCGATGGGCTCCTCCTTGCGGCGCGGCGGTCCAAAGCGCTCCAAGAACTTCGGGCTGAAATAACCCCGCCGGGAACCGGGCAGCCAGGGCCACTGCGTCATGTCGAGGTCGATGTCGTAGCCGCCATCGCCCGGGCGCAGCATGCGCAGAAAGTCCTCCGCATATACCGGCTCGCCATAGCTGGCGAGGCCCATCACCTTATATTCATCGCTGGCGCGGAGGAAGCCGAGGTAGTCGGTGATGGCGGAGTAGAATACTCCCAGCGAATTCGGGTAGTGCATCGACCGCAGCTTGCGCAGCCGGGTCCCCTCGCCTACGCCCATCCACGTGCAGTCCCACTCACCCACATAGTCGATGCTCAAAAGCGCGGCGGTATCGAAGGGACTGCACAGAAAGGCACTGGCGGCATGCGCCGGGTGGTGCTCCATGTAATGCAGGCGCGCTTTCCCCCGCCGAAGCGACTGCATCCCCCGCGCATACTCCAGGTTGTGCAGCAGTTCATAGCCCATGAACCCTGCACTGTAGAGCGGATGCCGGGGCAGGCAGGCAAGGCGGTAAGGCAGCCGCTTGCCCAGCCGCAGTCCCGTCCGCATGTAGGCGCCGATGTGGTCGATGTCTTCCAGCCGCAGCCCGGCCTCGCGCAGGCAATAGTCCACGGCGAGCCGCGGCACGCCCCCCTGATGCTTCACCCGGGACAGGCGCTCCTCCGCCACGGCCGCCACGATGCGCCCGTCCACCACCAGCGCCGCCGCGCTGTCGTGCGAATATCCGCCTATGCCGAGGATGTTCAAGGCGTCGTTTCCCTTCCGCGTGCATTCTAGCGTGCCATGGAACCCGGCGCACCCGGCGCGGTATGCAATCCCGAGGACGCGGCCGCGCTCGCCGCGCGGTTTACACCCCCGCCTTCCCCGGCATAGAATGGCGGCAAGGGTCGGGCTATAACTTCAAGGAGTTCCATATCATGCGTGCTTCCCTGGGCATGACCGCGCTGCTGGGCGCGGCGCTGTTGACGCCGGCCCTAGCACCGGCGGCTTCCATTGGTTCCGGAAAGTTCACGGTCCTGTCCGTGGCCGAGGGCGATCTCTTCACCGTGGACAATGGGGGAGAGGCGGTCGAGGTGCGCCTCTATGGCGCGGACGCCCCCGAGCCGGGGCAACCGCACTTTGAAGAGGCGAAGCGTTACACCGAGCAGCAGATCAACGGCAAAGAGGTGGCGCTGGACAAGATCACCAACGAAGAAGGCGGCCGCCCGGTGGTGGTGGTTCGTTCGCCGGACGGGGTGGTGCTGCATGAAGCCATGGTCTCCGAGGGCTTGGCTTGGTGGGACTCGGTGAACGTGCCCGAGAATGCCACCCTCAAGCGCCTGAATGCCACGGCCATCGGGGGCGGGCTGGGCCTCTTTGCCGATGTCTCGTCGCTGGCTCCCTGGGATTTCCGCAAGAGCGAGGGACTGCCCCCCGTGGTCTACCAGGGGCAGCCGCAACCGGCCGCCGAGGAGACCGCACCCGCAGCGGAGGAAGAAACCAAGATGCTCAAGGCGAAGGGCGAAGCGAAAGGCGAGGACACGCCCGCCTACCTCGCCGAAGGCACTGCCGCGCCCGCCCCGGCGCCTGGGCTTGCCATGCCGAAAATTGACACGGGCAACGTGGACGTGATGTCGCTCGCCAGCAAGCACGCCTTGCGCGTGCACAAGGACGCCAGCGGCAACGCCGTCGGCTTCACGGCGGACAACATCAGCCAGATTCCCATGGCCAGCCAGCTTGGTTTCCGCGATGGCGACATTGTCACCTCCGTCAACGGTTATCCGGTGCGCAGCGAGATCGAGGCTTTCGGCCTGGCCACCACGCTGAAGGGCGAGAAGAACTTCTCGGTGCAGGTGCTGCGCAACGGCCAGCCCGTCACCATCAACATCAATGCTCCGTGAGGTGTAACCAGCGGACGGCGGCCAGCCACTTCGTCCATAGAAGCATGGAGCCAAAAATGGAGTTGGTCACCGGCCAGCGCATCCCCTGGGGTGTGGTGGTCGCCTCAGAGCAGGCCCCACAGCAGCCAGCAGGCGCCGCCAGCCGCGAGGACCGCGACGATATCGCGGCCAGCCTCGGCGGTGACGAGGAGGCTTTTGCCCGGCTTGTACGGCGATACCAGGCCGAGATTGTGTCGCAGTTGTGGAAGTACACCCGTGACCCCGTCCTTGTGGAGGAGTTGGCGCAAGAGGTCTTCGTCGAGGCATATCTTGGGCTTCGGGGCTTCAGGGGCCATGCGCCCTTCCTGCACTGGCTGCGGCGAATCGCTACGCGGGTGGGGTACCGGTATTGGCGGCGGCAGTCGCTTCGGCGCGAGCGCGAAACGGCCTATGAGCCTTGGCACGATCAGGGTACATCCTCTCCGGAGCCGGGATCCGCGGCCGAGGCGGCGGACCGGGTGCAGGCGCTGCTGGCAGAGTTGCCCCCGCGCGACCGGCTCGTGCTGACGTTGCTGTATCTTGAAGAACTCGACACCCACGAGATCGCTGCGCGCACAGGCTGGAGCCGGGCGCTGGTGAAGGTGCAGGCTTTCCGGGCGCGGCAGAAGTTGCGCTCCCTTCTGGAAAGGCGAGGTTTTGATGGATAAGGAGGCGGGCATGGACAGGATTAAGGCCTTTGAACAGTTGGCGCGCCGGGCGCGGCGCGATGTTCCGCCCAGCATGGACGTAAGCCACCACGTGATTTACCGCATCGCCGGGATGGAAGAGGAAATCGACCGCCCCCTGGTCTGGCTGACCTTGGGCAGCATCGCCACGGCCTGCGTCGCGGCGACGTTCAGCTTTACGCTGTATGGCTCGATTACCGACCCGATGGGCGCGTTGTTCCAGATCACCCCGCTGCTGGGGCATTAGGCGGGCCGTATGAGCGAAGCTGCCGCACCCAGTCCGCACCCCCGCCTTCCCGCCCGACGACGGCGGTGGCTGAGCCTTGTCATGGGTGTGATGCTTCTTGTGTGCGGTGGAATCATCGGCAGTTCTGTCACCATCGCAATCCTGTTTGACCGCCTGATGACCACCATCCACGAGCCGGAGAAAATTCCCCCGCGCATCGTCTCGCGCATGCGCTGGGTCTATGGGCTCGACGATGAGCAGGCCGAGCGCATCGAGGCAATCTACATGGAGCTCCAGCGGGAGCTGGTCCGCATACGAGATCGCAGCCTGCCCGAGATCGATGCGGCGATTGAAGCCGCGCGCCTCGAAGTGATGGGAGCTTTGACGCCGGAGCAGGCGGCCATCTACGCGGAGAAGTTCGACCAGTTCCGCAAGACCATGGTGCCCGAGCGCGCCCGCCCCTGAGGACGGACTGCTCTATCGATTTCCGTCGCGTGACGCTCAACCAGATCTCGCTGCAATAGAAGAAACGGCGCGTCTTGTGACGCGCCGTTTCGTAGTGGATTGTTCTGGTCGAATCAGAACGAGGCGTTCATCTCGTTCATCAGTTCCATCGCGGTGGTGTGGACCAAGCCCGCCATGTTGGGTCCCGCCGAGTTCTCCTCGCCGTATTGCGACTTCTCGTAAACGTACGGGGGCTTCGTGTCCCACTGGCTCTTGGGAACGATGTATCCAATCTGGTCATTGGCTAGGCCAATAATGAAGGCCATCTTCGCCTTCGCTTCCATGGTGGGCCGCAGCGGCGGCACTTCCACCGGGGCGGTCAACTCGAAGTCGTTGCCTGGCTTGGCCTCGATACCGCCTTCCGTGATCTCCGGATAAATCTCACCCGGCACCGTAAGGATGAGCACATCGCCAATCCGCAGCACGTTCATTTCGCTCTTGGACAGCCCGCCCGCGTAATAGCCCTCGTGGATCAGGCCAAGCATCACGGGAATCTTGTACTGGCCGGTCATCTCCGCCATCACCGTCTTGGCGATATAGCCAATTTTGGGATTCTCGTTCTTCCAAACTCGCTCCGGATCGCGCAGGGTTTTCGCCGCCACGATGGCCAGGTTGTAGCCCAGCGCCTCGGCCTTCTCGAAAGAATCCTCCTTGAAACTCTGCACGCCGTCGCGGTGGGGCACCACCATGTTGAGCTGGGTCATCAGGCCGCCCACCTGTCCCTGGAAGTAGAGGCACATCCCGCCGAATCCCTCGACGCCATTCGGCGCTGGAACCCCGTCCTCGAGGCCGACGCGTAGGTAATGGGGAAAGTCCGAGGTAATGATGGGGTTATCTCCGCCCAACGCCTCGGGGTGATTGCCCCAGTTCACGAAGGTGGCGATGGTATCTTGGGTACCCGGCTTGGTGAAGTGGAACAAAGACATGCGCTTATCGATCACGATGGGCTTGCGCGAATCGCGCACGAAACCTTCGGGTTCGATTTCTACCTGCGCGCAATACATGTCCGCGGGAGCAAGCGCCTGCACCGCCTCCTCGATCGCCTCCTTCGTCTTCGCCTGGATCATGTGCATGTAATCTTCACGATAGCCAAAGATGGGAATGTCGAGTTGGTCATCGCCCCAATTGACGCGCTTCCAGTAGCTCCAGATCTTCATCGTGTCCGGGGTTTCGTGCACGTGGGTGGCGCTGAACATGACGTGGTCGATATTCAACGCGGGGTCAAGGGACTTTCGGATGGTGATGTATTCGTTGGCGAAGATGCCCACGCTGTCGATGGTCACCATCACCAGCGTCACGCCATTGTTGCGCAAGGCAATCGCCCTCACCCACGGCGCGTCGTTTATTCCCTGCGCGGGACGGTTGGTGTTAAAGCCCGCCAGCCAGATGCCGTCGAACTTTCCGTTTCCGTTCCGGTCTTCGTATACGTCGACGCCCTCGTCGTACTTGCTGTTGCCGTTAATGTCCTGCCAGGTGTCGTAGAGATTGAAGTCGGGCGAGATGTCCCGCTTGGCCACACCTACCTGAAGCTGGCCGGGCTGTTCGCCCTGCGGTTCCAGCACACGGGCATCCAACTCATAGTCATGATGCGGGCCAATCCGCCACGAATAGACCTCGATGGCCAATGCCAGAATCAATAGCAACAGCACGCCAAGCGCGGTAAGAATCTTGTGTTCGCGAATCCAGGACACGGTGAAATTCCTCAAGGTGCGGCAAGCGCCGGAAAAGTGAAAGGCGAGTTTAACAAATTCGCCCTTGCAATGCGATGGCTCGCGCCCGAACGCTAGGGATGAAAGTGGTCGTAGCCACCCCGAGCGGGCGGGTTGCCATCGAGCAGCACCTGCGGCGCCCCCGCCACGAATCGTCCCACCGCCGTGAGTGAGAGGCCCGCACTCTCTTGCAGTCCCTGTTGCACCATGGCAAACGCCTTCGGGTCAACCGCGAGCAACAACTCGTAATCCTCGCCACCGGATACAGCCAAATCCAGCGGGTTTGCCCCGAGGCGGCTGGCCCAGGCTTCGAGGGGCTCCACATCCACCAGTGCGGAATCCACGTGGACCGGACAGCCGGAGGCCCGTGCGAGGTGCGAGGCATCCTGCAACAGGCCGTCGGAAATATCCATCATCGCCCGGACTGCTTCGTGCGAGGCCAGCCACAGCCCCGCCGCCAGACGAGGTTCTGGATGCAGGTGGGCGCGGGCCAGTTCGGGTGCCCTCACGCCCTGTTGCAGCGCAAGCAGCCCTGCTGCCGAAAGCCCAAGGCTGCCCGTGTGCGCCAGTACGTCGCCGGGGCGCGCGCCGGAGCGCAGCCGGTAGCGCCCCTCCACGCACTCGCCAATCACGGTCACGTCGAGCATCAAGGGGCCCGGGGAACGGGTCGTGTCGCCGCCAATCAAAACGGCCTCGCAATGCGCCACGCAATCGTGCGCTCCGCGCGATAGTTCGTCGAGCACATCGAGCGGCGTGTCCGGCGGGCAGGCGAGGGAGGCCACGGCGAAGCGCGCCGCCCCGCCCATCGCCGCGATGTCGCTAAACGCCGAGGCGAAGGTTTTCCAGCCAATGTCATAGGGCGAGGCGAGAGCCCGACTGAAGTGCACGTCCTCTATCGAGGCGTCGCACGACACCAGCATGAGCTTGCCTCCCTGGCGCACCACCGCGCAGTCGTCGCCAACCCCCGCCACCACGTCCGGGTGCGAGGGGAGGTCTCGGGTAACGCGCGCGATATAGCCGAACTCGCCCAGGTCGGAGAGCGAAGCCAAGGGTCAGGACTCCACTTGGCGCCATGCGGCGGGCAGGGCGGTCACCACATCGGAAGCCGTCATGCCCCGCGCGCCCAGGCGGGCTGCGGCAATGTCTCCGGCGAGCCCATGCACGTACACGCCGAGGCAGGCGGCGTCGTGCGGCGGCAGGCCCTGCGCCAGCAGGCCGCCCAGCAGCCCGGTAAGGATGTCCCCGGAGCCGCCCTTGGCGAGTCCGTTGTTGCCGGTGGGATTCTCTAGTACGCCCCCACCGGGCAGGGCTATCAGGGTCCGATGCCCCTTGAGCAACGTCACCGCGCCGGCGAGATCCGCCATGGCGCGCACGGCCTTTTCGCGCCCGGCCTGAACGGCTTGGGTATCGAGATTCATCAGGCGCGCCATCTCCCCGGGGTGGGGGGTCAGGATACAGGCCGAACGCTTCAGGCCCAACAGGTCGGCCCGTCCCGCGATGCCATTGAGCGCGTCGGCGTCGGCCACGAAAGGAACGGGACAACGCACAAGGAACTGCTCGACAAACTCGGCGGTCGATTCCTGCGTGCCAAGACCCGGCCCCAATGCCACGGCCTGCGTCGTGGCGGCGAATTCAAGCGCGGGGGTCACCGCTTCTTCGCTCAGCCGCCCCTCTTTCGGGCTGGGCAGCGCCAGCGTCATGCTCTCGGTAAGGTCGCCCGCCACGGTGTCCAGCAGCGGCTGAGGAATTCCCAGGGTGACCAGACCGCAACCGGAGCGCTCCGCCGCGCGGCAGGCCAGCTTGGCTGCGCCCGTGAAACCGCGCGACCCCGCCACCACAAAGACATGCCCAAAGGTGCCCTTGTGCCCCGCCTCGGGACGCCGCGGAAGTAGCTTCCGCACATAATCCAACGTCAACGACTCAGCCATGGTGCAGGAGTATCGCGGTGGCATGACCCGAATTCAAGGAAGCCCCCCGCGCTGGTTTGCGCCATGAACAGCGTTCGGCCATAGTAGCCGTGACCAAAAACAGGCGGAGCGGCGGGCATGGGCGGCGAATTCGACTACGATTACCTCATCATCGGCTCCGGCTTCGGGGGCTCTGTGTCGGCCCTGCGACTGACCGAGAAGGGCTACAAGGTGGCGGTGCTCGAGATGGGCAAGCGTTTCACGGCGGACACCCTGCCCACCACCACCTGGCAGGCCCACCGACACCTCTGGGCTCCCCGCCTTGGGCTGCACGGCATCGCGCAGATCACCTGGCTGAGCGATTTGCTGCTGTTTCACGGGGCGGGCGTGGGGGGCGGTAGCCTGGTTTATGCCGCCACGCTGTTGGTGCCGCCGGCCAAGGCCTTCCGCAATCAGGGTTGGCCAGGCGCGGCGGACTGGCAGGAGCGGCTGGCCCCCCATTACGAGACAGCCAAGCGTATGCTGGGGGTGGTCGAGGCAAAGAACATCTACTCGACCGACGAGGCGCTCCGCGAGGTGGTGGAGGAAGACTATGGCCGGGGCGGCACTTTCCACCGCCACACCGTGGGCATATATTTTGGGGAGCCCGGCAAGACCGTGCCGGATCCCTTCTTCAACGGCGAGGGCCCCGAGCGCACCGGCTGCATCGAGTGTGGCTCCTGCATGGTCGGCTGCCGCCATAATTCCAAAAACACGCTGGACAAGAACTATCTTTACCTCGCGGAAAAGCAGGGCTGCGAAATCGTTCCCGAAACGAAAGTGGTGGATGTGCGCCCCCTCCCCGGCGGCGGCTATGAAGTGGACACCGTCTGTTCCACCCGCCCCTGGCGTCGCGCCGTTACCACCCGCCGCGCGCGCGGCGTGGTCTTCTCCGCCGGGGTGCTGGGCACCGTCGAGTTGCTGATGCAATGCAAGGAGCGCGGCAGCCTGCCGAGACTATCGGAACGGCTCGGCGATTTCGTGCGCACCAACAGCGAGGCCATCCTCGGGGTGAACTCCAAGGACCGGCGCGCCAACGTGGGGCGCGGCATCGCCATCAGTTCCGGCGTCTATCCTGATGACGACACCCACATCGAAATGGTGCGCTACGGCATGGGCGCGGATTCCATGTCCTGGCTGATGACCCTGCTCACCGGCGGGGGGGACACCCTGCCCCGGTGGGTCCGGCTGGTGGGCAATATCCTGGCGCACCCCCTGCAATTCCTGCACACGCTTAATCCCATTGGCTGGTCGCGTCGCACCATCGTGGTGCTGGTGATGCAGCCGCTGGACAGCTACATGAAGCTGCGCCTGCGCCGTAACTGGTTCGGCGGCAGCCGCATCGACACCGCGCTCGTGCCCGGGCAAGACGTGCCCAAGTATCTGCCTATCGGCAACCGCATCACCCAGCGCCTGGCCGAGCGGCTCGACGGCGTGCCCCAAAGCCTTAGCCTCGAAGTTATCGGCAACACGTCCAGCACCGCCCACATCCTCGGTGGCGCGGCCATGGGCGATTCCCCCGAGCGCGCCGTGTGCGACGAGAAGGGCCGGGTCTTCGGCTACGACAACCTCTACGTTGCCGATGGCAGCCTCGTCCCCGCCAACCTCGGCGTCAACCCCTCCCTCACCATCACCGCCCTGAGCGAATACGTGATGTCGCAGGTGCCGGGGAAAAGGGAAGGCGAAATGTCGCACGAAGCTCTATCGGTCGAGAGCCTGGCATGACGGCCGGGATTTCGGTCAGTTCTAAGTCCCCATCTCTAAATCAATTATCGCGTTTCTAGGATTGCCTCAAGTGCGCATGCTCGCCTGAAATGGGGCAGGCTTCCTATGGCACGACGAAGCTAAGTTGTTGAAATTATTTAACTTGTCGTGTGCTTTGGCTTCGGCATGAAACCTGCGCCCTAGAGGGCATGAAGTGGTGTGTCCAAATTTACGCCCTCGTGCTTGGCTTCGCCGTCGCGCTGTGCGCGGGGACTGCGGCTGCGGAGTTGACGGCGGTGTTGTCGTCCTCCGGTGAGCCGCTGCGTCCCGGGGAGCCAGCCGCTTTCGAGGTGACCTTGAGCGGCATCGAGCCGGGGCAGCGTTACACCCTGTTGCCGCCCGCATCCGGCAGCGAACCCAGCTTGGATTGGGGCACGATCGCCTGGGGCGGCGTATCAGTCTCCGGGGCGGAGCTACAGTTCCAGCTATCGCTGAGCATAACGGCCACCGAGCCCGGCGATTTCGAGTTGCCCGCGCTGCAAGTGCGCGCGCTGCCCATCGCCACCCAGGCGCCGATGCCGGGCGAGGCGTTGGCCGAGGCCGTGCCGCTGGTGGTGGCCACGAAGCCGATGACGGTGCAGGTGCGCAGAGACCTCATGCCGCTCTACGTTGCCCTTGGCGCGGGCGTGCTGGGGTTGTTGGCGGTGGCGCTGCTCGTGCTGGCATGGCGGCGTGGGCGGGGCAGGCGGGCGGATGAGTCCATCGAGGGCACGCCTTGGGAGCAGGCGCGGGAGCACCTCCACCATGCCCGGCGTCATCGCTTGGACGGCAATTTCTACGAGTTCTACCGAAGCCTCTCTGCCGCCGCGCGGGCGCTCGAGCAGGAGGGGGGGCAGTCGGCCTGGTCGCCCCGGCTTGACGCGCGCGCGCAGGACGTGGGCTATCGGGGCGTGCGCCCAACCGAAGACGAGATGGATGGCGCGATGAAGGATCTGGAACAGGCGCTCACGCAGCGCAAGGAGGATAAGTGACATGAGCGTCAGTGTGGAAGCCGTCCGGCGCAATGTGGAGCAGCAGGCGCAGTTCGTGTCGCGATTGCGGCAGCAAGTGAACCAGGTCATCGTGGGGCAGCAATACCTCATCGACCGCCTGTTGGTGGGCCTGCTGGCGAACGGCCACGTGCTCATCGAAGGCGTGCCCGGCCTGGCCAAGACGACCGCCGTGAATACGCTGGCCAAGGCGATGGACTGCCAGTTCCGCCGCATCCAGTTCACCCCGGACCTGCTGCCCGCCGACCTGATCGGCACGCTGGTGTACAACCCCAAGAGCGGGGAGTTCACCACGAAAAAGGGTCCCGTGTTCGGCAACATTATCCTGGCGGATGAAATCAACCGCGCCCCGGCGAAGGTGCAGAGCGCGCTGCTGGAAGCCATGCAGGAGCGACAGGTGACCATCGGCGACGAGACCTTCGAGTTGCCCGCTCCCTTCATGGTACTGGCCACCCAGAACCCCATCGAGCAGGAAGGCACCTATCCGCTGCCCGAGGCGCAGGTGGACCGCTTCATGCTCAAGGTGAAGATCACCTATCCCACCAAGGCGGAGGAGCGGCAGATTATGGACCGCGTGGACATGCTCCACGCGCCGAAGGTCAGCACCGTGGTCACGCGACAGGAAATCCTCGAGGCGCGCGAGGTGGTGAATTCCATCTACGTGGACGACAAGGCGAAGAACTACATCGTGGACATCGTCCAGGCCACGCGCGAACCCGAGGCGTACGGCCTGAAGATCAAGCACCAGATCGAATATGGCGCTTCTCCCCGCGCCACGCTTTACCTGCAACAGGCCGCCCGCGCACTGGCCTTCCTGCAAGGCGAGGGTAACGTGTTCCCCAACGACGTGAAGCAGGTGGCGATGGATGTGCTGCGCCACAGGGTGAAGGAGACCTACGAGGCGGAGGCGGAGAACGTGACGAGTGAAGACATTATCCGGAAGATTCTCGAAACGGTGCCGGTGCCGTAAGGCAATGATGACCACAGCGGCACAGAGACACAGAGAAAGACCATGAGGAAGCAGAAGATAGCTGGGAAGCAAGACCATTCAATTTCTTCTCTGTGTCTTCGTGCCTCTGTGGTGAAGATTTAAAATGATCCCTTCAGAAGTCATGGCTCAAATCCGGCGGATACAAATCCGCACGAACCGCATGGTGAATGAAATCCTTGCGGGGCAGTACGAGTCTGTCTTCAAGGGACAGGGCATGGAGTTCAAGGAAGTCCGCGAATACGTGCCCGGGGACGACATTCGTTCCATCGACTGGAACGTGACCGCGCGCTCGGGGGCGCCGCATGTGAAACTCATGGCGGAAGAGCGGGAGCTGACGGTGATGCTGATGGTGGATGCCAGCGCATCCGGTCGCTTCGGCAGCGTCGAGCGCTTCAAGAACGAACTTGCCGCCGAGATGTGCGCGGTGATGGCCTTCTCCGCCATTAAGAACAACGACAAGGTGGGCCTGATCATCTTTACCGATCAGGTCGAACTCTACATCCCCCCGCAGAAGGGGCGGAAGCACGTGCTCCGGGTGATTCGCGAAGTGCTTTACTTCGAGCCCAAGGGCACGAAGACCAACATACCCAACGCCCTTCATTATCTGAACAGCGTCACCCGGCGTCGCGCCGTGGTGTTCCTGCTGTCGGATTTCATGGCTGAAGACTACGACTCCGCCCTGCGCATCGCAAACAAGCGCCACGACGTGATCGCCGTGACGGTGACCGACCCTCGCGAGGAGCAGTTGCCTGACGTGGGACTCATCGCCGTGCGCGACGCCGAGTCCGGAGGCGAGACCCTCGTCAACACCAGCGACGCGACCGTGCGCAAACGCTATGCCGACGAGATGCGCCGTCGCGCCGAGCAGCGCGACCAGGTCTTCCGCGTTGCCAAGGTGGACGCAATGCACGTGCGCACGGACAAGAACTACATCGACGAGATTTATCGTTTCTTCCGTATGCGCGAAAAGCGCATGGCCTAGCAGTGATAACCATAGAGTCAGAGAAGAAAGCCGTAATGCCGGGCATGATGACAGATGAAAGACGTGTGCGACGGGAGGGTGCGACGTCCCGAATGGGCGCGCTGTCGTTCCTTGCTGCTCGCCGCTTTCCCTTGCGCTTACTGTGCCTCTGTGCCTTGATTCTTTCGCCGGTGAGCATCGCGCAGTACGCGCCGCCTCCGGCCTCCCTCTCCGCCTCGCTGACTCCGGCGGAGATTCCCTTTCACCGCACGGCCACCTATACCCTGCGTATAGAAGCGCCCGCCGGGGAGCAGTTCGAATTTCCAGAGCTGTCCAGCGCAAACCCCGATTTCACCATCCGGCGCGGTGAGCTGCGTTCATCCGTCAACGAGGATCGCCAGGTAATCGAGCAGGATTACGTGCTCGACGCGCTTCGTCCCGGCGCCTACCTCATGCCCGGACAGCAACTGACCATCGCCGGCCAATCACTGAGCGTGCCCCCGCTGGCGCTTTCCGTGCGCGACCTCACCGAGTCGGAACTCGCGGCCGCGGGGGAATTCGAGGGGCTTCCCGGGCTTGATGTGGTGGTTCCCCCGCCGGCAGCGCCCTGGTGGTATTACGCCCTTGGCGCGGCTGGACTGGCGCTGATCGCTGCCCTGGCCGCCTACCTCTGGGCGGCGCGCCGCAAAGACGCGCCGCTGGCTCCACCCGATCCAGCTTGGGTTGTGGCCGAGCGCCGCCTGAACGAACTCGCCTCCCGCCAGCTGCCTCAGGGAGGCAAGTTTGAAGCCTACTATGTCGATCTCTCCGCGATTCTGCGTTACTACATCGAGGACCGGTTTGGTATCCGCGCGCCCGAGCAGACCACCCCGGAATTCCTGGAGAGCGCTTCGGGCAGCGGCCGCCTGACCGATGCCCAGCAGGAGGCCTTGTCCAGCTTCCTGCGCCACTGCGACCGCGTGAAGTTCGCGCGCTACGAACCCAGCCTTGCCGAAATGGAAGAAAGCTTCGGCGTCGTCACTGGCTTCGTGCGTGAAACCATTCCGCAACCGGAACCCGAAGCGAGGAGCGCCGCATGAACCTCGCCGGACCCTTTGCCTTCCACACCCTCGAGTCGCCGCTCGCGCTTCTGCTGCTTGTCGCGGTGGCGGTGTTGCTTATCGCCGAATGGACCGCACGCCCGCCCGGCGCCATGAGCATCAGCACCGGCGGCGTGCTGGCTACCATTCGCGGCGCTCGCGCGGGACTTTTCCGCTGGCTGCCGCCCCTGATGCGGGCGCTGGGCCTGTCGCTGCTGGTGGTGGCGCTGGCGGGTCCGCTGAGCGGGCTGGCCGTGCGCAAAGACCGCGCCAACGTGAAGGACATCATGCTGGTGGTGGACGTTTCCGGCTCGATGCAGCAGGAAGACTTCATCGCCGGCGGCGCCTATCGCGACCGCCTGTACGTGACCAAGGAGGCAGTGCGCGATTTCATCGCCAGCCGCCGCGAGACGACCGCCGATCGTTTCGGCATGGACCGCATCGGACTGGTGCTCTACGCGGGCTTCGCATGGACTCAATGCTCCCTTACGCTGGATTACGACGTGCTGGAGCACGAGCTTGAGATGGCGCAGGTGGACAACGAGGACAAGCGCAAGGACGGCACCGCGATTGGCTCCGCGCTGGGGCTCGCCGTTCAGCGCTTATCCAAGAGCGAAGCAAAGTCCAAGGTCATCATCCTGCTCACCGATGGCATCAACAATCGCGGCGAGATGGATCCCATGACGGCGGCGCAGGTGGCCAAGGAATACGGCATGCGCGTGTACACCATCGGCGCCGGCTCCACCGAGGGCGGCGCGGTGCGGGCGCGCGGCCTCTTCACGGTGCAACGGCAGCCCATCGACGAGGAC
>JBJOID010000185.1:0-3047 GCA_046047315.1 Candidatus Hydrogenedentota bacterium | reverse complement strand
CCCGGGCAAAGGGATACAGCCGGATCATGCTCTTCAATTCCGCCGAGTTCCTCGTGTTCCTTCCCGTGGTGGCGGGCATCCATTTCCTGCTACCCGCCGGGCTGCGCTGGGCATGGCTGCTCGCGGCGAGCTACGCGTTCTACATGGCGTGGGAACCCGGCTACGCCATTCTGCTGGTGTTTTCCACGCTCGTGGACTATGCGGTGGGGCTTGCGCTTGGGGAACGCCCGACCGGCCCGCGCAAGCGTTGGCTGCTCGCACTGAGCCTCATGGTAAACCTCGGACTGCTCTTCGTCTTCAAGTACTACGGTTTCTTCCGGGAGACGCTGACGGTCGTGTTGCAGTTGGCGGGCCTGCCCGCCCCCCTGCCCGGCCCGGCCTGGCTGCTCCCTGTGGGTATTTCGTTCTACACCTTCCAAACGCTCAGCTACACGATCGACGTCTACCGGGGACAGCTCCAGCCCGAGCGGCACCTCGGACGCTTCGCGCTCTTCGTGGCCTTCTTTCCTCAGCTGGTGGCGGGTCCCATCGAGCGCGCAGCGCACATGCTGCCCCAGTTGAGAAGCTTCAGCGGCCTGCGCTACGCCGACGCCGTCGAGGGACTGCGCCGCATCTTGTGGGGCTTCTTCAAGAAGGTGGTGGTGGCCGACCGGCTCGCGGTGATGGTGGACACCGTCTACGCGGACCCGGAGGGACACGGCGGGCCGGCCATCGTTCTTGCCACACTGGCTTTCGCCTTCCAGATCTATTGCGACTTCTCGGGCTATACGGACATCGCGCTGGGCACGGCGCGGATCTTTGGCGTTCGCTTGATGGAGAATTTCCAGCAGCCCTATTTCTCCGCGTCGCTAAGGGAGTTCTGGGCGCGATGGCACATCTCGCTCTCCACCTGGTTCCGTGACTACGTGTATGTGCCGCTGGGGGGTAACCGCGTTGGCGCGCGGCGCTGGGCCGTCAACGTGCTGCTCGTGTTTCTGCTGAGCGGGCTGTGGCATGGCGCGGCATGGACCTACGTTTTTTGGGGCGGCATACATGGGGCGGGATTGCTGCTCGAGCGGGTGCTTCCTTCCCTGCGACTTCCGCACATCGCCCGCGTGGTACGCACCTTTCTGCTGGTAAACCTGGCGTGGGTCTTCTTCCGTGCGGAGTCGCTGGGTGATGCGCTGCTCCTGCTGCGCGGGATGGGAAGCGGTTGGGGACAAGTGCTCAACGTGGCAGCGTGGTCCAGTGGCATAGAGGGCCTGGGGCTACACCTGTCGGAATTCCTGCTGGCCCTTTCTCTTACCGGGGTGATTGTGGCGGCGGACGCCCTGAACGAGCGGGGCGACTTTACCCGCCGCTTCAACGCCATGCCGTTGCCGCTACGGTGGGGGGTGTACTCAGCGGGACTCTGGGCAATTTTTCTGTGGGGGGTGCTCCGGCAGCAGGAGTTTATTTACTTCCAGTTTTGAGCGCCCCCGGGGATCACGTCTTGAGCTTGCCCATGGCGACGGGGTTGATGCGGGTGTGGGGCGAGCGGGCGCGGGCGGAACTCAGTGCCGACATGACGGTGCGGATGCTGCCGGGCTTGCTCTCCTCCACACTTTCGAGCTCGGTGAAGAGTGTGTGCGCGGCGTCTCCGAAATCCTTGTGCAGCCGCGTCTGGCAACCGAGACAGAAGTCGCTGCCCTTGAGGGGAGGCTTCTCGCACAGCGTGCATTCTCGATCCTGGTCGAACACGGGCTCCGCCGCTATGGCGGGATGCGCGAGGGAGGCGTCCACTGGGGGAATCAGGCCGGCATGCACGCCCTCGGCCTGCGCGTTGTAGACGGCCATGAGCGCCTCGTAGCGGCGTTCGGCAAGGGGCACCACCTTTTCCTCATCGGAGGGCTGCAGGTTCTGCACAATCTCCGATTCGCCCGTGCAGTGATGGCAGAGCACGCGCCCCGGCTCGTGTCGGTAGATGCGCCCGCAGCGGCGGCACTTGGCGGGCTCGCTATGTGCGGTCTGCTTCTGCACGAATCTGCTCCACGATTTCGGCTACTTGCGGCCTCAAAGCTTCCAAGGTTCCGGCGTTGTCAATCACCCATCGGGCAAAGGCCCGCTTGCGCTCAGGGTCCGACTGCGCGGCGATACGCCGTTCAGCCTCGGCCCGGGGAATTCCACGGTACATCTCCAATCGCTGGGCACGAACCTCCGCGGGCGCCGTCACCAGTATCAGGTCGTTGATCCAAGCGTCCTTCGCCCCGGACTCGCCCAGCAGGGCCGCATCCACGATGACGGCGATCGCGCCACTGGCGGCATGCTCCTGGCATTGCCGGGCAATCTCTCCGAATAGACGCGGATGCACAAGCGCGTTCAACTGCTTGAGCCGTTCCGGCGCGCCGAAAACAATCGCGCCGAGCTTGGCTCGATCAATTATACCCGAGCTCAGAATATCCTCGCCGAAAGCCTCGATGACCGCGGCCTCGGCCGCACCGCCCGGGGAGATGAGTTCATGCCCCACGCGGTCCGCGTCGATCACGGGGAAGCCGTGCTCGATGAACAGCTTGGCGGCGGTGGACTTACCGCTGCCGGTTCCTCCGGTGAGGCCAATAATCTTCATGACGGTTTGCTCATCACTCTGCGACGAGGTCGATGCTGAAGGCACTGCTGGCATGGACGGAGCGCTCCAGCACGATCAGCGCGAGCCGGTAATACTCTCCGGGCAGCAGTTCTGCGGTGGAGGGAATCGGTCCATCGGGCATTTCGGCGAGCGCGCGCACCTTGGTGGCGCCGGGCGGCACGCGCATCAGCACCGTGGCGATGGTCGTGGGGCTGTCGAAACTGAGGTGAACCTGCTGGCGGAAAGCCGCGCCGGTGTCGATGCGCAGCTTCATCCAGCAGAGGCCGCCCGGTGTGAACACCGGCGTGCTCAGCACGGACACGCCCGGCGGTAGGCGGGGCGTGATGCGAAGCTGGTTGCGCCCCGCGTTCAGCGTGACGCCATGAATCGACTGGAGCACGTGCCAGATGGCGAGCGCGCTGCTGCGCTGGCGGCGCGACGCGCCGTACACTTGCTCGGCGCG
>JBJOID010000184.1:0-16110 GCA_046047315.1 Candidatus Hydrogenedentota bacterium | reverse complement strand
CTGTGCCACTTTCCGTCGGGTCGCCCCGCCTTGTCGTTAGCAAGCACCCTGCCCTGTGGTGCCCGGACTTTCCTCGACGCCAAAACGCCGCGGCCGTCCGGCCTACTCTTCACTGCGTATTCTAGCACAGACCATGGGGTGCGCCGCAGGGGAAACACGCTTCGACAATCAGAGTTTCTTGCGCAACTCCATCAACTTTTGAAGCGAGTCGCCATCCAGCCGGTCCTCAAGATGTTCGATCTTGACCCGGTTGCTTCTCTCCATCACGGTGCTCATGTCTTGACGGCTCTCGGTGACGGTGTCGAGGAAGTTGTCCGCGTCCATGGTAAGCGCGCCGAGATTGCGGCACAGGTCTCGCAAGCTGCGGTCATTCGAAACCACCGCCACTTGAAGCCGGTCCTTGTGGTTATACACATGCCGCTCGATATAGGAATCGGCCGTCAGGTCCGAAGGGGTGTAGACCACGTGCAAACCAGCCACGTTGCGGTGGTGGGCAACCTTTTCGGCCCGGTGAGAACGCTGACCGTCAAAAACCAGATTCGCCACATGGCCGGTTGCCACACAGAACTGCGCCACCCGGTCGATGAGCGCCTCTCGTGCGTTCTCCAGATCAGCGCGCGCCGATTCGCGAAGGCTGCGCGAACGGTGCAGGATGTTGTAACCATCGATGTAGTAAATGGAAGCCACGGGCTTGGTTTCTCCGCGGGAATTCTAGGCCGCCCCCGTGAAGGACGGCAAGATCGAAGCTTGCATGGATTCTCATCGAAACGTAGCATAACGTAAACATCTGGGCCGCACTTGAGGGAGGACGCGTGATGAAGGGTTGGAAGCGAATCGCACTGCCGATGCTGTGTCTTGCGATGGCTGCTTGTGGGAACCAGGCAGCCAAGCCTGCGGGCGAAGCGCCCGCCTCTACGGAGACCGAGGCCACCACCAAGACCATGAAGCTGGCCTATGTGACCAACGGCGTGGATCCCTTCTGGGACGTGGCCGCCGCCGGGGTGCGGGCCGCTGAGAAGGAATTCGGCGTAAGCTGCGAGGTCATCATGCCGCCCAAGGGCTTGGTGGACCAGAAGCGCATGATCGAAGGGCTGCTGGCCACGGGCGTGGATGGCATCGCCATCAGTCCCATCGACGCGGCCAACCAGGTGGCCTTTATCAACGAGATGGCGGCGCAGTGCAAGGTCATCACGCATGACTCCGACGCGCCGGATTCCAACCGCCTGTGCTTCATCGGCATGGACAACTACAAGGCCGGGCGCTCCGCCGGTCAACTGGTGAAGGAAGCCCTGCCCGATGGCGGCAAGGTGATGATTTTCGTGGGCCGCTTGGAACAACTCAACGCCCGCCAGCGTCGCCAGGGCGTGGTGGACGAACTTCTCGACCGCCCCATGCCCACGGGCGAACTCGCCTTTGATGAACAGGCCGCTGTGCTTAGTAATGAGAAGTACACCATCGTGGGCACGCGCACCGACAACTTTGACTATGCCAAGGCCAAGGCCAACGCGGAGGACGCGATTGCTTCCAACGCCGACCTTGCCTGCATGGTGGGGCTATTTGCCTACAACATCCCGCAGTGCCTGGCCGCCGTTAAGGAATCCGGCAAGGCGGGCCAGATTCAGCTCGTCTCCTTCGATGAAGCGAACGACACCCTCCAGGGAATCCGCGATGGCCACGTGCATGGCACGGTCAGCCAGCAGCCCTATTACTACGGCTATGAATCGATCAGGGTGCTCAAGGCCCTCGTCGACGGAGACGCCTCCGTGGTGCCGGAGAACAAGTTCATCGAAGTGGAAAGCGTGCTCGTCCGCAAAGACAATGTCGAAGAATTCAGTGCCAAGCTGGCGGAGATGCGCGCCGCGGGGGCCTAAGAAGACTCCACCACAGAGGCGCAGAGGGCACGGAGAGTCCGATACTACGATTCCGATTTTAGGTTGACCAAGCTTGTAATGGCTTACCAATATATTTTTACTTTAGATGGTTTGCCTATAATTTAAAACTTGTTGGCATCATTTTAGTTATCAAGTGTTCATAGACTTCCATACAGGACAAACAAGTGATTCATCTCCAGAATCTCTCCGTGCCCTCCGTGCCTCTGTGGTGAAATAAAATGGCCCTGCTTGAAGCCCGCTCCATTTCGAAGACCTTCCCCGGTGTGAAGGCGCTGCAGGAGGTATCCTTGCGTCTGGAACCCGGCGAGGTGCTCGCTGTCATTGGGGAGAATGGAGCGGGCAAGAGCACGCTGATGAAGATCCTCTCCGGGGTGCAGTCGCCCGATTCGGGCGCGCTGTTCATGGACGGAAAGCCCGTTGCTTTCGCCGGAGTGCGCGACGCCCTCGACGCCGGGGTCTCGCTGATTCACCAGGAATTGAACCTCGCAGACAATCTCGATGCCGCCGCGAATATCTTCCTCGGGCGAGAGCCGCATCGCTATGGCTTCTTCGACCGCGCGACGATGGAGCACGAGAGCGAAATCCATCTCAAGCGCGTAGGACTCGATATCTCCCCGCGCACCCTCGTGAGCAGCCTCACCATCGGAAGGCAACAACTGGTTGAGATCGCCAAGGCGCTGTCCACGCAGGCGCGCGTCCTCATCATGGACGAGCCCACATCGAGCCTGTCGCAACACGAGACCGAGCAGCTATTCCGTGTGGTGAAGGAACTTCGTACCTCGGGCGTTAGCATCATCTACATCTCTCACCGGCTGGGCGAGGTAAAGGAACTGGCCGACCGCGTGGAGGTGCTGCGCGATGGCCGCAACGCGGGCACCCTGCAACGCAGCGAGGTCTCCCATGACACCATGGTGCGTTTGATGGTGGGACGCGATGTGGTGGTGGAAGCCCGCGCGGTGCCCGAGCGCCCCCCCGCTCCCGCGCTCCGCGTCAACCACCTCGTCACCACGATGTACCCAAAACACGGGGCGAGCTTCGAGGTCTACCCCGGCGAGATTCTCGGCATTGCCGGGCTGGTCGGCGCGGGCCGCACGGAATTGTTGCAAACCATCTTCGGCGTGATGCCGAGTCTTGGCGGCAACATCGAGGTGGAAGGCAAGCCGCTCACCGCCGCGCAGCCGCGCGACGCAATCCGCGCGGGCATTGCGCTGGTACCCGAGGACCGCAAGCAGCAGGGCCTTGTGCTGGAGATGTGCATCCGCGAGAATGTGAGCCTACCTACGCTACACCGCGACCAGAAGCGCGGTTTCATCAATCGCGCGGCGGAACGTCCCCTCGCGCAGGAGGCCATCGCCCAGTTCAGCATTGCCACGCCCAACGCCGAACAGGGCGTCCACTGCCTCTCAGGCGGCAACCAGCAGAAGGTGGTGCTGGGCAAGTGGCTCGCGACCAAGCCGCGCATCCTGCTGTTGGACGAGCCAACGCGCGGCATCGACATCGGCGCCAAGCAGGAGATTTACGCCATCACGCGGCAACTCGCCGATGCCGGCGTGGCCGTGGTGTTCGTTTCAAGCGAGATGGAGGAGATACTCAAAGTGCCTGATCGCGTCCTCGTCATGCGCGAAGGCGCTATCACCGGCGAATTATTGCGCGCCGAATTGACCGAAGAGGCGGTGATGCACCTGGCCACCGCGCCCGTGGGAGCTGTTGCGTGAAGAAAATCCTCGGCATATTTGCCCTGCTTGTCGTCATCTGCGCGTTTACTGCCATCATGAACCCGCAGTTCCTGAATGCCTACAACGTGCAGAACACCATTCGCTGGACCGCGCTCTATGGCATCCTCAGCATCGGCGTCTCCTTTGTCATCATTACCGGCGGCATCGATCTTTCGATTGGGTCTGTTGTAGGGCTGGTGGCATCATTGCTGGCTTGGCTGGTGACGGTGAAGGAAGTGCCCGTCCCCTTGGCACTGCTGGTCTGCGTCGCCTTATCGCTGGGTATCGGGGTCATCCATGGTCTGCTGATCACCAAGGTCCGCTTGCAACCCTTCGTGGTAACCCTCTGTGGGTTGCTGCTCTACCGTGGCATTGCGAGGTACCTGACCGATGACCAAAGCCTCGGTTTTGGCACCGCGCATGAGGGACTCCGCGGCATCGCGACCGGGTCCATCCCACTCTTTGCCGACTACCGCATTCCCTATCTCTTCGTCATCATGACGGTATTGGCCATCGTGGCGGCCGTCGTCCTCAACCGCACCATCTACGGACGTTATCTATTCGCGTTGGGACGTAACGAGGAAGCTGCTCGCTATAGCGGCATCAGCACCACCCGCGTCACCATGTCCGCCTACATCATTTGCTCGCTGCTGGCGGGGCTCGGTGGCATTCTCTTCGCGCTCGACGTGAACAGTGTGCAGCCCGCCAGCTTCGGCGAGTTTTACGAGCTCTACGCCATCGCCGCCGCCGTGCTCGGCGGCTGTTCCCTGCGTGGCGGCGAGGGCTCCATCCTCGGCGTCGTCATTGGCGCGGCGGTCATGCGCGTGCTCTACAACGCCATCAACATTCTCGGCATCCCCACCCACCTCGAATTCGCCGTGATTGGCGCTGTCATCCTGTCGGGCGTCGTCATCGACGAACTGGTAAAACGCTTCGCCGCATCACGGCGATTGCGCGCCGGGTAGCCGTGGACCACTCCCGCCTTTGAACCCCAAACAGAAATCCGCCCGCGCGACCAGATCGCGCGGGGGGATTTTCAATGGCTGAGGAATACGCTTTAGTTCTTGCCGCGCCCGCCGATACCGGCCGTGCTCTTCACGCGCTGGCTCTCGGGAACGTTGGGGCGAAGCGCGCGGGACGCGGCGCCAGCGCGCCAAAGCTCGCTCTCGCGAAGCTCCTTGAGCTCCTTGTCCAGCTGCTGCTTGTAGTCCTTGGCGCCGGTGGACTTGAGCACGCGCTTGGTTTCTTCGCCGCTCTTCACGCGGGCATAAAGCTCCTTGAATACCGGAAGGGTGGCCTTCTTGAACTTGGGCTTCCAGTCCAGCGCGCCGCGCTGTGCCGTGGCGGAGCAGTTGGCGTACATCCAGTCCATGCCGTTCTCGTCCACCAAGCGGATGAGGCTCTGGGTAAGCTCCTCAACGGTTTCGTTGAAGGCTTCGGCGGGGCTGTGGCCGTTCTTGCGAAGCACTTCATACTGCGCTTCCATAATGCCTGCAAGCGCGCCCATCAGCACGCCGCGTTCGCCGGTGAGGTCGCTGTACACTTCCTTCTGGAAGGTCGTGGGGAAAAGATAGCCCGCGCCCAACGCGATGCCCACCGCTTTGCAGCGTTCCTCGGCCTTGCCGGTGTAGTCCTGCTCCACCGCCCAGCTCGCGTTGATGCCAACGCCCGAAAGATAGTTACGGCGCACCGAGGTGCCCGAACCCTTCGGAGCACAGAGAATTACGTCCACGTCCTTCGGAGGGATGACCTTCGTCTGGTCCTTGTAGGTGATGGAAAAGCCGTGCGAGAAATAGAGCGCGTCGCCCGGCTTGAGGTACTTCTTCAGCGTCGGCCAGTACGCCTTCTGCGCCGCGTCGGACACGAGGTACTGGATGATGGTGCCCTTTTCAGCGGCTTCCTCGGTGGTGAAGAGGTTCACGCCCTTCTTCCAGCCATCCTTCTCCGCGCGCTTCCAGGATTCCTTGGAATCCTTGCGCAGGCCCACGATCACGTTGAAGCCATTGTCACGCATGTTCAGCGCCTGAGCCGGGCCCTGCACGCCATAGCCGATGACCGCGATTACTTCGTTCTTGAGCACCTTGCGGGCCTTGGCCAGCGGAAACTCTTTGCGCGTGGTCACATCTTCCTTAACGCCGCCGAAATCCATCAACATGACTCGTCTTCCTCCATGGTCAAAAGGGGTCGCCGGAAATCGGCGGGTGAATGCGAAAGCCGCTCCGCGTAACCACAGGCATACGCTTGCGGTTGCACAACTCGGGGATTCGCCCGTTATTCTAGGGGGCTATGCGTATTCTTTGCAAGCGCCCTTGTTTCCATAAGAGCAACAGTCCGGGTCCATGCGACCTGTGCTGACTTCGGTCAGTTCGCTGTCACCAGTCTCGGTGCGAAGCTGATCTCGTCAAACTGCTGGCCAAAGTGGTCGATAGCGCGGCATTGCACCTTCTCCGGGTGTATATCGACGACCCAGACATGCGCCTTTTCTTCGGCCTTTTCGATATACCAGGCATCACCGTTCTTTATGTCGCGCACCGCCACACCCATGGAGCCGTCGCCCAAATAGACGATTCCGTCCTCGCTCACCTCGCCGCCGCGTATGGGCTTGGTGCGCTTGAAGGTGTGGTCGTGGTGCTCGAATCCGATGGAAACGTTGTACTCCTCGAATATCGGCTGCCAGTGTTCCCGTCCCGCAATCGAGCGGCTGTCGTCATAACTGCGGTGGCTTGGATAAAACGGCACGTGATAGGTGGTGAAGATGTACGGTTTCTCTTCGACCGCCTCCAGCGACTGCCGCAGGAAATCCACCTGCTCTTCATGCGGGGTGATGTGGCCGGTGTCGAGGGCGATTAGCCCGACATTCGGCCCGAGGCTGCGGGTGAAATAAGTCTTGCCGCCCTGAGCGAAGAGATGAAAGAAGAAGGGCGCGCGCACCAGCGGGTCGGTCGACTCAAGCTTGTTCACCTCATGGTTGCCAATCGCCACAATCATGGGAATCATCGCGCCATCCGCGCGCTTCATGGTTCCCTCCCAGCGGGACAGCCACATGTCCCACGCGAGGATGTTCTTCAGATCGCCATTTGCGTAGGCGATGTCTCCGCCCAACACGGCGATGTCGGGATTCTCCTTGGCGGCCGCCTTGAGCACCATCGAGGCCAGGGGCAGCACGCCGATATCGCCCCCAAAGATGGCGCGAATGGGCGCGTCGTCGGTGGGGAGGGTGCGAAAGCTGCCGCTCTTGCCGTTACTCGCCGAGAAGTAATAGGTGGTGGCGGGCTGAAGCTCCTTTAGCTCAACCGCGTGGATACGGCGTCCGTCTTCCAGCCCCGGTATCTGGTGCGACGTTCCCTTCGCGGAGAAATCCAGGGGATTGCCTTCCGCCTCTGGCTCCGTGTCATAGCGCACCAGACTCTCCGCCGCATTCGCCGTGTGGAACTGAACCACCATCGACGTGCTCGGGTCTTGACCCGCCACGATGTACACGTGGTCGATCGCGGCGCTGGCCGGGCCGGAAATTAGAGGCGCGATTACGACGCACACAACAAATAATGAATGAGACGGGAACTTCATACTACCTTCTTGCTCCTTTTAAGGGATGCCCTTTGGCTTTGTCTTGCGCGACAAACGCTCAAAGCGTCGCCGCGGCGAGGGCGTCCAGTTCGTACTGAATGCTTTGGGTCACGGGAAAGCGGAAGCCGGTCTTTGGGTCGAGGTCCAGTTCCATCACCTTCAATGCCACGGGATGCTGATCCCGCTTCCACTGGTTCGCCGCGAAGCGCTTGGCGAAGTCGGCCGTCCATGCGCGCAATTGCTCCGGTTCATGGTACGGATGGCGCAGGTTGACCGCGCGCCAGCAGTCCGCCAGGCAAAGGCGCTTTCGCGCGTACAAATGAAGCAGATCGTCCAGCACGGCATAGGGCATCAGGTCCGCCTCATCGGTCTGGCCGGGCGCCAGTTCCGCACTCGGCGGAATGTCCAGCACCGCCTTCAGCGACTGGAGGCCATCGCGCTTTGCAATATATTCGAGCAACTCCGTCACCAGCGTCTTGGGCACGTTGGCGATTGGGGAGAAACCACCCTGATTGTCGCCGCCGGTCGTGCTGTAGCCCACGGCCATCTCGCTCAGGTTGGAGGTGACCAGCACCAGCCCCCCCACGCTGTTCGCCCAATTCAGCATGATTGCGCCACGCACACGGGCCTGAAGATTCTGCTTCGCCAACGGGGCAACCTGGTCTTGCCCGCCCACCAGCGTCGCCGCCAGTTCCTGTGCGACTTGCTTCTCCGCATCAATGGGCAACACCTGGAAAGGAACACCCAATTCTTCCGCCAGCGATTTCGCCGCCTTGAGCGTGGCCCGGCTGCTGTGCGCCGCGGTTGGTAGATATACGGTCGAAACCCGCTCCGCAAACTGGGCCGCTTCGCTCGCCCCCTTCAACGACTTCGCCGCCTCGACAGCGAGCAACAGGCAAAGCGCGCTGTCGCGTCCGCCGCTCAGGGCCAACAGGAAGCGTTTGAAGGCCCCCACTTTCTCGAAGTAATCGCGCAACCCGAGCGCCAGGGCGTCGAAGAGTTCGTCAAGATAGCGGTTGCGGGAGGCATCCCCCTCCAGTGGCTCGGCAGCGTAGAAGGTGCGGGGCCACTGCGCGGCCAGGCCCGAGAGCGGCGCGGGCGCATAGGCTCCACGGCAAACCACCGTTTCGACAGTATCTCCGCCGGATTTGCGGGCGGCGTCGGAGCGCCAGGTCGTGTTCTCCCCGCGCAACCGCGACACATCGTCCAAGTCCACAATCCCGGTGGTCAGGGTCCACGGCGCTTTCGACAGCAGCGGCCCTTCCGCCACCAGGGCGTCCGGGGTGGCAATCAAGCCCCCGCCATCGAAAACCAGTCGGCTGTTGTCGCAACCGAGCAGATTGGCATAGGCATAGACGGACTTCAGCGTGCTGGCCGTCCCCATCACCAGCCGCTTGCGTTCCTCGTTCTTGAGGGGGGTAAAAGGCGAGGCGCTTGGGTTGCAGATGATCTCTGCCCCGGCCAGCACCCGTGCTTGCGCCGGGGAGGATACGGACCAGAGGTCCTCGCAAATCTCGGCCGTCACCCCGCCAAAGGGAAGCTGAAACACCAAGTCGCCCGCCGGTAAGCCATGCACCCGCGTCACCCCGCCTGGCCAGGCCGTCCAGTTGCGGCCTTCGTAAAAAATGCTGTAGGTGGGCAGGTGGCGCTTCAACACCAGCCCGCGTATCTGCCCATCATGCAAGAGCGCGCAGGCGTTGTACACCATCGCCTCGATGCGCACGGGCAGCCCCACCATCACCGCAATCCCCTCGGTCCGGGGAGCCAGCATCTCAAGGCGCTTCCAGCTCTCCCGCGCCACGTCCGCCCAATAAATCCGGTCCTCGAGGCTATAGCCCGAAATGCATAACTCCGGCGTCACCAACAAGTGAACCCCGCGCGATTTCGCCTCGGCGATGACCCCGCGCAGCCGCTCGATGTTACCGGAGAAATCTCCAACCTTCACGGACACCGCCGCCACGCCTATCTGCACCAGCCGCATGAAACTGCCTCCAATCCCGGAAGTATAGCGTAGTTGTTCCCGGTCTTGCTTTGCCCGCCATGCCTCCGCATGATGGAGCCCCAAACCGGAAAACGCCCCCATGCTCGTCGGCATTCATCAGCTGCATTACCTGCCCTGGCTGCGCTACTTCGAGAAGATTGCCCGAAGTGACGTGTTCATTGTGCTGGATGACATCCAGTTCACCAAGAACGACTGGCAGAACCGCAACAAGATCAAGACGCGAACCGGGGCGACGGTGCTCACGCTGCCGGTGCTACAGGCATGGCAACAACGCCTCGACCAGGTCCGTATCAACAACATGGTCACCTGGCGGCGCAAGCACGCACAGAGCATTCTGCAATCGTATGCGGCCGCCCCCCACTTCGAAGCCCACCGCCCTTTCATTGAGAACATCTATTCCGACGACTGGGACTACATGAACGACATTAACCGGGCCATGCTCGATTACTACCTGGAGGCGCTGGGCATCGGCACGCCCATCGTGTACTCTTCGGCGCTCGACGTTCCCGGCGCGGCCACCGAGAGACTCGTGGGCTTGATCAAGGCCGTGGGCGGCGACCAGTATTACAGCGGAGCCTACGCGCTTGAGGTGTATCTCGACGCGAAAGCGCTGGAGGACGCGGGTATTGGGCTGATCCTTCAGGAGTGGAAGGCGCCGGTGTATCCGCAGTTGCACGGGGAGTTCATCAAGGACTTGTCCATCATCGACCTGCTCATGAATTGCGGCCCGGATTCACTCGGCATCCTGATGGAGCCGCGCGGGTGATCCCGCACAGCAAGCCGCTCCTTGGCAACGAGGAGGCTAATGCCGCGCGCCGCGTGCTCGAAAGCGGCATGCTGGCCCAGGGCCGCGAAGTGCGCGCCTTTGAGGACGAGTTCGCCGCCGCACTGGACCGTCGGCACGCGGTCGCCGTGGGCAGCGGAACCGCCGCGTTGCACCTGGCCCTGCTGGCGCTGGGGATTGGCAACGACGATTCCGTCGCCATCCCCTCCTACGCGTGCGCGGCCCTGCCCCAAGCCATCGCCCTGTGCCATGCCCGCCCGATGCTGCTCGACGCCAACGAGGACTTCCTTGCCGACCATTCGAAGGCACGCCCCGAGGCGCACATCGTCGCCCATCTCTTCGGCGCCACCGCGTGCCTGCCCGAGGGAGCGCCGGTCATCGAGGACATTGCGCAGAGTCTCGGGGGCGCCACCGGCGCCGGGGGGCTGTGCGCCGTTGCTTCATTCTACGCGACCAAGATGATGACCACGGCGGAGGGCGGGATGCTGTTGACGGACGATGACGCCCTGGCCGAGGAAGCCCGTGACCGCCGGGACTACGACAATCGCGACGACTGGAAGCCCCGTTTCGCCTACAAGATGACGGACCTCGCAGCGGCCATTGGGCGTGAACAACTCAAGCGACTGCCGCGCTTCTGCGCCCGCCGCCTCGCGCTGGCCGATCGCTATCACGAAGGGCTTGCCGCCCTGCCCGTGCGCCTGCCGCGCGCGGAGAACCACGTGTATTTCCGATACGTTGTCGCCACGCCCCGGCGCGACGCGCTGATGGCGTTCCTTGCCGAACGCGGCATCGAGGCCAAGCGTCCCGTGCACCGCCCCGCCCATCACTTTCTTGGCGGTGATTTCCCCGGGGCGGACCGCGCCCACCACGAGGGGCTCTCCATTCCGCTCTATCCGGCCTTGACTGACGAAGAGGCGGAGCACATCATCGCGATGCTGCGCGCTTTCTTCGAGGATGTCCCCGGCTGATGTTTCGATTTCCCGAGCCCGACTACTGGCCGCGCACCTACGTCATGGTGGGATGCACCGCCTTTATTCTCGCCGCGCTCCTGATGCCGCTGGGCATTGTGATCATGCGGCGCCTAAAACTCATGGATGCCGTGGAGGACAACAAGATACACCGGGTTCCCGTGCCGCGCGGCGCGGGCGTTGTCATTTGGGTGGCCTTCGCCGCTGCGGTGCTGTTGCCCGGATACCGCAGCCACGGCATGAACGGCATCCTCATCGGCTCCTTCATCTGCCTGCTGGTGGGGGCGGCGGACGACTTCATCGGCCGCATTCCCGGGTTTTACAAACTGCTCACGCTCTTCGCCGCAACCCTGGTGCTGTCGTACTTCGGCGTGCGCACCAACATTTTCCAGCAGCCCGTGCTCGACACCGCGCTGACCATGCTTTGGATAGCCGGGGTGACCAGCGCCTTCAATGGCGCGGACAACATGGATGGCCTCGCCGGGGGCATCGCCACGATTGTCTCCCTGCTCTTCTTCGCGATCGCACTTCAGACCCACTTCGAGGAAGGCACCGAAACGAGTCTCTCTTGGTTCGGCATGCTGGCCATTGCGCTGGTCGGCGCCAACCTCGGCTTTCTGCTTTATAACTTCAAGCCCGCGCTCGCGTTCATGGGGGACAGCGGTAGCTTCTTTCTGGGATTCACCCTGGCGGCGCTCAGCGTGATGGGCGAGTGGACGGAGAGCCGCTTCGTATCCTCCGTCATCCCCGTGCTCCTGCTCGGCGTGCCCCTGCTTGACTTCGCCTACGTCATCATCACCCGTATCCTTCGCGGCGAAACCCGCACGCTCCGGGAAATCATCGACCACTGCGCGCCCGACCATCTCTCCCACCGGCTGGTGTGGATTGGATTCAGCCAGCGCAAGGCGGTGCTCTTTATCTATTTAGTCTGCTTTTCACTCGGCGCAACCGGCGTCATGCTCCGCAACAGCTCCAGTCTGCTCGATGGACAGCTCGCCCTGTTGCAGGGGGCCGCCATCCTCGCCATCGTGGCGGGACTCATGGCCGGGGTGGAACGACGCCACCGCGCGTGGATTCGCGATGAAGTGGAACGCGCCAACCACGACGCCGCATTGCAGGGCCGTCGCCAGGGAGATCATGAGTCATGAGGATGAAGCACGTTGCTGGTGCCGAAACGTATAGTCCGGGAACATCCCCCATCGCCCCCTCGGCACCCTCGGGTGCGACACCCCCTTCAAAGGGGGACATGATGGTGGCGGCGCTTCGCTGTCCCCCTTTGAAGGGGGTGGCCTGTGGCGGGGTGCCCGCCGCAGGACGGGGGATGTTCTCCCCGAATTATCGTACAGCCTCCAGAGGGTTGCCCCTGTCTCGCGTGCTTGCGCTCGTCTTGCTCGCGCTGCCAATCATCGCCTGGGCTTCGGATGCGGAACACGATCCGGGTGAGGCGCTATTCGACGGCAAGACCTTCGCTGGCTGGGAGGGCAACCTCGACTGGTTCCGTATCGAGGACGGCCAGATTGTGGGCGGCACACTGGAAAAGCCGATCCCCAACAACGAGTTCCTCTGCACCACCGCCACCTATGGCGATTTCGAATTGACCCTCGAGGTGAAGCTCACCAATATCCCCGACGCCAACGCCGGCATCCAGTTCCGCACGGTGCGCATTCCCAACCACCACGAAGTCTCAGGCTATCAGGCCGACATGGGCGAAGGCTGGTGGGGCTGCCTCTATGATGAATCGCGGCGCAACAAGGTGCTCGCCGGCCCGGACCGGAAGGCGCTGAAGAAGGCCCTGCGGCCGGGGGACTGGAACACTTACCGCATCCGCTGCGAGGGTCCACGCATCCAGTTGTGGCTGAATGACGTCCAAACCGTGGACTACACCGAGACGGAAAACGACATCGCCAAGGAGGGCATCATCGGCCTCCAGATACACGGCGGCCCGCCCGCCGAGGCCCGATACCGGAACATCCGCATCCGTGAACTCCCTTCCGAATAACCTCCTGCTCCACGCGGCGGACTGGGGCCTACTGCTCTTTCACTGCGCTCTCATCGCCTTCAACTGTTTCGGCATGTTCTGGAAGCAGACCCGGCTGGCCAACCTGCTCACCCTCTTCCTCACCGGTTTCTCCTGGGCCGTGCTTGGCATCTGGTACGGCTTCGGCTACTGCCCCCTCACCGACTGGCACTGGCAGGTGAAAGAACAGCTCGGCGTACGCGATCTCCCCCACTCCTACCTCAAATGGCTCGCCGACCCCCCCACCGGCTGGGACGTCGACCCCACGCTCGTGGATGTCATCGCCGGAGTTGTCTTCGTCAGCTCCGTGCTGGTGTCGCTCTACCTGAATATCCGGGATTGGCGGAGGGGGTAAGAGGCGATGCATTGATGATCGCGTGACCAAAGGTCCTCCTTAGTCACGCCCATGCTTGCCAAGCCCCCGCTCAGAATATCCGCGCAGTAAACCTTTGCGAAATTGCGAGATGCGGGTACTTACCATCCGCGGGAGCGCCGCGCTTCCGCGCGGCAAGTATTACGCAAGGGATGGGGAGACCGGTCGGCAGGTGCGTGTCGTGGTCAGCAGAACCCCGACACAGCGGGGCGCAACGGGCTACCCCCGTTCCCGCCCCAGCCCTCTCCCACGCCAAAGCCCATAGAGCGTAAGCAGCAATGCACCCATGATGGTGACGGCGCAGACGATAAGGGAGGTGGTGACGAGGGGGTGGTTGTCGCCGTTGGGCGGAGGGAATTTCTCGCTGAGGGTGGGCATGAACTTGGAGGTGGCACCGGCGAAGGCGGCGATGACGCCGGCGCCGCCGTTGGTCCAGGTGCCGATTTGGAGGAGGACAAACCAGGCCTTGAGGGCGGTGGCGTTGAGGGCCATCTCGCGCAGCAGCAGGCTGAGGACGATCATCAGGATGCCGTTGGCGGTGTATTCGATGTGGGCCATGACGATGCCGCGAAACCATTGGACGGCGCTGGGCGGAATGAGGCCGATAGCGCAGCCGACGGTGATTTGCAGCACCCCCAGAAGCAGAGTCCAGCGCCGCAGTGTTTCCCTAAGCTCGGCCGAATTCTTCGCCATGCGCCGTCCCTCCCGTTCTGGCTCGCATAACGATCCTTACTATAGGGGGATGGACGGCATCCTTCAATGCCCCACGCGGCGGAAAACGGGCCGTGCTACTGCGGGCCGAGGGTCATGGTGTGCAGGGTGTTCGCGTCCACCTGCTCGCGGGTGTAGCGCAACTCACGATATTTCCCGGCCATGAACAAAGACGCCTGATCGTCGTAATGCGGTGAGAACAGGTGTCCCGAGTTTCCGGTGGGCAGGATGGAATAGGACTTTTCGGGCTGGGCGAAGTCGACCACGCGGCGTGTACTCGGCCCGGCAATAACAGAGTAATTCCCGTCACTGCCGTTGTAGAGCATGTTGTTGACCACCTGCTGGGAACCCGTCGAGGGGAAGGGGCCGATATTGAAGACCCGGTTCAATCCCGGCAGGTAACCCAGCGGATGCTTGAACTCCATGGTGTGCACCTTGCCCCAGGCCCAATCCGCAAGGTGGTCGCCGTGGGCCTTGAGCAGCGCCTGGACGGCATCGCCGTAGGCCGCCACGAGGATGTCTTCCCGGGACTCCGTCTCGGGGGTGGTCACGTCATCCCAGCCGGGAAGCTCGGGATTGCGCATGAAATGCTTGAAGGCGTTGAAACTGTCGGCCAGCGAGTCATAGATCGCCAGCTCCTTGTCCGTCATGAGGTCGCCCGCCCAGCGCTTGAAGATGTACTCATAGGTGACCCAATAGAGCGATGCGCCGATGGAGTCCACCCCGTGGGCGAGATCCCATTCCCGAAGATGTTGGAGCGCCTCGGCCTCCTTTGGGGTGAGCGCCGTGCCCGCCGCCTCCAGCGCGCCTACGATGATGTCCCGCATCTCGGCGCCCGTATAGGCCACGTCGTCGAACTGCATCGCCTTCATCTCCTCCAGCGTCCATTGCGGCTTCGTGGCGAGTAGCTGCTCCAGCCGGCCCGCCCGGTCCTGCGGCTGGAAGTAGCCCGGCAGGTAGGGAATCTCCCCGTTGGGACCCAGGGGTTTCACCGTTGACCAGTTGTTCGCCGTGACGATAAAGCCCTGCGGCGGGTTGATCAGGTGGGGATTCTCGTCGAAGGGCAGGTAGCCAAGGATTTCGTCCTTGCCCGACGCGCCATCCAGCAGCACTTTGGGGTTGGCGTCGGGACGGCGAACGGGCAGGCGGCTGGCCGCCCACCACGCGATGTTGCCTTCAGTGTCCGCGTAGGATACGTTCAGGCCGGGCGACGTAATCAGCGAGACCCCCGCCCGGAATTCCTCCATGGTCTTGGCGCGCGCCATCTTGTAGAAGCCCAGCAGGTCCGTGTAGTCGAGGTGTTGCCACACCCACGACATCGCCACGTCCGGCCCTTCGTAATCCTGCATCAGCCGGAGCAGGTCGGTGATGATCGGGCCGTGCTTCGTCACGCGCACCTGTGCCGTCACGTCATCCCCAAAGCGCACCTTGATGGTCTGCTCCTCGACAATCGCGTCGACCCACTCGCCCTTGTACATCACCTTGCTAGGATCGTCTTCCTTGAAGGTTTCCTGAAACAGGTCCACGTCGTCATTGGCCAGCATGGTCAGGGTCCATCCCATGTGCCGGTTGTGGCCAATCAAGGTGATTGGGATCAGGGGAAGGTAATAGCCATAGATGTCCACGGTCGGACATTCGATTTGGGCCTCATACCAGATGCTTGGATTAAAGAACGCGATATGAGGATCGTTAGCCAGCAGGGGCTTGCCCGAGGCCGAGTGGCTTCCGCTCACCACCCAGGAATTGCTGCCCATGCCAAAGCCGAGATAGCGCGTCATCGTGCCCAATGCGTCGAAGAGCGGCGCGAGCGCGGACACCTCGATGGGTGCTTCGGCGGGAGGCAGGTTATCCGTGGGGACCGCCTCAACGGCTTGCCCCCCGTTCGACTTCTCCCGCAGGTAGGCCACCGCCTCCTCGATCGTCTCCATCACCGTCACGGGTTCCGGCTCGTGAAGGTAACCGGGGAAAAAAGGATCGGTGTCAACGTTGGGGTGACGCTGCATCAAGGCGCTCTGCAGCCCGTCTTCGCGAAGGCCATCGGCAAAGGAAATGGGCAGGATGGCCGCGACGCTCATGCAATC
>JBJOID010000183.1:0-2877 GCA_046047315.1 Candidatus Hydrogenedentota bacterium | reverse complement strand
CCATGGACGATGAGCACGTTGGCGCGCGGCGCGTCTACCGGCCAGCGGCGTTCATAAAAGCCTTCCAGGCCTCCCGAGCGGAACCGCCCCTCGACGATCATCTCCCGGCCCTCCTTGCATCCTGTCCAGCATACGCACACACGGCGGTGGATTGTATCCCGCCCGCGCCCCCAATGAAAGCGGCGGCTCTCCCGAAGCCGCCCTGCTCGCGCCGCCGTCCTCAGTAGGCGCCACGCAGCGTGGCCAGCACCCGCGCGGCGTCGGCCGCCAGTTGCTTGCAGTCGTCAATGATATCGGCCGCATGGCCGCGCTGCATTTTCAGACGCAACTGATTGAGCCTTCGCGACAAGGCCAGCACCTCGATGCCGCGCTCGTGCGCCTCGTCCACGCGGCCCCGGTCATGAATCAGGCACAGCGCGCCATCGCAGCCGCACAGCGCCGAGCTGGCGCCGAGCAGGGCGCTGCGCGCCTGGGTGAGCGGGCCATGCCGGTAGAGCGTGTTGGTCAGACCGTCGCGCGCACGCCGCGCCTGTTGCAAATCGTCAAGCGGGCTGCCCAGCCCGGTCCGCTGGATGATCTGCTGCGACTCGCGTATGTCGAGCCCGTAGCGCCGCGCCAGCCCAAGGTCGAGCCCGATGCGGCGGCGGTCGTCCTCAATCAGGCTTTCTATCACCCGGTCACGAACCCGCACCGCCACGTCGTCCGGTGCGAACATGATGATCTGCCCCTGGCCGGGGAACATCTCGATGTGGCGGTAAAGCGGCATCGGGCGCCAGTCACGGTTGCGCACGAAGTCGGTCATGTCGTACGGCTTCTGGCCATACGGCACTTCCGTGGGGATGTCGATGTTGACCCCGGTGACTTCATTGATGTCGTTGTTCACCACATACAGCAGGCCAAAGTCCGCGCCGTGCAGCCACGTCCAGCTCACATGCGGGATGCCTTCCGGCAGGCGTGTGTTGGGGTGCGGCTGCGAGGTGATCTTCACATTCGGTATCCAGTAGTCGCCGGGACGCGTCTTGAGCAGCAGACGGCTCAGCCCGCGAAAGCGCTCCACGCGGTGCGACAACTCGATCCAGATGTCGCTGAAGGTCAGGAAGGGCCCCGCGAGGCTGCGCTTGAAGGGGCCATCCACCCAGATCGGGACGTTGTGGTAGCAGTAGGAGAACCAGCCGCGCGCGCCGTTGGCAAACGCGTGGTTGATCATCAGCCGCACCTCGGGGCAGGTGTTCCAGCGGGGCGTCCCTGTCGCGTAAATGTAGGCGGGCGCCGTCACCCAGAACTGCTGCCCGGCCACCAGCGGCAGGTGCGTGCGCACCATGTCGCCCAGTTGCCATGGATCATTCGACTTGAAATACGACACGCCCGACGCCGCGAAATGCTTGGCGAATAGCGGCGTCGCATTCGGGTCGCGCATCAGGGACACCAGGGGGTGCGACTCGTCCGCCGCCTCAAAGAGCTCCTTGGCCCGGCAATAGCTCTCGAAGGAATTCTCCGAGGGCTCCGACTCCAGGCACCACGCGGCCAGCGCCTCCGATTCGGCGTGCGGCCGCACATACTTTTCCGTCAGCTCGGCCCCCTCGCGCAGGAAACGGCTCGCCTTCCAGTTCAGCACCGGCACCACGCGCAATCCAAAGCTGGTGGCCAGCCCCAGCAGCTCCGTGGTTTCAGTGTTGGAGAGCGTCTCGACATCCTCGACCATCATGCAATTGTGATGGCCGCGTGCCACGTCCTCCATCACCAGCCGCCAGTAGTCCCGGAACGGCGTCTCCATCAAGTCCGCGAGCGCGCGCCCGGTCGACGCATTCACACAGACCCCCAGCGGAACGAAGGAATCCAGCAGCGGATAATGCTTTGGCGCGAGACTGGGCTTGTCCAGCCGGATCATGTCCTTGCGCAGGGCCTCGGCCTCGGCGGCCGTCAGTGCGCGGAAGCGGATCGACTTGATCTCCCACTCCTCGACGCTGCGGGTCACCGAGTACAGCCGCAAGGTCAGGTCCGTAATTTGACCCGGGAATCCTCGGTGCTGCACCAGCCGCGCCACGGTAACCCATTCCTTCGAGGGGCGAAGCCAGTCAAAGTGCAACCCGCCGGGATAACGCCACTGCCATGCGGGACGGCACCCCTTGGTGACGCAGCGGTACGTGATCTCAATCACTGGATAGCGGTGCGCGTCCACCGGGAACGGGCCGGTGTTCTGGCCCGCGCGGCAGGTGAGCGGCGCCCAGAAACTGGGGTCCTCGGGGCCCGTCGTCTCGATGGCGCGCATGCGCTCGAAGTTCGCCTTGAGCGTCACGGCGTCCTGCTTGTGCGCGGTGTTCAAGGGAATCTGCCGCCATTCGGGATCGCGCTCGTCGTCGTCCTGCTTCCACTGCGCGATGTTCCCTGAGGGAATCTCGATCGCGTCCGCCCGGCCGATCTCGGCGCGGTCGGGCGAATAAATCAGGCTGCGCAGATATCCCGAATACTCATAGCTCATGGGCGCGGCATGCCAGCTCCGTCAGGGTTGCGAACGCAACCGCAGTGTATCCGCCCCCGGCGCGGGGTTGCAATGGATGCCGCCGCCTTTGCATCCCCGCGGGCCCGTCTGTTCCAATACGGTCGCCGCAGAAAAACGGCTGGAGCCGCCCGTGCCCGAAGAATCCCCCACCCAATCCCCATGGCGCTGGATCATGGTTCCCTTGTGGACCCTGTTCTTCATCATGGGCTTGTTCCCGGAAGCCACCTTCTACAGCCTCCGCAACGCGGCCGGCGTGGTGACGCAGCATGCCTGGGTGAACTCTCCCGCCGTGCTCTGCTTCGGCATGGTGGCCTTCATCGTCTGGTTCGCCTATACCCACTGCCGCGCCCGGGGCGATTCGCCGCCGCTCGCACGCT
>JBJOID010000182.1:0-8534 GCA_046047315.1 Candidatus Hydrogenedentota bacterium | reverse complement strand
GACCGCATCCGCCCGCTGTTGTTCGAAGTGGAAAAGGGATCGCGTGGCGCACAACTCATCCTGTCGCGCTCTTCGCCCGATCTCGTGCGCGGACTCTTCGAGAACGAAGTGCCGGAGATTTACGACGGCACCGTCGAGATTGTCGCGATTGCCCGCGAAGCCGGCAGCCGCACCAAGATCGCCGTGCGCTCCCACGATCACAACGTGGACCCCGTTGGCGCCTGCGTCGGCATGAAGGGTTCGCGCGTGCGCTCCGTGGTGGAAGAACTCTCGGGCGAAAAGATTGACATCGTGCGCTGGACGGAAAACGTGGACGAGCTTTGCAAGAACGCGCTCAATCCCGCCGACATCGTCTCGCTGCGCGTGGACCAGGAAAACAAGTCTATCAAGGTGGTGGTGCCGCAGGACCAGCTTTCGCTGGCGATTGGCAAGCGCGGACAGAACGCGCGCCTCGCCTCGAAGCTGATCGGATGGAATATCGACATCGAAGGCGATGGCTCCGGAGCGGAGGAATCCGCCCCCGAGGAGTCGCGCATGGATACCGCCAAGGTTGGCGCGGATGACCTGGGAGCGCCCGAAGTGTAGGCGCGGGCAGGCAGGCAATTGGGAAAGCGATAGAGGAGCGAGTGGATGCAGACGATAGCCAGTTTGGCTGACCGCCTCGACATGACCCCGCAGGAAGCGGTCGAAACGCTGCGTAAGCTGAATTACGACATCGAAGGCGTCGAGACGGAAATCTCCGACGATCAGTGCGATATCCTCATGGACGTGGATGAAGATCCTGCCGTCCTGACGCGCCTGCTTGCCGAGCAGAAGAAAAAAGAAGAGCAGGACCGCAAGCGCGTTGAGCGCCTGCAGAAGGCGAACGCAGCCAAGAAGGCGGCGGCCGCAAAGAAGCCTGCCAAGAAATCCACCGAGACCGAGGCTAAGGCCGAAGTCATCGACGAGACCCCCATCGCCGAGGTGCTGCCGCCGGAGCCCGTGGCCGAAGTGCTGCCCGAGGAAGAGACGAGCGAGCCCGAAGAAGAAGCCCCGGTTGCGGTGGAAGCTGTCGAGCCCGCCGAGGCGGAACCAGAAGCCGAGGCCGTCGAGATCACTGCGGAGGAGCCGGCAGAAGCTGAGCCCGAACCCGCACCTGCGGCGGCATTGGCGGCCCCGAAAAAGCCGGCGGCGGAGATCATCGCCGACGACGCCTATCCCGACGCCCACCGCGATGAGCACAAGCACAAGGAACACCACCTGGGCGCGCTGGCCGAGGCCGAGCGCAAGCAGGGTGAAGAAGAAAAGCGCCGCGAGGCCGCCCGCCGCGAGCGCCCCCTCCCCACTCCAGATCCTGATGTGGTGGCCGCGGTCATTCGCCGCGCCGAGGAAATGCAGCGCCGCCGTGAGAATGCGAACCGCGAGCCACGTGGCACCGGCGGAGGCGCCGCCCTGCGCGATGCCCCCGGCGCGGGCCGTCTCACCCAGCCGCGTGAAGTCGTCATGTCTCCCGAGGACATCGCCCGCGCCGCTCGCGGAGACCGCCGCCCCGTGGCAGCGGGCCCCGCCGCCGGCAAGGCCGCCGCGGCCAAGAAGAAACCCAAGCGCGCCGAAAAGCAGCGCGTGCTGGAAGAAGCCATGCGGCGCGACGCCGCCGCCATGGTGCGCGAATTCAAGAGTGGCACCGGCCTTGGCGTGCCGAAGCGCCGTAAAAAGAAACGTTCGATGGACGACGACATGGACGGCGAGATGCGCGGCGGCACCGTCGAGGTGGAGGACACCATGACGGTTGAACAGCTGGCCAATGCCATGGAAGTGCCCATCAACGAGCTGATCCTCGCCCTGATGGACGAAGAAATCATGGCGACGAAGAACGACGTGCTTCAGCTGGATGTAATCCGCAAGCTGGCCGCGCGCTTCAATTTCGACGTCAAGCTCGAAATCCCCGAAGAAGAAGACGTGATGCGCGACGAGCCGGATGATCCGGAGCACCTCGTGCTGCGCGCACCGGTCATCACCGTCATGGGCCACGTGGACCACGGCAAGACCTCCTTCCTCGACGTGGTGCGCGAGGCCAGTGTGGCCGCTGGTGAAGCGGGCGGCATCACGCAGCACATCGCCGCGTATGACGTGCAAATCCCCACCGGGCGCGTCGTGTTCCTCGATACCCCCGGCCACGCCGCCTTCACCGAGATGCGCGCCCGTGGCTCGCAAGTGACCGACGTGGTGGTGCTGATGGTCGCGGCCGACGACGGCGTCCGCCCGCAAACCATCGAGGCCATCGACCACGCCAAGGCCGCGGGTGTGCCGATTGTTGTCGCCATCAATAAGTGCGACAAAGACGGCGCCCAGCCCGACCGCGTGCGTCAGGAACTCACCCAGTTCGGCCTCCTCACGGAGGAATGGGGCGGCAACACGCAGATGCAGAACATCTCTTGCGTCACGCGTGAAGGCATTCCGGAGCTGCTGGAATTGCTCGGCCTCGAATCCGAAATGATGGAACTCCGGGCGAACCCGAAGAAGTCGGCGCGCGGCGCCGTGGTCGAATCCGAGATCACGCGCGGCATGGGCCCGACCGCCTGGGTGCTGGTTCAGAACGGCACCCTGCGCATCGGCGACCCCTTCCTCTGCGGCCAGACCTACGGGCGCGTGCGCCAGATGCTCAACTCGGCGGGCAAGCCCATCGAGGAAGCCGGCCCCTCCACACCCGTGCTGGTCACTGGTCTCACCGAGCCCGCCAGCGCCGGCGACGTCTTCGTGGTGGTCAAGGAAGAGCGCGTTGCGCGCGCCATCGCGGAGAAGCGCTCCACCATCGCCAAGCTCAAGCAGGGCACCGGCGCCAAGCACATGACCCTCGAAGATTTCCACGCCCGCATGTCCGGCGTCGAGCAGAAGGTTCTCAATGTCATCGTGAAGGCCGACGTGCAGGGCTCGATGGACGTGCTCAACCAGAGCCTCGTCAAGCTCGGCAACGAAGAAGTCTCCGTCAGCGTGGTCCACTCCGGCGTGGGCGGGGTCAACGAGTCCGACGTGATGCTGGCCAGCGCCAGTGACGCGGTGGTCTTCGGCTTCCATGTGGCCGCCAATGCCAAGGCCAAGAAGCTGGCCGAACAGGAAGGCGTTGAAATCCGCATGTATCGCGTCATCTATGAATTGATGGACGACGTGCGCAAGGCCCTCGAGGGCATGTTGACGCCCGAGAAAAGGGAAATCGTCACCGGCCACGCGGAGATTCGCCGTGTGTTCCGCTCTTCGAACTACGGCAACATCGCCGGCTCCTATCAGCTCGATGGCGAAACCGAGCGCGGCTCGCTCGCCCGCCTTATTCGCGACGACGTGGTGATCTGCGAAACCAAGATCGCCACCGTGCGCCGCGAGAAGGACGAGGTGAAATCGGTCGCGACCGGGTTCGAATGCGGCATCAAGCTCGACAACTACGACGACATCCAGGTCGGCGACATTGTCGAGTGCTACAAGGTGGAGTCCGTCGCCAAGACACTGGCCTAAGCGGAGCGCCCGGTCATGACCATCGGCGTCATCCAACTGTCGTTCCTGATCCACGGCGCGCGTTCCCTCAAGGAAAAGCGCCGCGTAGTCAGCAGCGTCAAGGCCCGTCTTCGCAACAAGTTCAACTGCGCCGTGGCGGAAACCAACTACAACGACCTGTGGCAGCGAGCTGAATTGACCGTCTGTGTCGTCTCCAACGAAAGCCGGCACGCCAACGAACAACTGGACGAGATTGCCCGCCACGCGGGAATGGAGCGCGAAGCGGAACTCGTGAACTCGGAAATGCAACTACTATGAGCAGCGGCGGCAGGGCAACCCGCGTGGCCGAACTCGTGCGGCAGGAAATCGGCAGGCTCCTCGCCAAGGGGCTGAAGGATCCCCGCATCGGGTTCGTCTCCGTCATGAGCGTGCGCATGTCTCCCGACCTCCACTACGCCGACGTCTACGTCAGCATGTATGGATCGGAGAAAGAGCGCAAGGGCTCCCTCATCGCCCTGCGCAACTCGGCCGGATGGGTGCGCCGCGAAATCGGCAAGGCCCTGCGCATGCGTGTCACCCCGGAAATTCGCTTCCACGCCGACACGTCGCTGGATGAGGTTTACCACTTGGAAAAGGTATTCGAGGAAGTGCACAAGGAACAGGAAAGCGCCCCGATGCTGAAGCTCGACTTCCCCGGCATGATCGAGGAATTCCAGCGCGGCAACGCCTTTGTCATCTGTTCGCACGAGAACCCCGACGGCGACGCCGGCGGCAGCATGCTGGCCCTCGCTGAACTGCTGCGGGCCATGGGCAAGACGCAGGTTCATTGCGCCCTCTCCGACCCCGTGCCCCGGCTTTGCGCATCGCTCAAGGGCGCGGACAAGGTCCTCTCCCGGGACAGCGAGCGTCCCGAGTTCGACACCCTCGTCATCGTTGACGTGGCACAGCGCGAACGCATCGGCGGCATCGCCGATTGGGTCACCCCCTCGACCCGCATCCTCGTCGTTGATCACCATCTCGTCGAGCATCCCTATGGCCATGCGGGGGTGGTGGACCCCACCTATGCCGCCGTGGGAGAAATGATCGTCGACCTCTTCAACGCCGCCGGCATCCCCCTCACCAAGGCCGCCGCCGAGTGCGCCTATGTCGCGCAAATCACCGACACCGGCAGCTTCCAGTACAACAACACCACTCCCCGCTCGCACCGCATCGCGGCGCAGATTCTGGAGACGGGCATCGACGCAGCCCACCTCGCGCGCAAGGCCTTCTCGATGATGACCCGCAAGCAATTCGCCCTCTTCCAGATTGCCATCGGGCGCATCACGCTGGCGGCGAACGGCAAGGTGGCCTATAGCTACATGCGAGGTGAGGAGCTCGAAGCCCATCAGGCCACGCGCCAGGACCTCGAAGGACTCGCCAATTACTGCCGCAATATCGAGGGCGTGGAAGCGGGCCTCTTCTTTACCGGCGTAGAGCCCGAGATGACCAAGCTGAGCATACGCTCGGCAGAGGGCTTCAGCGCCGCTGAGTTCGCGCGGCGTTTCGACGGAGGCGGCCACGCCGCGGCCGCCGGCGCCACCATTCGTGACAACCTCGACACAGCGATCGAAAGGGTGGTGAGCGCGCTCGCGGCCACTTTGGGTGAAACCGTATGACCGGCATTCTCTTGGTGGACAAGCCCTCGGGCATGACTTCCCACGACGTGGTGGACCGCGTCCGCAAGGCTGCCGGCACCCGCCGCGTGGGCCATACGGGCACCCTCGACCCCAATGCGACTGGTCTGCTCGTGCTCTGTCTCGGCAAGGCCACCCGTCTTTCCGAGCACCTCACCGGGCTCGACAAGACCTACGAAGGCACCATGCGCCTCGGCATCACCACCGACTCCTACGACAGCGACGGGGAGGTGGTGCAGGAACGCCCGGTGCCGGAATTGACGCTCGAACAAATCCAAGCGATATGCGACCGGTTCACCGGCGCCATCGAGCAGCTGCCCCCCATGGTGAGCGCCGTCAAGGTGGGCGGTGAGCGACTCTACAAGATTGCCCGCAAGGGAGAAGTGGTCGAGCGGCAGCCCCGAAAGGTCACCGTTCACGAATTCAAGGTGCTCGAGTACAACGCCCCCGACGCCCTCATCCGCGTGCGTTGCACCAGCGGCACCTATGTCCGCGCCCTCTGCCACGACGTAGGCGAAATCCTCGGCTGCGGCGCCATATTGTCCAGCCTGCGCCGCACCCAGGTGGGACGCCACAGCGTGGCCGACGCCGCAACGCTCGACGACTTGACCAGCCCCGAGGTGGTGCGCGAGCGCCTCATGCCCATGGGCCAGGCGCTGGACTTCCCCGAGGTGATAATCAAGCCCCAGAGCAACGCCATCGTGCTCAGCGGCGGCTCGCTATCTCCCCGCGACCTCGTGAAGCCCTGCATGCACAGCGAGGGGTGGGTGCAGGTGAAAACCGAGACGGGTCGCTTGGTGGCGCTCGGCATCATCGAGCCCAGCGCAGCGGGCGCGCGCATCCACGCCAAGCGGGTTTTCGACTGATCATGCGTTTCGTGGCCGATGTCATGGCGCTCGACGAGTCCCTCGGGAACGTCGCGCTCACCGTCGGCAGTTTCGATGGCGTCCACCGTGGACACCGCATGATCCTCGAACGCGTGGTGCAAGTGGCCCGGGAGAGCGACTTGAGCCCGAGCATGATGACGCTCGACCCCCATCCCCGCTTCGTCTTCGCCCCCCACAATGCCCCCAATCTGCTTACCCCGCTGGAGAAGAAAGCCGAACTCGCCGCCGCCCTCGGCATCGAGAATTTTTTCGTGCTGCGTTTCGACGCGCGGATTTCGGCCATGGACCGCGAGGACTTTCTTCGCGACCTTCTACTCTCGCGCTGTGGTGCGCGCCATCTCGTCGTTGGGCACGATTTCGCCTTTGGAAAGGGAGCACTAGGGAATTTCGAGTTTCTCAGGGAACGCGCCCCGCTGCTGGGCTACCAGGTGGAGGAAGCCCGCCCGCTCATCATCGAGGGGGAACGCGTCAGCAGCACCCTCATCCGCGAGCTGATTCTTCAAGGCGAACTCGACCGCGCCGAGACCTTTCTGGGCCGGAAATACAGCATCCTCGGCGAGGTAGTGCGCGGTCGTGGCATGGGCCGCAAACTGGGCTATCCCACCGCCAACATCAAGCCACACCATAATGCCGTTCCCGCGAATGGAATCTATGCCGCCATCGCACTCATCGACGGTTGCGAGCACATCGCCGCGGTCAACGTGGGCATCGCCCCCACGCTGCAACACGAGGACGTGACGATCGAGGCCCATGTGCTGGATTACAACGCGGACCTCGTCGGCAAAAAGATCGAGCTCATCTTCCACAAGCGGCTGCGGCCGGAGAAGAAGTTCGACAGCATCGAGGCGTTGATTGAGGCGATTGGCGTGGATGTTGAGAACATCCGTAACCACTTCGCTTCGAGGTGAGTCCGAGAGGGGAACTTTTGGGCTGGCTTGGGGTTTATCATCCGGGCAGCGCCGGATGGCAGGCAGTGGAGCTTCGTGCGAATTGACCCGACTATGGACAGTTGGATACCTGGCAATCGCGGCGACCATGCTCGCCTCCTGTGCCACCACGCGCTACAAGGAATCCGCTGACCGCGAGGTCTACGGGGCCGTAGAAGAGAAGCAATCCCTCGTCGCCGGCATGCCGGAAGACTTCAGTCTCGATGCCGCCGAGCCGTGGGATCCGCTGTCCGGCGCCTCTACCCTCGAAGGCACCATCGAAGCCCTCGCCGAGGCCAACGTCAATGAGACCGGCGCACACGTCATCAACCTCGAACGCGCCCTGCTCATCGCCGTGAACCAGAGCCGCACCTATCAGAACGAAAAGGAGCGACTCTATCTTCAGGGCCTCGCCCTCACCCTCGACCGTCACCGCTATACCCCGCTCTTTTCGGGCGGCGCTTCCGCCCTCTTTGAGCGGGACACCGTGGAGGTAGAGCGTGCGTCCGATTTCTCCAGCGCCCTCTCGTCCGCGCAGACCGTGGTGCGCGAAATCGAAAACCTCACCGGAACCCCGGCATCGCTGCTCGGGCAGTTCGCCGATCTCGTCGAAGACGCCTCCGACCAGGCCGGACTGCTCGACCCCGAGATCGAAGTCAACGAGACCAAGGCCGTCAGCGGCGGCGCGGGTGTCGCGGCGCAATGGCTGCTCAAGGGCGGTGGCGCGCTGGCGCTCGGACTCACCACCAACGCCCTCCGTTTCCTCACGGGCGATCAAGTCGAAACCGCGACAACCCTCATCACCGGCTCCTTCACCCAGCCGTTCCTCGCCGGCGGCGGACGCATCGCCGGCATGGAGCGCCTCACCCAGGCCGAGCGCGATTTCCTCTACGCCCTCCGGCGCTACACCCGCTTCCGGAAGACCTTCGCCGTCGACGTGTGCACCGCCTACTACAACGTGCTGCAACAACGCGACCGCGCCGTGAACAACCACAAGAACTACCTGAGCTTCCAGAAAAACACCGAACGCGAACGCGCCTTCGCCGAAGTGGGACGGAGCACCATCGCCCAGGTCGGCCGGCAGGAGCAGGGCCTGCTCTCCGCCCAGGACCAGTGGATCAACTCCGTGCGCGCCTATCAGGAAGACCTCGACGCCTTCAAGATTCTCCTCGGGCTCTCCACCGATGCCGCTATCGTGCTCGACGACACCGAGCTGGCCAGCCTGCGTGAACAAGGCCTCAAGCATCCCGAGGTCGCCCCTGAGGACGCCGTGACCGTCGCGCTCGTCTCGCGGCTTGATCTCCACACCGCCAAGGACCAGGCCGACGACGCCAGCCGGCGCGTGCTGGTGGCGGCCAACGCCCTGAAGCCCGGGCTCGATCTCGTGGTTGACGCCGCCCTGCGCAACAACGGCGAAAATGCTTTCGAGGACATCCAGTTGGCCCGCGCCCAGTGGAGCGCCGGGCTCAACCTCGATCTTCCCCTCAACCGAAAGGCCGAACGCAACAACTACCGCGCCGCCCTCATCGAGGAGGAGCGCTCCCTGCGCGAGTTCACCCTCGCCGAGGACACCATCAAGCTCG
>JBJOID010000181.1:0-14769 GCA_046047315.1 Candidatus Hydrogenedentota bacterium | reverse complement strand
TGGTGGCAGCGGCTGCGGCAAGAGCACCTTGCTCAAGCATATGTGCGGCCTTCTTCACCCCACCTCGGGAGAGATCCTTTACAACGGCGTAGACATCTCGCACATGGACGAGACCGAGTTGGCAAGGATACAGCAGACTTTCGGCATTGCATTTCAGTCGAGCGGCCTGTTCAATTCGATGACCGTCGGCGATAACGTGGCGATGCCGCTGGTCGAGTATGGCTGCGTGGACCCGGCGCTGGTGGAGCCGATGGTGCGCATGAAGCTCAGCATGGTGGGACTGGGGGCGGCGCAGCACCTTATGCCCAGCGAGCTTTCTGGCGGCATGCGCAAGCGCGCCGGACTAGCGCGCGCGATTGCGAGCGATCCGCCCCTGGTCTACTTCGATGAACCCTCAGCGGGTTTGGATCCCATCATGGCGGCAGGGTTGGACGAACTCATCCTCAGTCTGCGCCGCCTTATTGGCCTCACCTTCGTCATCGTCACGCATGAGCTGGAGTCGATCATGACCATTGCCGACCGAATACTCATGCTGGATCGCGGACGTGTTATCTTTTATGGCTCGAAACAGGAGGCCGTGGATTGCGCGGAAGCGCGGGTTCGACAATTCTTCAAGCGCGAACCGGACGAGTACATTAGCCAGAGGAACATCTGACGGCCCATTGGGGCCGTGCATGGGAGACGGGATTGGCCACACGATCACAGAAAACGAAGGTGGGCATCTTCACGGTATGCTGCCTTTCCTTGATGGCGGGATCCTTGTACCTGGTTAGCGGCTACTATCAGGATCAGGGCACCCGATATTGGATGCAGTTCGACGACTCCATTCTTGGCCTTTATGAAGGCGCGATGGTGGAGTATCTGGGCGTGCCGGTGGGCAAGGTGCGGGCAATTCGAGTGCTGCCGAATTCAAGCCGCCCTTATGTGGAAATCAGCGTCGATTCTACGAAGCTCGAACTCTACAAGGGGGTGGAAGCTCAGCTCGTGCTGTACAGCTTCGCGGCGGGCACCATGGCGATTTCTCTTACAGGAGGCGAGCCCGAACAGGGCCGGCTTCTCGAGAACAGTCAGATCCCCACGCAGCCATCGGCCATCACGGCGATTTCTTCGCAAGTGCAGGATGTGATGGGCGGAGTGACCGATATCCTGGAGCAGATCGAGGTGGGGCTTGAGGGCATGGAGTCCGGCGACTTGACGGAGCTGGTCAACAAAGTGAACGGCTTGCTGGACGACGGCAAGGTGTTTCTGGCGGACACACGCGAGCTTGTCGACGAAACGACGGGCACCATAGAGGATGTGCGAGGCGACCTGAAGCGCGTGGTGGATTCCGCGGTCGAAGTGCTCGACGAGCTCAAGCCCACCGTGAAGAACGTGAACGAGCTTGTGGTGACCGCGCAGGCGAAGGTGGAGGTGCTGGACATGGACGCAGCCAGCGCCCAGATTACTCGGGTGCTCGAGAACGTGGCGGACCTGACCGAGAAGCTCAACACCACGATGTCCGAGGTGGACAACCTCACCGCGAATGCCCTGCACGAGGCGGACAACGTGGAGCATTCGCTGCGCATGGCCTTGAACGACATGAGCGAGGCCCTCTATACGATGCGGGTATTCGTGGAACAACTGCAGGCCAACCCCGCTTCTCTGATTCGCGGCAAGCAAACACCTAAGGAATAGGCAGCATGTGGAGAATCCTGACCGCGTCGCTTTCGTTGGCGGCCACATTCGTCCTGGCGGGTTGCCTTACACCGTCGGGCAGCGCTCCTCCCGATCAATTCCTGTTGCGGCCCGCGCCGTTGGTGCAGAAGGCGGATACCGTGGGATTGAATCTAGGGCTGCGCCCCGTGGAAGCCGCCCGCCCCTTCCAGTTGGCCATGGCCTACAGCGAGCCCGACGGACGCCTGAACTATTACCAAAGCGCGAGTTGGGCCGATTACCCGGCGAAGATTCTCACGCGTTCGCTTCAGGAAGCGTTGGACCAATCCGGCCGCTTCGGGGATGTGGGCATGGCCGCAGAGATGACACGCCCCGATCTTATCCTTGTTGGTTACTTGAGCCTCTGCCATGAGAACCGTGCAAGCAACACCGCAGAACTGGAAGTGCGTTTCGAACTCCGCAGAGCTTTGCGCACGGAACTCCTCTGGGCAAGCACCCTCAAGGAGTCCGAGCCCCTGACGGGTCAGGGACCTGCTGCCCTCGCGTCAGCGCTCCAGTCCGCCATGTCGCGGCTGGTGCAACAGGCCGCGACCGAGATCATCGGGGCCGCGCAGCCATTGAGTGAGAATCCTTAATTCCTTGGGAACCAGGGGATAAATGGGCTGGTGGTCCGCTGGTACTCGCGGTAGTCATCGCCTCTCGAAAGCAGTGCCTGCGCTTCCGTGTAGGGGATGCCCGTGATGCGATAGAGGAACAGGAGCATGAGCAGTGGACCGGCCAATGCCGCCGCCGCCTGCCAGCTGACGCCCGCCATGATGACGTAAGCCCACCAGTGGAGCCACTCGAAGAAATAGTTGGGATGGCGTGAAAAGCGCCACAATCCTTCACGGCAGGTGCGGCCCCGGTTCGCCGGGTTGCTCCGCCAGCGACGCAACTGCGCATCGGAAAGGCTCTCCCCCGCCATTGCGAACAAACCCAACGAAACGCCCAGCAGGAGCGTGAGCGGGCTGGCCTTTGGGCTCAGCATGGCGAGCAGCGGCGGCAGGGAAAAGAGAACAATCAAGAGGCCCTGGAACTGGAAGAACACCAGAAACTTGCGCTGGGCTTCAGCACCCCAGTGCTCCCTCAGCTTGCGGTAGCGGCCATCCTCTTCCTTACCCTTAACGCGGTCAAGCAGCAGATAAAGCCCGAGCCTCAAACTCCACGGAAGGGCAACTGCCGCCACGGCAAATCGTTGAATCAGGTCGGCTTCGACAACCAGGGCATACCAGGCCACCGCTGCCCCAATCCCTAGACTCCACCCCACATCCACGATACCGGCATCATTGTGGCGGCGTTGAAAGGCGTACAAGAGAAGCATGGCAAGCGAAGCCCCGGCCAAGACGGTTGGGATAGCCCACCATGGATTCATGGCTTGCGCTCATCCGGCAGGGAGCAAGACTGCCCTTGACAGCCCATGACCTGCGCTTCCCGAAAGAATAGGCTCGAAAGGCTCAATCGATGCCGCGCGATCCAGTCGTAAAGCGGCGCGGAAAGCCAGCGCATTCCGGGAAGACTCAATACAGGGGCCAGCCATCGCCATCCGCGCAGCATGCGAAGCAATGAGGGAATGGCACGGTCACCGGACTCGATCAGTCCATCGGGATGAACCAGCTGCATGGCACGCATACAGGCCTCCGGATTCAGCGCCGGCGCGACCCGAACCAGATCGGGTGATTGGCATGCGAGGAACGACAGGCGCCCCGGTTCAACGCGCGCTTCCAGCCAGGCGCGCGCGCGGCGGCACATCGGACATTCGCCATCGTATATCAGAACCGGCACGTCCACAGCATTCCTCGCTTCGCCTTAGGGAACCCGCCGCGACAAACGGCTATTCCGAAGCCATCACCTGCGGGCGTGGCTAAGCACTTTCTTCAGCGCTGTCACGGTTTCATGCACCTGACGGTCCGTCAATTCAGGGTGCAGCGGAAGCGAGAGAATTTCCATCGAAGCTTTAGTCGCCTCGGGAAAGTCCTCCGGCTTCATGCCCAACTGTTCGCGGTAGAAGCGATGCAAGTGCAGGCCGTAGAAATGCACCCCGGTGCCAATGTTCTCACGGCGCAGGTCGTAGGAGATCTCGTCCCGCGTGCGGTTAAGCAGATCGAGCCGCAGCCGGACGACATACAGGTGCCAGGCATGCCCCACCTCGGACCGGGAGACGGGCTGCACAATCTCCTCGATATCGGCAAGGGCGGCGTGATACAGGCCAGCAATGCGCCGGCGCGCGAGCTTGAAGCGATCAAACTTCTTCAGCTGCTCCAAGCCCATCGCCGCGCTCACGTTGCCCATAAGGTACTTGTATCCCGGCTCCACCACCTCTGCTGGGGAGGCAATCGCACTGCGGCCATACCGGTCCCATGCCGTGGTGGACATGCCATTGCTGGCGAGGAAGCGCAGGTGCCTGGCCCGCTCGGGATCGTTGAGGGTGATCATGCCACCCTCCATCGTGGTGATATTCTTGATGGCATACATGCTGAAGCAGGTGTAATCCGAAATACCACCGATGGGCTTGCCTCGCCAGGTGGCGCCCAGCGCGTGTGCGGCGTCCTCAATAACAGGCACTCCATGGCGCGTCGCGATGGCGCGTATTGCGTCCACGTCCACCGGATGTCCGGCCAAATGAACCGGCATGATGGCGCGTGTTCGCTCCGTAATTTTTGACTCCATGGAGGCGGGGTCCATATTCAACGTGACCGGATCAATATCCGAAAAAACCGGCACGGCCCCCATGTTGAGAATGGTATTGCCCGTCGAGGCCCAAGTGATGGGCGAGGTGATGACTTCATCCCCTCGTCCAACGCCCGCATCAACGAGGGACAAGTGCAACGCCGCCGTGCAGGAGGTCACCGCGACCGCCTCGCTGGCCCCCACCTCTGCAGCGAAGGCCTTTTCGAAGGCGGCTATCTTTGGACCCGAGGTCAGCCATCCGGAGCGGAACGCCTCAATCACCGCCCCCTCTTCTTCTTCTCCGAGACTAGGCCGGGCCAGCGGGATGAAGCGCGAAGCCACCGGCTCTCCGCCCTCGTCCACCGGGGTGGACATGAGTCGTTGCAGGGTCTTGACGTTCGAGTAGATCTCGGCGGAGGGGTTCACCCCCGAGGACAGGTAGGCTGCTATCTCGTCGATTCCCTGTTCTATGTCGCACTCGGACTCGAAGTTAAAGGCATTCGCGAATCGCGAGCAATCCACCCGAAAATTGCGGCTGTCGTTGTCGTCCGACGGCACCTCGACGCGCACGCCTGAACCAAGCCGGGAAGCAACGCGCTCCGCCAACTCGTGTATGGTGTAGTTCTGGCTGGTCGTTCCAAGGTTGAACACCGGGGCGCCCTGTGGCAAACGTTCAGCTTGTATCAACTCCCAGTACGCACGGGCGGCGTCGCGCACGTGAAGCATCGGGCGCCACTGTTCACCCCCGCCGCGCACCAGAATTCTTTGATGCGTGTGCGCATCGGCGACCATCAGGTTCAGCGCCAGGTCGAACCGCATGCGTGGGGATAGTCCGTATAACGTGGCGCAACGCGCAATCACTGGCTCGAAATTGCCCGCGGCCGCAGCGCGCAGCGCCTGCTCCGCCGCGAGCTTGCTTTCACCCAGCGGGGAAACAGGATTCGGCGGGGAATGCTCATCGAGCAAATCGAAAAGCCCTTGGCCATACACCGCGCACGACGATGCCAGAATGAATCGGCGCACCCCGGCGTGGGCGGCAAGGCGCGCAAGTTCGCGCGTGCTCTCGACGTTCACGTCGGCCGTCATGTCCGGGTTCAGGGCGCACGAGGGATCATTCGCGATGCCCGCCAAATGCACGACCACATCGACGCCATCAAGCAGACCCTCGGACTGGTGTATACGGCGCACGTCACCCTGCACGACCGAAAGTCGGTCGTCTCCCACACCGGAGAGAGTATCCTCCCCGTAGCAAAGCCTATCGAAGACGCGGACTTCGCATCCCTGCTCCAGAAGCAATCGCGTCAGGTGGCAACCCAGGTAGCCCGCGCCGCCGGTAATGAGTACCTTCATCCGTTCCCTCTCCATCGACGAGGCGGGAGTATAGCACTCCGGGAGGCGCGCCCCTGCAAGAATCGTGGCAGCAGGTTGACACGGCCATATCCAGCTTCTACTATGCGGCAAAGCGCAGGGCGGCCGGGCTAAGGCGCCGTTGTCCTCCCTGCGCGCGGCAATGTTGGCGGCGGCCATAGAATGGCGCAGGGGCGCGACACGATGTTCGATCTCTCCAAGATGAAATCCCCGATAGAATGGCCGGGCACGCGCTCCCAAATTGTGGACGCCGTTCTCGAATCACTGGGGCCGCTGCCCAAGAAACGCGCCGAGCTTCAAGTGAAGACGCTTGATGAGCGCGACTTTCGGGGCTATGTGCGCAAGCGCATCAACTATTTTGTGGACGAGTGGGACCGCATCTCCGCCTGGCTCTTCATCCCGGACGGGCGGGAGGAAGCCCCGGCCATCGTGTGCTGCCATCAGGAAACGGCTATGGGCAAGGACGAAGCGGCCGGACTTGGCGGCGACAGCCGTCTGGCCTTCGCCCAGCATTATTGCGCCGAACTGGGTTACGTGACCATCGCCCCCGACTGCGTCACGGCGGGCGACCGGGTGCTGGCCAAGCATGAGCCGCTGAAGTCGAAGGGCTTCTACAAGGGCAATTCCAAGCTCTCACTTTGGAACAAGATGCTTTCCGATCACCTGCACGCCGTCGATGTGTTGTCCGAGATGAAGCGGGTCGACAGCTCCCGCATCGGCGCCATTGGCCATGGCCTTGGCGGGGCCAACGCGGTACTGCTGGCGGCCTTCGATGATCGCATCCAGGCGTGCGTGTCCAGTTGCGGCTTTACGCGGTTCGAGACCGACAAGACGCCGAACCGCTGGATCGACCCCGAAGGTCTGTGCCTGGTTCCCAAACTAAAGAGCGCCTTTGACTTCGGGAAATTTCCCTTCGACTGGGAACACCTGCTTTCGCTGGTGGCGCCGACCCCGCTTTTCGTCTTCACCAACCTGCAGGATTCCCCGTACAGCAATCCCAAGAGCGCCGAGAAGGCCTGCCAGGAGGCGGCCAAGGCCTACAAGATTCTGGGGGCCGGCAGCGCGATCAGCCATTTCTCGCACAACGATGGCCATACCATCACCTCGAACACGCTGGAACTCGCCGACGCGTGGTTTGAGCGCTGGCTCTGAGCCTGGCATCGTTTTCGCCCCGTCCGGAATCTATGCGGGCGGCAAAGTGTTCACCGACCAGTCCCAAAGGAGTTGCGCATGCATCAGGCGCCCGCCGCCCAGACGGTTTCCAGCACGGCAATACAAACCCTGATCGACAATATCGAGCAGGTGGTGTACGGAAAACGCGAGGTGGTCAAGCTCTGCGTGGTGGGCCTGCTGGCGCGCGGCCACATCCTGATTGAAGACGTGCCGGGCACGGGAAAAACCACCATCGCCCAGAGCCTCGCGCGCTCGATCGATTGCAGCTTCCACCGCATCCAGTTCACCAGCGACATGCTCCCCTCGGACATCATCGGCGTTTCGATTCTGGATCAGCGCACCAGTCAATTCGACTTCCGCAAGGGGCCCATCTTCGCCAGCGTGGTGCTGGCGGATGAAATCAACCGCACTCCCCCGAAGACCCAGAGTGCCCTGCTTGAGGCGATGAGCGAATACCAGATTACGGTGGACGGCGTGGTGCATCCGCTTCCCCAACCCTTCATTGTGCTGGCCACGCAGAACCCGATCGAGTACGAGGGGACCTACGTGCTGCCGGAATCGCAGCTTGACCGCTTCCTGATTCGCACAGAAATGGGCTACCCGCCCGCCGAGGACGAATTGCGGATCATGCGGAGGCGCGATCCGCAAAAGATGATTACGGACCTGAAGCCCGCGCTGACCGTTCCCGAGTTGCTCGCCCTGCAGCATTCGGTGGGCGATGTGCATGTAGATGAAAGCGTGGCGCAGTACATGCTGCGAATCGTACAGGGCACCCGGACGCACGACCACATTCAACTGGGCGCAAGCACGCGCGGCTCGCTCGCACTTTTCGAGGCCTGCCAGGCGCACGCCTTGGTCGAGGGGCGCAACTACGTGACGCCCGGCGATGTGAAGCAGATGGCGCCGGCGGTGCTTGGACATCGCATCCTGATTAAGTCACGCGGCGCGGACCTCAGCACCGCCGCCCGCGAGCGCACGGCGCTCATCAATGAGATCGTGCGCACGACTCCCCTTCCCGTGTGAGGGCAACGATGAAGCTAGGCGGCAGATGGAGCAAGGGCAAGGGACCATGGTTCAAGGCCCGCCTCACCATGGTGGGCTGGGTGTTCGCCATCGCATTCTTCTTCATCATCGCCGCCGCGCTCAACACGGGCATCAACCTGCTGTACATGCTCGCGGCTGGACTTCTTAGCTTTCTGGTCGTCTCCCGCCTGCTGGCCTCGGCCTCGCTGCGTAGGGTTGATGCCACCGTCGTTGCTCCCGCAACAGCCCAGCGTGACCAGGAATTCGCAGTCACCTTGACGATATCGAACCGCAAGTGGCTGCTGCCCTCAGGCGCCCTGCAGATATTCAGCGAAGCCACGGGTGTCCCTGGTGGATACGTGGCTTCCCTGCCCGCCCGGGAATTTGCGCGTCTACGGGTGCGGGAAACCCTGCCTCGCCGGGGCGAGTTCCCTGCTCCCAGCTACACCCTCCGAAGCAGCTTCCCCTTCGGGCTGGTCGAGACCCGGCGCCACGTCGAGGGCAAAGGAAACATCCTCGTCTATCCCCGCGTGTTCGCCTTGCGCACCAGCGCCGCCGAGCAGACTTCCGGGTCGCGCTACCGCGCCCGCACGGTATCGGGCGACGGAGATGAGTTCTTCTCCATGCGTGAATACCTCCCCGGGGACGACATTCGCCGCATATCGTGGCGGGCCAGCGCCCGGCTCGGGAAGCTGATAGTGCGCGAACTGGCCCGACAAAATTCTCGCTATGTCCTATTCCTCCTTGACACCCGCAAAGACCACAACCGGGACGAACCCGACTTCGAGGAGCGATTCGAGGAGGCCGTCGAGCTGGTGGCTTCGCTCGGGGTTACCCTGTTGGACCGGCAATACAACGTGGCGGTCGAGACCCCGGAAGCACACCTGGAGGGAGGCGAGGGCACTGGACAACGCCGGCGACTCCTCGAATTTCTCGCGAGGGTTAATCCCTGCTCCATGGCGGAACACCCGGTGTTTGACGAGTACCATTGCAAGCTGGACACCCATGCCCCGGCGCTCTTGCTTGTAAGTCCCGACCCGGAGGTATGGGGACGTCGTCAGCCGGGCCGCAACTTGCGCGCCCTAGACCCCCGGGAAGTCATCCATGCTTGAGAATCCTGGTCCAAGCCTGCGCGCCTCATCCGCTCTGCTCGTGCTTTCAGGCTACCTTGCGCTGGCCTGCGTGCGCGGCTACAGCCCGCTTCTGGTGCTGGTTCCCATCGCGGCTCTGCTGCTCACGCCCTGGGGCGAACAGACGCATGCGTCCGTGCCGCTCTACCGCACCATCAGCCGGGGCGTGACCATCGCCTATTTCTGTTTCCTTCCGCTGACGGCAGTACTCATGGGGGCGATACCTTCGCTGCTCATGCTCATCATGTTCATCCAGTGCCACACCTTGTTGCACCAGAAGACGGAGCGCAATTACCACTACCTCTACCTCATGAGCTTCTTTCTAGTCTTGGCGGCGTGCGTACAATCGCCCGAGCCGGCAATCGCGCTGGTGCTGCTGCTCATGGTGCTCAGTGCGGCCTGGGCCTTGAGCGCCCTCCAATATGAGACCCTGCCCCGTATCGCGCAGAAGCACGCCCCTCCCGAAATTGAACGCATCAACCCGCGCCATCGCCGTGCGGCTGACGCCTCCAGCCTCCGGCATGCACCCATCGTCGCAACGGTCACCTTGGCCAGCTTGGGCATCATCCTGCTGACGACGGCGTTCTTCGTCCTTACGCCTCGTGTCGAAGCCGGTTTCCTTGGACGCGACAACCAGATGATCCGCATGACCGGCTTTGCACAGACGGTGGATCTTCAAGGCGGCGCCTACGTCCAGGAGGACCCGACCCCGGTGATGCAGGTCGAGTTCCCGGATGAACCTCAGGGGATGTTTCAGACCGACCTGATGTATTGGCGCGTTACGACCCTTCCAAACTATGCCAACTCCCGCTGGAGCCGCAAGGGTCTGGACCGACACTATTACGGCGGCGTGGATCCTGTCTTCGCCACCACCGGCAGCGAGTTTCGCAAGGCCATGGAAAACCCGACGGAAGTGGCACGGGACGGCATGCCCGGCTCGAACCGGATCGTGGTGCAGCGCATCTTCTCAGACCGGCTGCCGGACGAGGGGGTTCCCTCCCTTGACCTTCCGGTGAAGGCCGACATCGAGGGCCGGGACAGCGGAAAGCAGATTACCTGGGATGGCCGCCAGGACCTGACCATCCGCCTCAATCGCTCGACCTCAAGTCAACTCGACTACACGATCTGGTCGGAAATACTCACCCCCGACCCCGAGCTTCTGCGAGAGTCGGGAACCTTGTACGAAAACCTCACCCCGGCCGATCTGGGCATGCTGACCGACCATGATCTCCTGCCGGAAACCATCGAGCTGGCCCGCAGCCTTACAGCCGCTTACGACAATCCTTACGACAAGGCACTTGCGATTCTGGAGTTCTTTAACACACAAGGTTTCGAGTACACACTGAATTTACCAGCGCTGCCGCCCAACAATGCCATCGACGCATTCGTGCTGGAGGTACGCCGCGGGCATTGTGAATTCTTTGCCAGCGGCATGGCGCTGATGCTCCGCGGGCTCGGCATACCCACCCGGGTGGTGAGCGGCTATCGCGGTGGCGACTGGTCCGACGGGGCTGGCGCGTATATTGTGCGGCAGAGCATGGCTCACCTCTGGGTGGAGGTGTATTTCGACGGCTATGGCTGGGTCCGCTTCGACCCTGCCCCACCCTCGAATGACACGCCGCCGGTTGGCATGGCGGCCTTGACGCAGCGCATCAATGATTTCATCCTTCGCGCCAAGTTGTTCTGGTTCAGGGAAGTCATCAGTTTCGATCGCGGCGTCCAGCTGCAACGCCTGCGCAACGCCCCGGCGGGTATCTTCCGATCGCTGGGTTTTGGACGCATTCTGGACCCCCAGCCCGGCCCCCAAGGCGCGGCGGGAAACCGTTTCTTCCCAATGGTCACCCTCGCGGTCTTGGCTGCAGGAGCGGTGGGCTTATGGATGCTCTTTCGAAAGCGCGAGCAGGATCCCTTTAAGCTGACCGAGGATCAACGCCGTGCGACCCGTCTTTACGAAAAGCTGCGTACCCGCCTAACGGAATCGGGCCTTGAGCTTCAAGGGCTCGCCGCCGAGGAAATTGAAGACGCCGTAAGGGAAAGGGGCTGGACGGAGTTCGGAGACATTCAAGCCCTCCTCCGGGATTACAATGAGGTGCGGTTTGGCCAGCGCCCCCTCGACTCCGGACGGCTGGCTTCCCTGATGGCCCGCGTGCGCGCATTGCGCTTGCCGGTCTCTCGACAGGGGGCCTCCGGCGGCGCGTGAGTTCAGCCCCTGATCCTGCTTTGACCATGCCGAAAATGCTGGTATATACTCCAAGAATCTTCCACCCGTCGGGCTGGTTGGGCGTTGCGCACCCGCGTAAGCCGTACCCGCCCCGTCTTCGGATCCCGTTCGCGGGCCGCACGGGAGGATGGACGCTTGGGGCGTCCAAACCATAGGCGAAAGTAAAGCCCTCAACGCGCTACCGCAAAGACGTTATGGAGAGCCGAATGACCGCGAAGCTGATCCTGGACGGAAAAGAGTATGAGCTGCCCACCTTTAGGGGCAGCGAGGATGAGCTGGCGATCGATATCTCCAAGCTGCGGGCCATGACGGGGGCCATCACCTATGACCCCGGCTATGGCAATACCGGCTCCTGCCAAAGCGCAATCACGTATATCGATGGCGAGACGGGCATCCTTCGTTACCGTGGCTACCCCATCGAGGATCTCGCCGGGAAAGTAACCTTCCCTGAGGTTGCCTATCTCCTGATCCACGGGGACCTGCCCACGCCGGAACAGTCCGCCGCGTGGCAAGAGTCCCTCAAGCGCAACTCGCTGGTTCACGAGAGCCTGGTCTCCTTCTTCGACAACTTTCCCGTGACCGCGCACCCGATGAACATCCTTGCGGGCATGGTCAATTCGATGTCGTCCTTTCATCCGTATGACGCCACGGACGACGAACACATCCAGACCAACATCCTCCGCCTGATCGGGCAGGTCAATACGCTGGCCGCCTTCTCGTACAAGAAATCGATTGGCGAACCCCTCATCTATCCCCGGCACGACCTCAGCTACTCCGCCAATTTCCTTCGCATGATGTTTGCCACGCCCTGCGAGGAGTACGTTCCCTCGAAGGTTCTGGTGGATGCGCTGGACATGCTGCTTATTCTCCATGCGGACCATGAGCAGAATTGCAGCACCTCGACCGTGCGCATGGTCTCCAGCAGCGAAGCCAATATCTACGCGTCGGTTTCCGCCGGCATCAATGCCCTCTGGGGCCCATTGCATGGCGGAGCGAACCAGGCCGTGCTTGAGATGCTGGAGCGCATCGCGGCCGATGGCGGGGACTACAAGAAGTACGTGGAGATGGCCAAGGACAAGCAGTCTGGATTCCGGCTGATGGGCTTCGGACACCGCGTCTACAAGAATTTCGACCCGCGCGCCAAGCTGCTCAAGGCCGCCGCCGACGCGGTACTCGACGAACTGGGCATCGCCGACCCGCTGCTCGACCTTGCCAAGCACCTCGAACAGGTGGCATTGGAAGACGAGTTCTTCATCTCGCGCAAGCTCTATCCCAACGTCGACTTCTACAGCGGCGTCATCTACCGTGCCCTGGGCATTCCCACCAACATGTTCACGGTGCTCTTCAGCATCGGCCGCATGCCCGGCTGGATTGCGCACTGGATGGAAATGCGCAACGACCCGGACGGACGCATTCATCGCCCGCGCCAAATCTACACCGGGGCGACGGAACGCCACGTTTAGCCGGAGTCGCAAGTCCACAACAGGGAGCAGTCGACCGTGGCCGAGCAGCAATCGAAGACGGAACCTGCCGCGGGCGGGGCTGTGCCGCCGAAGGACCGCTATCCGAGGATGATCCTCGTCTGCATCGGCATCTCGATGACCCTGTTCATCCTAATCACGGTCACGCTGTTGGTGGATTTCGCCATTCGTTCGGGCACCGAAAAGCCGGAGACCGCCCCGGACTCCTTTAGGGGTATGCTAGAAGCGCCACGCGAAGCCTATGAAACCGCCCCACAGGCGGGGAGCAACTAGCGATGGAAGTGTCCTCGGACCTCGCGGGCCGCAAATCGCGCCCCTACGATATCGAGCTCACGGCGCGCAGGACCACCAACTACGCGGCGGGCACGCTCGACCCAAACCCCCGTTATTTCGACGATGAACGACCCGGGGGAACCATCGCGCCCCCCATGCTGGCCGCCTCGCTCACATGGCATATGACCCTATATCGCGAGGCCTTTTGGGAGACGCACGATTTTCCGCCGGATATCGCTGCGCGGCAGGTGCACTACAGCGAACACTTGATACTGCATCAACCCATGCGTCCCGGTCAGCACCTGACGATACAAGCAGAGGTGGCCGCTGTGATACCGCATCGTGCGGGCACCCATCTGATCGTGCGCTATGACGCCACCGCCAACGGCGAGCCGGTGTTCACCGAGTATGCCGGCGCCATGCTGCGCGACGTGCGATGCACCGACGGCGGCAAGGGCAAGGAGCCCTCGGCTGAGGGCGGCCGCTTCGGGAAACGCGAGGATCAGTGCTGGGAGAAGACCCTGCGTGTGGACCCGCTGGCCGCGTACCTCTATGACGGATGCGGCGATGTACACAACCCTATTCATACCTCGCCAGCTTTCGCCCACGCGGTGGGCCTGCCCGGCCCCATTCTTCACGGCACGGCCACCTTGGCTTACGCTGTGCGGGAAATTGTGCAGACGGAAGCCGGAGACGACCCAGGCCGAGTGGCTGGAATTCGCGCCCACTTCACCGGAATGGTGATGCCCGGCACGGATATTCGCATTGAGATGCTGGGCAGGGAGGAAGAGGCGGGCTTGACCCATTGCCATTTCCTCGTGTGGAATGCGGAGGACAAGCGCGCCATTCGGAACGCTTGTGTTAGCCTGAAGACCTGAACCTACGGGGAGCACCGGGACCATGGCGTCGGACATGACACTGCTTTGGCACTATGTGGAAAAGTGGGCGGAGCGCAAGCCGGACGCCGAGGCCCTGGTCTTCGGAGAAGATCGATATTCCTGGCGCCAGTTTAACGACGCCGTGGACCGGACCGCCCGCGCCTTTCTCGATGCTGGGGTGCAAAAGGGCGACCGCATCGCCATGGTAAGCATGGCGCGTCCCGAGTTCGTCATTTCCTTCATGGCCGCCTCGAAGATAGGCGCCGTTTGGTTGGGCCTCTCCCCCAAGTTCTCCGTCGAGGAGCTGCGCTACATCATTGGGCACAGCGACCCAACCGTGTTGATCACCCTGCGCGAGTATCAAGGCATCGACCTGACGCAAGCCGGCATGACCTTCCAGCGGGAGTTTCCGACGATTCGCGAGGTGCTGGTGATTGGCGACGCCCCCACTGGAACCCAGTCTTATTCTTGCTACACGGGCGAAGACCGGCCCCATATGGACGCCGCCCTTGCCGAACGGGTGGCATCGGTGACAGACACCGACGAGGTGCTACTCATGTACACCTCGGGTTCAACCGGAAAGCCCAAGGGCGTGCTTCAGACTCAACGGGCCATCGTCGAGAACATTCGCGTCGAAACGGAGTACATGGGCTTCAACGAGGAAGGGCGCGTGCTGCTGCACTTCCCGATAAACCACGTTGCAGCCGACGTCGAAATCGGGTTTGGCACCATCTTTGCCGGCGGCACACTGATCATCATGGATGCCTTCGACCCGCTCGCTTCCCTCGAGATGATCGAAAAGGAACGCGTTACCCTATTGGGTCAGGTGCCTGTGATGTACCTGATGCAGTTCCAGCAGCCGA
>JBJOID010000180.1:0-3451 GCA_046047315.1 Candidatus Hydrogenedentota bacterium | reverse complement strand
CTGGGCATACCCCATCCGCCGGGCTACCCGCTCTGGTGTCTGCTGGCCCATGTGTTCACGTGGATACCACTCTACACCGTGGCTTGGCGCGTGGCTTTCTTCTCTGCCGTGATGGGCGCCGCCACGGTATTCGTCCTTGTGCTGTTGTGTCGTCGTCTTTCTGGCAGCCGATGGGCCTCCGTTCTCTGCGGAGTTACGCTCGCCGCATCCTTCGACTTCTACTTCCAGTCCGTCATCCCCGAGGTGTATACGCTCAACGCGTTCTTCGTAGCCCTATGCTGGTTGCTGCTGATCTTGTGGCACGAAAGCCGGGATGTCCGGTTGTTGTGGTGGCTCGCCCTTGTCTACGGCCTGAGCCTTGCCAACCACAACACGATGCTCCTGCTGGGGCCCCTGTTCGCCCTGTTCATACTTGCGGTAGAGCGCCCAGCCTTATCGAGCATGCCGCGCTACCTTGCCATGACGGCACTGTCGCTCGCCGTCGCTTTCCTGCTCTACACTTATCTGCCGCTGCGATCACTGGCGAATCCTCCGGTGGATTGGGGCAACCCGGAGACACTTGCCAATTGGTGGCGCCATGTCGCGCGGGGCCAATACGAGTTCATGATCACCCAAAACGAACGAAGCTGGTCGCGCTTCCTGATGCAGCTTCAGGTGTTCGGAGGGTGGTGGCTGCTTTTCCACTATGGACTGCTTCCCGTGCTTGGCGTTCTGGGTTTTGCCCTGCATGCGAGACGACACAACGCTGCCCTGGCGATGATTGGCGTCAGCGGCTTGCTGGTCTCCATGGCCTTCCTCCTGATTCAAAATCCGGACAAGACCGCCGAATGGATGGAGGTGATGAAGGTCTTCAACCTGCCGCTCTCGATGAGTGTGGCAGTAGGGGCCGCCATGTTCCTCGGGGGCTTGACCCGCCGGTGGTTCAGAGCGCTCGCCTCGCTGGCCATGGTCGTCATCGTGGCGGTGACCTTCGCATTCGTGATTCAGTTCAAGTTGGGAGACGCCACCGTCGTGGATCGCTACGCCCGAAAGGTGCTCGACCTACTTCCCCCGGATTCCGTCCTGGTGCCCTCGGCCGACCACCAGTCCTTTCCGTTGCTTTATCTTCAGGTGGTCGAGGGCTTGCGGCCAGATGTCACCCTGGCGCGGAAATACGGCTACCTGGAGATGGACCTATTCCCCACCGAACTGCGCGGGCAATACGGTGACTTTCCCGCGCGGCGATACGAGCCGGAGCTTTTCGATTGGCTCGTGCAGAACGATCCCCGACCCATCTATTTCTTCAAGGATCCAAAGTTCCACACGGCCCGGGTAATCATCGAGGATTGCTGGCTGTTGAAGCGGGCGCTTCGGGGCGGTGAGGAATCGCCTGTCTTGGATAGCGACGGCTGTGGCCTTGACCTCGAGGATCCCGTCCTTACCGAGTCGATGGCGGAACGCTTCCCCTCCTACACCGCCCGGGCCATAACCATGGAATACACGTTCCGCGCAGCGGAGTGGGGCTTCCAGGAAAATCTTGAAGACGCTGAGAATTGGCTGGAAAAGGGATTGTACTTCTACGGACGCGACTCGACCAGTCTCTACAACGCGGGCGCGCTTTGCGCGCGATATCAGCGATACGAGCAGGCGCGGGAATACTTCGAGGCGGCGCTCGAATGGGACCCCACGCACCAGCCCAGCCGCGACGCGCTGAAGCGCTTGGGCCGACTGGGGCAATAAGGCTAGTGTTTAGAGCTTTCAGATGACGCTACATCCGTAATTTTGTCTCACCGTCATTCCAGCGTTCGCTGGAATGACGAAAATCGGTTGCCATTTCTTTGCAAATGATAGGTTGAAAAAAAGCCGGGCTGCCTCATGGCAACCCGGCATTGTGAATTAACGGTGGATCAGGAGCGGCGGCGGAATCGCACCAGCAGCAGGAGGGACATTGCAGCGGCGGTGATCAGGGTGTCGCCACTGCCCCCCTTGGCGGCCTGCTTTGAACCGCAGCCTCCAGCGGCGGGCGGCGGCGGAGGATTGCTCACCGTGATGAAGCCGCTCTTGGTTTCCACGTCGTTGCCGCTGTTCGAGGTGACGGTGAGCGACACCGTGAAGTTGCCCGCGTTCTGGTAGGTGTGCGACGGATTCTGCTGCGTCGAGCTGTTCCCATCGCCAAAGTTCCACTGGCGCGTCGTGATGGTCGAGCCGTTACCCGATGAAGTATCCGTGAACTGCACCGTGAGCGGCGATTGACCATTGGTGACCGACGCCGTGAAATTGGCGGTTGGGCCTTGGCTGACCGTGATGAAATTGTTCTTGGTCTCGCTGTCGCTGCCCACGCCCGTCGTTACCGTCAGGCTCACGTTGAAGGTGCCGGAGTTGTTGTAGGTCTTCGTCGGGTTGACCTGTGTGCTGGTGGTGCCGTCGCCGAAATTCCACGACCACGAAGTCACGGGCTGACTGCCGCTGAAGGAGAGGTCGGTAAAGGTCAACTGCTGTCCCGAATTCGCCGTGTTGTCGTTCACGGCGAAATCGGCCGTGGGGGCGCGCGTCAGGTTGTTCAGGTTCACATTGGTCCAGCCGAGGTCGCGCATGGCGGCCGCCTCGAAGCGCGGAAACTGCCGGATGATTTCACCGGGGGAGAAGGCATGCTCCATCACCGCGCCGCCGGGGATGTTTCCGGTTTCCCAGTGGCTCACGCTGCTGCCATTGCGGAAGGGAGACGGCGCAAAGAGCGGCGGCACGCTGCCAAATTGCGCGGTGGCCTGTGGACCTGTGAAGCCAAGGTCGCTGCTGGTCAGGTCGGCCGCGGTGCCGTTGAAGAAGGGCAGCGAGGTGTTCAGGTCCAGCGGAAAGAGCAGGCGGTTGCCGGTGTCGCGGCGAATCAGGTTGTCATACACCGTGTAGGTGAATCGCGGCTGGGGGTTGTCCGCAAAGGGAGAGCTGCCGTCCGGCTCGGCCAGGGAGATGAAGCCCATGGCATGCAGGATTTCATGCAGCAGCACCGACTGCAAATCGAACTGTCCCCCGGGAGGAGCGCCCGCGCCCACGTGATAGGGGTTGTTCTGGGAGAAATTCACCTGAAGGAACACTTCGGGATTGGTGGCCGAGGGCTTATTGGGGCCTGCCGTGATTCGCAGGAAGGCCGTGCCGTTCTGGTAGCCGTTGATTCCCTGGAAGAAGGTGCCGCCCAGGGCCAGGGTGCCATTGTTCACATTGCTTGAAGCCGCCACCAACACGTCGAGCGTTCCAGTGGCGCCGAGCACCTGTCCCACGTAGGAGAGCGCTTCTTCATAGCGGGTTTGGCGGAGCGTGCCCACGTTGTTTGGCGCACGGAACCCCGTGCCGTTGGGGTCCTGATAGAACACGTTGAAGCGCATGCCCCCCTGCTGCACCACGCTGTCCGGAGGGCGGTTGGGCAGGGTTACGTCCAACTGCTTCTGCGAAGTGTCGATGATGCTGCCATTCGAAA
>JBJOID010000179.1:0-3066 GCA_046047315.1 Candidatus Hydrogenedentota bacterium | reverse complement strand
GAAGCCGTAGATCTGCGACGGCAGGTGCCCGGAGTGGGTGTAGGCGATGACCTGCATATAGGAAATGGAACCGCCAAATCCCCACCCCAGGGCGCCGAACATGGCGAAATAGGGCGCCCGTCCGCGCCAGTCTTCGCGTCCCGACAGCAGGCATGCGGCCAGGGCGGCCAAGGCGCCAGGTATCATCGCCCCGTATTCGTGCCCGAAGTTCCCCCGGATACCCCAACCGATGGACAGGGAGAGTCCCACTGCGAAGACGGCGGCAGGCCGCAGGAGTGGGGTGACGCCAGCGTGCGTCATCTGGTGCCCCCGAAGCAGACGGTATGGATGGCATGCAGCACCTGCCGGGCTCGCGCCTCGGAGGTGTGATGTCGCAGGAAGTGGGCCTCGCCCGCCCGTGAGATTCGTTCCACTTCCGACGGATTGCCCAGCAGGTGATCGAGCTTCCCGTCCATTTCCTCAAGATCGTTGAAGAAAACAGCATTTTCGCCATCGGTGAAGTCGTGGGGGATGTGCATGGGGACGCGATCGGAAAAGAGCAAGGCCCCATGCGCGGGCAGTTCCCAATAGCGTACCGTGTCGAAGCCCTTGCCAAACAGACTCAACCCAATCTGCGCCGACGCGATGCGCCTCGTGTATTCATCAGGGTCGAATTTCACGGAGAGGTCCAGCCCGCGCGTGCGTTCCAGATACTCCAAGTACATCCGCCGGAAGCCGAAGTTGCGGTGTCCCGCCCAGAAGAGTCCCGGCACGCGCACGTCGGCATGCGGGAGGATTTTGGAGCGCGCATAGGCGAAGGGCATGGGCCAGGCACGGTCGCCATAGTCCATGAACTCCGCCATCTCACGCTTGAAATAAATGTCGAAGTGGTCGATTCCGAACTTCTCGTAGACATGCTGCCGCATGTCGATGTACTCGTCCATCGCGTCGAGAAGCAGCACGGGAACATCACGCTTACGGGCAATAGCCACAAGTTCCTTCACGGCATCCGGCGGCAGGTCGCAGTCGGCATCACCGAGCAGGAGGAGGTCAAACTCCCCTTTCTCCAAGCCATCGCGCACGGCCGCGTAGTCATGGACATGGCCCGAGCGGTTGAAGTGGCATGGGTAATGCGCGTGCGTGTCCGGTGCGACGCCATGCAGCGTGGGCTTCCATGGCCAGTCAACAACCTGCTCGTCGCCCAAGGCGTCGCATAATCCTTCGTAGACCAGGTCGAGGCCGTAGTGGGGGGAAGGATGTATCAGGTAGAGCAAGCGCGGAGGCTTCCCTGGCCACGCGAAGGCCGAGTCCATGCGTTGCGACCATGCATCGGAACAGGGGAATTCCCGTCTTGGTCCTGGAACCGCGACTCCTTCCGCCTTGGGATAGGCGCGATGAAACGAACGTCGCACGCGATCCGCCTGGGCATCGGCTCCGGCCAACGCGGCAATGGCGGCGTAATACTCTTGTGGCGGTGGGAAGTCGGGTTCCTTGGCGATTACCTGATAGAGATGCTCCTGGGCGCGAAAGAGAATGGCCCGCGCAACTTCCGGTCCATGCGCGGCGGCATACTCTGAAAGATAGAAGAGCATCTGGCTGTGGAGCACGACGCCGACACCGTCGCGTTCCTTGTAGACCAGGGGCAGATCGGACAACTCATTGTAGGCGTCGTCGTGGCGCCCCTCGGCATGCAGGCGTTGCGAGAGTTTGAAGGGGTCATAAGACGCGGGAACCAGCTTGAAGAGGAAGAGCCGCGTGGCAAGGCGGGCTCGGGCATCAGCGCCTTCGAGCGGGAAGGGGTGGTTCTCGATCCACAGATTGCCCGCCTCATCCGCCGGGTGCCCCATCACCTCGGAATTCTCATCCGTCCACTGTTGAAAGAGTCCCAGGCCGCATGCTGATGCGCGGTCCGTCAATTCCTTCGGATCGGGTGGAGCTTGTCCGGCAATCCGGTTGCGCCAATAGCCCGGATTTTCGCAGAGCATAAGTACAATGCCGCGCTCGGGCGCGAGCGCCTTTATTAGCGTCGCCACGAAAGCATCCCAATGCGCTTGTATTGGGGCGGGGTCCAGAATGATGGCGGCTTCGATCCCCGGCGCGGACGCGAGAGCCCCCGCCAGCGCTTCATCAAGCGAGAAAGTCTGATCAGCGATTTGGCTGACGACGGGCACATGGGCCGGGTTTGCCTCGACGACGGTGACCGAGGCGCGCAGCGCCTTCTTCAGTATGCCCGCCACCAAGCCTGTATCAGCGCCAGCAATCAGAATGCTCCGCGCATAACCCGGCACTTTCTTCAGCAGGTCGAGCCGGTCTCCGCGATAACGTTCGCGAGGTTCCCCCGCCGGGGAAAGACCCGCGCTCACCCGAGGCCCAGTTCCTTTTTCAGGGCCATCTTGTTCACCTTGCCGTTGGCCAGCAAGGGAAGCATCGGGCGAATGTCGTATCGCTTGGGCACCTTGAAATTGGCCAGCCGCTCCTTGGCATGGGTACGCAATTCCTCGTCGCTCACGCTCATGCCCGGCTTGGCCATGATGAAGGCATGGCCAACCTCGGCGTAAATTTCGTCGGGCACGCCGATGACCGCCGCAAAGAGGACGCTCACGTGAGACTCGAGCACATCCTCGACCTCGCGCGGAAAGACGTTTTCCCCGCCGGACTTGAACATCTCCGAGCTCCGGCCCGAGATAAATATGTTGCCGTCTTCATCCACGTAGCCGAGGTCGCTGGTGTAGTACCAGCCGTCAGCGTCGAGTACTTGGGCGGTGACGCCGGGGTTCTTGAAGTATCCCTTCATCACGATGGGGCCACGGAAGGCGAGTTCGCCTACCGTTCCAGCTGGCACGGGATTCCGGTCGGCGTCCACCACCTTCATTTCGAAGGGAGGCACCACCTTGCCCACGCTCGCGCCCAGGATATCCTTGCCATCCTCGGGCATGGTGTAGGTGGCGAAGCCGCAGAGTTCTGTGCTTCCGTAGCCCGTCACAAGGCGGGCGCCAGTCTGCTCGGCGATGGCGCTCAACACATCGAGGACAAGCTTGGGCGCACCCGAGCCTCCCCACACGAAAGTGCGCACCGAGCTCCAGTCCA
>JBJOID010000178.1:0-52792 GCA_046047315.1 Candidatus Hydrogenedentota bacterium | reverse complement strand
AGATGCCGCGTCACGAAAGTCTTGCGTCCGGCGCCGTGCCTATCGGCGGACAAGACCAGCGCGAGGCAATCGCGCAGTTGCTGCTGGCGCACGGGTTTCTGCAAGTAAGCGGAGAAACCCGCCTCGGTCAGGCGGTCCACATCGCCGCGTTGCCCCATCGAGGTGAGCATAATCAGCCGCATCCCGTGCAGTTCAGTACGAGATGACAGGCTTCGCCCGAGGGTCTCTCCGTCCATTCCCGGCATGTTCATGTCGATGACCACCACATGGAAGGGGGATGGAGCTCCTGTATCCAGCAGTTGCAGCGCCTCTGAACCAGAAGCAGCCTCGACCACCGTTATACCCCAGGCCTGCGCATAAGCGCGCAGAATGTGCCGGTTGGTTTTATTGTCGTCCACCACGAGCAAGCGCTTGCCCGCGAGCGCGTCCCTTGCCGGCAGCGGCAGCTGCTCCTCGGAACGCCTCAACGGAACGCTGAATGTAAACCGGGACCCTTCTCCCTTGACGCTCTCCGCGTTGATCTCGCCGCCCATCATTTCCACCAGCTGGCGGCATATGGCGAGGCCGAGCCCAGTCCCGCCATATTTTCGGGTGGTTGACGCGTCTTCCTGCGTGAAGGGCTCGAACATACGCGGCAGCTTATCCTCCGAAATCCCGATGCCGGAGTCCTTCACCGAAAGCGTCAGTTCACACCCGCCTTCTCCAGTCGGCGCGCCGCTCGCCGAGACTACAATCTCGCCCTGGTGCGTGAACTTGACCGCGTTGCTGATGAGATTCATCAACACCTGACGGATACGACCGGGATCGCCGCGCAGCCGATCCGGCACGGAAGGCTCCACCGCCACCAGGATTTCCACCCGCTGCCGGGTGGCCTTGGGGGCGAACATGTGCGCCACGCCCTCCACCAGCGCGCGCGGATCAAAATCCACATGTTCGATCTCGATGTTGCCGGACTGGATCTTTGAGAAGTCCAGAATATCGTTGATGATCAGCAGCAGCGCGTTGGAACATTCCTCAATTGTTCGGGCAAAGTCGAGCTGCTCATCGTCGAGCGAAGTCTCCAGCAATAGCGTCGTCATGCCAATGATGCCGTTCATTGGCGTGCGAATTTCATGGCTCATGTTCGCCATAAACTCGTCCTTGGCGCGAACGGCGGCCAGCGCGGCGTCTCGCGCTTCCTCAAGCTCGCGTGTGCGTTCCTGCACGCGCGCCTCCAGGTTCCTCCGCGCATCTTCCAGTTCCCGGTCGCGTGACTCGATCACGCCCAGCATCCGGTTAAACTCGTCCACCACGTCGCCAATGTCGTCGTCCGCCCACTTGTAGGCGCGAATCGAATAATCGCGTTTCTGGCCGACCATCCGCGCGGAGTCCACCAGGGTTTGCAAGGGTTGGGTAATCCGGCCGTGCAGGCGGTTGAGCGCGAAAAAACCAGCCGTGGCAGCGGCAACCGTCGCCGCCACCAGCGCCAGCAGATTAGTCAACAGGGCCTGATAAAAGCGTCGGTTACTGCTGCTCAGAAACACCGTGCCGATATTTTCCCCTTCGAGCAGCACGGGACTCCAGACGTCAATCTGGCCAAAGCTCCACGTCAATTTAGTTTCAGAGATTTCCTGGCGATCGAGTTCCGGCATGACCCCAATGCTGCCCGATGCCGCGAGCAGCTCCCCCTCGCCGCTCCAAATGGCTCCCCGCAGAATATCCTGATCATCGCAAATGGCGTCCAGATACTCCTGCGCAGCGTCGGTGTCGTTGAAGTACACGGCGGCAGTGGCCACCTTGGAGAGCAGGTTGGTCGAGTCCTGGATGTGTTGCAGCCAATTCGAGTGCTGATCGTAGATGTAGTAGCTTCCGGCGATGATTGCCGCCACGCTCAGGCCCGCCAGCAGGCAGATCCCCACCAGCAGTGAAAGCTTCCTCCGTATGGACAGTTTATCGAAGTTCGGCTTCCGCATGGGTCTTAACCGTCGTTAACCACTTCGGCGAGGCTCAGCAGTTTGGAACTGATGAGAATTCCCGCCGCGTCGGCTTTCTTCGCGTTGATGATCAGCGACACGCGGTTGTTGTCCTGCGCCAATTCCACCATGCCGCCCGTACGGGCGAAATCCTTGATGTCTGAGATGGTCAGCGCGTGGCTGGCTTCCGCCTGACGCTCCACCTCGGGCAGTGATGCCGCCATCGAACTGGAGACAAAAACCAGCTCTCCATTCGCTATCTCGCTTACTTGGGAGATTCTGCGCACCGTAATGGACTGCTTCCCGCCGCCGGCTTGTCCGGCAAGGCGGTCAAGCACCGGGCCGAAGGGATCGTCACCGAGTACGGCGATGCTAAAGACACGCGCCTTATCCTCCGATGAGGCATCGGAGCTGTGCTTCAACTCGCCTTCCCGATCAGGCGACTCGCCTTCCTTAGGCTTCGCTTCCTCCCATGAGATGAATGAAGAGAGCTTTACCACCAGCGCGGCTTTCAGGTCGTACTCGCGCACGGCCGACGCGGGCTCATTCGCGCCGGCGGCGAGGGGACCGGTAAGCAGGCATGCGACAAGGACCGCGATGAACTCCCCGCGTGAGACGGGGCTACGCGCCGAGAGTTTCCGTAAACTGCCTAGAAAGACCATGACCACTCCGCGTAAACGCCGCGTTGCGCTTCGGAGGGGAGGGTGTCCACCAGCGACGCGCGGTACTCAAGGCGCTCTGGTTCAAGGAGATTCTGCCCAATCAAGGCCAGTTCCATGGAATCGTTGGGACGCCACGCCAGGCGCACATCCAGGTCTACATAGTCAGGAACGTCCAGGGTGCTGAGCCTGCCCACGTATTGCGTCAGCACATCGAGGCTGGTGCGCTTGGAAAGTTCGAAGCTGTTCCAGAGGGTGACCGTGGTGCGGGGCACGTCGCCCTCGGCCGCCCCGGATATGAAGTCGATCACCGGCCGTGTGAAGCGCAGGTCGGCGTCTATATAGGCATAAGATGCCCGCATCCGCCACCAGGGGTGCAGGCGCCAGTCTAACGCAAGGGTTCCTCCGATGGTGGTTCCCTCAAGATTGTTGCGTGCCTCCAGAGGGAAGAGCAGGGTGGGCAATCCCTTCCACAGTAAGGGGCGCGGGAACATCAGCTCGATGCTGCGCAGCTTGTCGTAGTCGTTGAAAAAGACGTTGGCTTCGAGGCTGACGTTGTTGCTTTGTACAAAGCGATAACCCGTTTCGTAGGCCATCAAGGATTCCGAATCCAAGTCTTCATAGCCATTCAGCGCCGCAAGGAAGCCGGGGCCGGCCAGCGCGGGAATGTAGATGTCGGTCTCTCCGCGCGCGGGCACCCGCACCGCACGCGACACCGCACCCCAAAGGGTGTGGCGTTCAGCAGGCGTCCACACCAGGCGCGCCATGGGTTCAATCTCGAAGCCAGTGTAGTCATTGTGCTCGAGTCGAGTGCCAGCAATCAGCTTCAGCCGGTCGTCCAGCACAGGGATGCTCAGGTTCGCGAAGGCACTGTAGGTCGTCTCATTGTTATGCTCGGGATGAAAATGCGCATAGCGTGCCTGCACCTCGTCCCACACGTGCCGCACGCCGCCACCGTAAACAAGCTCATTGTCCGCGCCAAGCGTTTGGCGCCGCTGCACCTCGATATCGATCACCTGCCTGCGGTCGTCGATAATCACGGAGCCGTTCCGCCAATAGTCGTAATAAGCGCGAATCTGAAAGTCGTCCCCCTCGTCGAAAGTGCGACGCCACCGGAGCATCAGGTTGCCATGGTTCACGTAGTTGTTGTCGTTGTAGCGTGATTGATAGGGGGGCAGCGGCTGGACCAGGAGATAGGTCTCGTGCACACTCGCCGAGGCTCCCTTGGCTGAGAAGGTCAACTCATCGCCGGTGCTGGGCGTCCAGTCCAGACGAAGCTGAAGTCCGCCCAAGGTGTGGCGGTCCTTGGCTTCCTCCCCAGTCTCCAGTTCGTAGTTGTCCATGTTGCGGTACTGCGTGGAAACTCGAAGGTGCAGGTCTTCGTTGATTTCCTCGCCATACCGCAGTCCAATCTGCGCACGTTTTTCCGTACCCACGCCAATGCGCAGCAGTCCACCCGGCGTGTCCTTGGCGCTTTTCGTGATGATGTTCACCACGCCGTTGACCGCATTCGCACCCCAAGCCGCGCCGCCTGGTCCTCGCACGACTTCGATCCGGTCAACATTCTCAATGAGGATGTTCTCGATTTCCCAGAAGGTTCCCGAGAACAGTGGACTGTATGTGCTTACGCCATTAACCAGCACCAGAAGCTTGTTCGCATAGCGTCCGCCAAAGCCCCGCGCTGTGACGGACCATTTATTGGCATCCAGCTGGGCAACGGCCAAGCCGGGCACCAGTCGCAGCGCCTCCGGCACGGAGGTAGCGCCCGAGCGGCGAATGTCCTCCTGCGTGAGCACCGTGACGGCCGCCGGGGTCTGCTGCTTGGGTTCCTTCTTCCGCGAGACCGTGCTCACCTCAATCTGCATCAATTCTTCGATGTCGAGTTCGAGCAGTGAATCGATTTCTTTTTGCGCGGTTTCGTCCGCATGTCCGTGCCATGGCAGCAGCGAAACCGCCATCGCGATGCCCCAGAGCCAGCATCTTGGTTTGGTCAGCGCTATCAACATGCCCCTCTCCTGCCCACATGCCCATATGCTTCGCGCAGCCAGTCTAGCGCGAAGCACGGGATTCGGCAAGCGCAGGTTTTGCGGTTGTGGTTCGCTGCGCAAGATTCAGGTTGCGACCAGCAGGGCGTGCACGTCAACATCGGCACATCGATTCAGGAGCCACCGCATGCAAGGGTCAAACTACGACACGATGGAAAAAGCCATTCGTTTCCTGCTGGAACAGGCGCCCGCAAAGCCTGCGCTCGATGAGGCCGCCGCGCATGCGGGCTTGAGCAGCTTTCATTTCCAGCGGGCCTTCAGCGCATGGGTTGGCATCAGCCCCGCGCGTTTCTCTGCGATACTCGCGCGCCAACACCTAAGGAATCTCTTGAAGGAGTCGGCTTCGATCGACGAAGCGGCAGATCGCGCCGGATTCTCAGGACAGTCTCGGGTTTATGATCTGTTCGTGACCTTGGATGCGATGATGCCCGGGGAGATGCTGCGGGGCGGTGAGGGGCTATTGATACGCCATGGGGTGCATGAGACGCGTTTTGGCCCGGCATTTATCGCATCGACCACCAGGGGCGTCTGCCATCTCAGGTTCATTGAGGCGAAAAACGCGGAACAGGAAGTGCGCGCGCTTCGCTCCGCGTGGCCCCATGCGGAGCTGATGGAAGATACAGAGTCCACCGGCGAACTGGCGGGCCAACTCTTTCTACCGCCCGGCGCGCGACAAATGGCGCTGCCCCTCTTGGTGCGCGGCACCAATTTTCAGGTCAAGGTATGGGAGGCGCTGCTGCGTGTGCCGCATGGCCAAGTCATCACCTATGGCCGGATCGCCGAGGCCATTGGCGCCCCGCGCGCCTCAAGGGCGGTGGGGGGAGCAGTCGGGGCAAACCCGATCGCCTGGCTCATACCCTGCCACCGCGTCATCCGGGAAGAGGGAATACTTGGTAACTACCGCTGGGGCGCGCCTCGAAAGGCGGCCCTGCTGGCGTGGGAACTGCAAGCAAGCATTACGGGGAAAGACGAATAAAGCGGCCGATTACTCCGCGGGCGCTTCTTCCGCCGGGCTCTCGATGCCGGCCATCACTTCCGCGTAGTTCGGTTCGGCGTTGAGTTCGCCTTCACCGCGCGCCCAGCGCACTGCGCTGGCGATCGACTGCTGGAAGACCTCGGATTCCCAGACATCCTCGCGGTGCCCCATGGCGTTATAGAACACCCGTCCATCGCCATAGGCCCGGCACCATGCAATCGGATAGGGCTTGGCATAGGCGGCGTCGCCCTTGCCCTTCATTTTCTTATACGCGTAGGTTGCATCCAATAGGGCCAGCACATGGATGTTTTCGGTGTTCAGGTTCTTGAAGAAGTACCACTCGTCGTTGACCCGGTAGGGGGACTTGAAGGGCGCCATCGTCGGGTGCGAGGGGCTGACCACGGTGAACTCGCCGAAGAACTGCGGACCGTGCCCGGCAAACTCGCCGCCGATCATTTCGATGTAAGGCGTGACCGTGTCGCCCTCGCCATGGAACGTGTCCGTCGCGCAGTGGAATCCCACAAAACCGCCGCCCGCCTTGATCCAGTCAAGCAGCTCCTGGGGCCCTTCCTTCGCCATGGGAAGCATCCGGTCGAATCCCGGCTCGGTCAAGTCTCCCGTCGTGTAAAAGACCACCACGTCATAGTTCTTCAGGTTCTCCGCGTTGATCAGCTTCGCGTCCTTGGTGTTCTGGACGGTGCCGCCTATTCCTTCGACGACCTTGGTCATCACCGTCTCAGCCAACGATGGAGCGTCATCGAGGCGCGCGATCACGCTGTGCTGGAAACCGGAGGACTTGCAGAGAAAGAGCACCCGGGGGGCCGCCGTCTCCTCGGCGATTGCAACGGGAACTGCCAGCAGCAGGCCAGCCAGAAAAAGGGTGAGTCGCTTGAGCATGGATTAATTCTCCGTCAGGCGGTCAGGCCCAAATCGGCCTCGCCCTGTTTGAACAGCTTGCCGGTCTCGGCCAGCACCTTGATGAAACTTGTCTCCGGCATGCCGAGAATGCTCATCGCTTCCCGGCAACTGGCCGCTAATTCCCGCACGTTGTCCTTGGTGACCTTGCCGTAGGCGTCGGTCATGATGGCGCTCAAGCCAACCACCGCGCTGAATTCGCGGTACTCCGTGGCCCGGTCCAGTTGCCGGTGGTAGCGGATGGGCATCGAGATGTCCTCTGGCAAATCCCAAATGTCGGCGAGCATATAGCCCACTTCGGGGTGGGCAATGCCGAACAGCGCGTCCTCCTGCTTGAGGATACGGTCCACCGGGGCGTCCTGATCCACCTCGCGATAGCGCTCTGGGACAATCTCGGCGAGGGCGATTCGGCCCAAGCCATGCAAGAGGCCCGCAACAAACAGCACCCCGGGGTCGCCCACCTTCGTCTCGAGAGCAATCACTCGCGCGCCCGTGGCGCAAAAGCGGCTGTGCCGCCAGAAGCGGCGGTAATCAAAATAGCGCGAGGCTTGGAAGTAATCGACCACGGCCGCCGAGAAGACGAGGTTGTAAATGTCCCGAATGCCCAGCAATCGCGTGGCCGCGGCCAGGGTGTCCACCTCGTGCTTGAAGCCCATCGAAGAGGAGTTTGCCAGGCTGATGACCTTGGCCACCACGGCTGGGTCGGTTTCGATGGCGTGCTCCACGGCACGGGCGTCCGCGTTCGGGTCCTGAGCGAGGGCGCGCACTTTGGCCACCGTCTCCGGAAGCGCGGGCAGGCTGTGCAGCCGGCGCACCAGTTGTATCACGCCTTCCATCCGGATCCCGCTCTCGGCTTTCTCCAGCACCGGCACAGGCGGTTCAACCGTCTTTTCCACTGCAGCGTCCGCGACGGATTCCGCGGGCTTCATCAGTCCACTGAACGCCACCCCCGGTTGCTGCTGCTCGGCCTTTGAGTGAATGTGGTCAAAACTCACATCGGCCTTGCCGTAATACCGCTCGATGGCCACCTTCACGTCGTTCAGACCCACCAGCACGGGCTTGATCCGGCAGCCGGTCATCGTCTCGATCTCGCCGATGGTGGCGGTGTCGAGGGGGCAGGCCATGCCGACGGTCAAAAGTTTGCCCATCTTGTCAATGGGTAACAGCTGGTGCTTGGTGGCGAAGTGGGGGGGGATTAGTTCGATCACTTCGCGAGGAATCGCGTAGTTCAACAGGTCGATGCTGGCCGTCGTGCGCATGTTGGCCAGAAAGCGGAGAAAGCGCGGCGCGTCGAAAAAACCCTCGGCTATGCATATCTCAACGAGGCGTCCGCCACGCTTGGACTGGATATCCAGCGCATCCTCCAGCTGCTTCTCGCTCAGCAGGCCGTCGGCCACCAGCAGCTCGCCGATCTTCGCTTTTCCGGTAGTCGTTGTCACAAATCAATCCAATCCGGACGTTGGACTACATGACCTTCATGTAGCCACCCACCGCCACCACCGCAGCGGCAAGGGCGAGTAGGATGGCCAACGAGACGGACTCATTCTTCTGCAGGCGCTTGGCAAGGCCCGTGCTGCCAATCATGAACATGGCCAGAGTGAACACCGCCATGGACAGCAGGAACTTGATTCCGAACATCATGTGATAACGGGGCTCGTCCGGGTGCTCGAAGCGCGTCACCATCAGGTAGTTGTAGAAACCGCTCACGAGCAGGAGGGTGGTCAAGATCATGACCGCCCGTTTCCAGCGCTTGCGCACGGCCGCCACCAGCGCTTCCCGTGCCGCGCCATCCAGCGATTCCGCCACTGCGCCTCGCAGCACCATCCAGATAAACAGCGTGCCGCCCATCATGGCGATAGCGGAGAGCACATGCGTCCAGCGCATGAGCAGCGTCAAGGCCAGCGGGCTGCTCGAAGCAACAACTTCCTCGGCGGCCGCAAGCGATGTCGTTCCAAAGAGGGCGAGCGCTATCAATAACCTGGTCGCGATGGCCATGGGATTCCCTTTTCGTAACGCCTTTTCCTCAAAGTACTTCCGAGGATAGAGCGATCTCTGCCTGAGATAGAAGTCGAATAATTCTGGTGTTCCGCAAGAAGCGGTTAGTTTACGGATGCCTCGTTGCCTGCGCAAGCCGAAATATCGAGAAAGAAATCGATTGACTTCTAACAATAGCGGAATTTACAATCGCTGAATGATCGATTGGAGGCGTGGCCATGACCCTGAATTCTGAACTGGCGCTGGATCGTCCGATGAGCGACATCCGCCACGAGGCGGTGCTGAACGTGGTGCGCACGGCGAACGTGCTCGCCCTGCGTGGTGCGGCGCTCTTCCGGGAACACGACCTGACCGAGGCGCAGTTTAACGTGTTGTTCGCCCTGAAGTACAAGCAGCGCCCCTGGACGCAGAGCGATCTGGGGCGGCGGCTGGTGGTCACGCGGGCCAGCGTGACCTCGGTGCTCGACAAGCTGGAGGAGAAGGGGCTGGTGGAGCGGCAGGAAGTGCCCGGGAACCGCCGCATCTACCATGTAGATCTCACCCGAAAGGGCGCGGCGCTGGTGGACAAGGTCGAGCCTCAGTACCGCAGGGACGTTCATTCGGTGATGTCTGGGCTCAGCGACGAAGATTGTCGGTTGCTGATTAAGCAGCTGGAACAAATACGCGAGAAGCTGCACGTGTTTGAAGTGGACCATACCTGAAAACGGAAACCAAGGCGCGGAGGCCTGACGGCATGAGTAAACATCGCTACATCTCGGAAGCCGAGTTCCGTCCAAAGGGATTCTGGGCGCTTGTTGTGACGCAGTTTCAGGGGGCGTTCAACGACAATCTCTATCAATACCTGATCATGTTCTTCGTGCTGGGGCTCTTCGCGGCGAATCCCGGCAGCGGAACGATGACCATACCGGGCCTTGAGACGGTCATTCCGCCCGACGTCTGGGTGCCCAACATTGCCACCCTCGTGCTGGCGCTGCCCTTCCTGATGTTCCCGGGATTCTTTGGGAGCCTGGCGGATCGCTACAGCAAGCAGCGCGTGGCGCTGGCGACGAAGTACATCGAAGTCGCGGTGATGATGTTTGCAGGCTTCGCATTCTGGGTGGGCAATCCCTACTTCGTGTTCTTCGTCTTTTTCCTCATGGCCGCGCAAAGCACCATGTTTGGCCCCACGAAGTACGGCATCTTGCCGGAGATCATCCCCGAGCCGCGCCTCTCCTGGGCCAACGGCATCATGCAGATGACCACCATCATCTCAATCATCTTGGGCACCGTGCTGGCGGGGCCCGTCTTCAAGTATTTCAAGGACAGCGAGCTTCCCATCTACAACACGGCCTACGTGCTGATCTTTTTCTCCGTCATCGGAATCTTGTCCGCGCACTTCATTACCCGCCCCGAGGCGGCCAACCCGGAAAAGCCCTGGGCCTTCAATCCGTGGGCAGGGATGGGGGGGTATTTCTCCGCCATTTGGAACGACCGCATCCTCTTCAATGTGGTCATTGGCTACATGTATTTCTGGTTCGCGGGCACGCTCATGCGCAACGCTTTGTTCGCGTTCTGCACCAATACTCTGGGCTTGAGTGAAGCGCCCACGACCCTGGTCATCGGCATGACGGCCATCGGCATCGCCGTGGGTGCGCTCTCGGCGGGCTTCCTTTCCCGTTCCCGTATCGAGCTGGGACTCGTCCCCATCAGCACGATCGGTCTCACCATCGCCACCCTGCTGGTCGCCGTACCCGCGTCGGTTTATGGGGCGGTCGTCTTTGCGCCCTTGGCGCAGTTGCTGGATGTGGTGGGGTTGAAGGCGCCGGTCGCGGCGGTGGTGACGGGCGTCGCGGGCGGCATGGGCTTCCCGGTGGATCCCGTGCTCTCTCCTTATATGCTGCTGCTCATGTTCCTGGCGCTATCCATGGGGTTCTGGGCGGGGGCCTTCGATGTGCCGCTCGCCGCCTCGATTCAACAGCGCGCTCCGCATGGCATGAAGGGCGGGGTGATCGCGGCAACCAACATGTGCACCTGGTTCGGCATCGCGGGGGCCAGTGTCTTCCTCATTGCGCTCAGCGCGCTCGGTATGCGCTCGCACGAGGTCTTCGCCATCACCGCGCTGATGTCGCTTGGCATCGGGTTTTATATCGTGCTGCGCATTCCGCACCTTCTCGTGCGCGCGGTCATGTGGCTGGCGAACAACACCCTCTACCGTACCCGTGTGCTCGGCCGTGAGAACATGCCCGACGAGGGCGGCGCCGTGCTGGTTGGCAACCACCTCACCTTCATCGACCTGCTCTTCCTCGTCAGCAGCAGCGACCGCGAGATCCGCTGTGTCGTGGGCAAGGACATCGAAGAACGGCCGTGGATGCTCCGCATCGCCAAGGCGATGGACATGATTTTACTGGACCCAGACGGCAGCCAGCAGCATATCACCGATGCCTACCAGGAGGCGCGCCGCGCCCTGCGCAATGGCCAGGCGGTGCTGCTTTCGCTGGAAGGCCCCTATGATCGCGAGGGCTGCGACAACCGGCTGATGAAGGATATCGAGAGCCTGGTGGAGGGAACCGGGGCCGCCGTTATACCCGTACATATCGACCGCCTCTGGGGCACGCTGTACCGGGTGGCTGACAAGCACTTTACCTGGATTCGCCCGCCCAAGCTTCCCTACCTCGTTCAGGTGGCTTATGGCGCGTCGGTGGCTGTAAAGCCCACGCGCAACGTGCTTCGCGAAGCAATTATGTTTCTGGGTACGGAGGCCTACTCCTGCCGTCCTCTGCGCAATCAATTGTTGCACCGCGGCTTCATCAAGTCGGCGCGGGCCCACTTGCGCAAGAGCGCCATCGCCGACACCACCAGCGGGGAATTGTCCTACTTCAAGGCCTTGGTTGGCAGCATTGTGTTTGCCCGCAAGTTGAAGAAGATACTTGGCCCCGAGGAAATGGTGGGCGTGCTGGTGCCGCCGAGCGTGGGGGGGGCGCTCACCAACATCGCGCTCGAAATGCTGGGCCGGGTGCCGGTCAACCTGAATTACACCGCATCGAACGACACGCTCGAGTCCTGCGCGCGTCAATGCGGGATCAAGCAGGTGCTCACCTCGAAGAAGTTCCTTGAGCGGCTCACGCAGATGAAGCCCCCCGGCGAGGTGGTATTCCTCGAGGACATCAAGGAATCCGTCGCCGGCAAGGACCGCATCGTCGCGATGCTGCTTGGATTGTTTGCCCCGATATTCCTTATCGAGAATGTGCTGGGCACGCGTCGAAAGACCGAGGATGATCTAGCGACCATCATCTTCTCCTCCGGCAGCGAGGGCGAACCCAAGGGCGTGATGCTCACGCACCGCAACATCATCTACAACGCCGAGTGCGTGTTGGAAGTCTTCCCGCACGACAAGGATTCCGTCATCATCGGCTACCTGCCCTTCTTCCATTCCTTCGGTTTCACCGTCACCCTCTGGCTTACGCTGTGTAACGGCATCAAGGGCATCTACCATCCCAATCCCCTTGAGCCGAAGGTCATTGGAAACCTGTCGCAGGAGCACAACGGCTCCGTGATGATTGGCACGTCCACGTTCCTTCAGAACTTCATTCGCCGTTGCACCACGGAACAGTTCGCGGCGCTCAGGTTCGTGGTTGCCGGCGCGGAGAAACTGTCGCCGCGCGTTCGCGAGGCCTTTGCCGCCAAGTTCGGCGTGGAACCGCTTGAGGGCTATGGCACTACCGAGTGCGCGCCCGCGGTTTCGGTGAACATTCCAGACTGTATATCTCCGGGGTTCCACGGCCGCTACTGCAAGCACGGCACCATCGGGCGTCCCTTCCCCGGCCAGAGCGTGCGGGTGATTAATCCCGAAACCCGCGAGATCCTTGCGCATGGGGAGTCCGGTCTCCTTCAGGTGAAGGGGCCGAATATCATGAAGGGCTATCTGGGGCAGCCGGAGCGCACGGCCAAGGTGCTGCACGATGGCTGGTACGACACGGGCGACATCGCTCAGATCGACGACGACGGCTTTATTCGCATCACCGACCGCCTTGCCCGCTTCAGCAAGATTGGTGGAGAAATGGTTCCGCACACCACGGTGGAGGAGAAACTGCATGACCTGCTGCAGTTGACCGACCAGATGATGGCGGTGGCCAGTGTGCCCGATGAGCAGAAGGGCGAGCGCCTGGTGGTGTTGCACACCCTGAGCGATCAGCAGTTGGATGACCTTACCTCGCGGTTGGACGAGATCGGGCTGCCGAATCTTTGGATTCCTCGACCCAAGGCCTTCTATCGCATCGAGCAGATTCCCGTGCTGGCCACGGGCAAGATGGACATTCGCGAAGTGAAGCGCATGGCCTCCTCGCTCGACGTGGGCGAATAGCGTGCCCTCGGGCAATCCCACAGCAAGGCGCTCCCGCTGGAGGCCTTTGGCGGCCTACGGCGTGGTTTCGCTGCTGATGTTGCTGGCGCTGGTCAGCTTCGTGGTGAATCAGTTCGAGGCGCGCTATGAGGCCCGGCTGGATCGCGATCCCGAGACGGGCGTCATCCGGGGCTTCGAACCCATCTTGCTGAATACCGAGCGCCACGACCGCGCCGTGTTGATGGTGCACGGGTTCATCGGCGCGCCGCAGAATTACAACCGGCTGCCTCACGACATCGCGGCGGCGGGCTGGCGGGTCGAGGCGATGCTGTTGCCCGGATGCGGCACCACGCCCCGGCAGCACGAACGCACCACGTTGGATGAACTGGTCGATGGGGTCTCCGCCCGGCTGCTTGCCTTGCGCCAGGAGTGCGAAGTGGTTGTCCTCATGGGGCACAGTCAAGGCGGGGCGCTCGCCACCTTGGTGGCTGCCCGCCATCAGCCCGACGGCTTGGCCTTGTTTGCCCCGTATTATGGACTGACCGGTTCCGATTTCGGAGACGCGGCCCTCGCCCGGCTTACGCAAACCCTGAGCCCGGTGTTGCGGTGGGTGCCGGAGAAGGGCGGCGGCATTAATCTGCTGGAGAACGAGAACAAGATTCTGCGTTACGGCTGGGTCTCCCTGGGGGCCGCCATCACTGCCATGGCGTCGAGTCGTGCGGTTTACGAGCAGGAAGCATGGAAGCAGATCACCATGCCTGTAATGATCGTACACTCCCGCAATGACAAGGTGACCAGCCCCAAGGCCACGGAAGCGATGATTCCACGCTTCGCCTCTAACGATGTCACCGCGCACTGGCTGGAGAAATCCAACCATGTGTATTTCTGGGACTACGACGCGGAGATGGTCAGCCAGGTCACGCTGGAATTCCTGCGCCGGTGGGATGACGAATCAACCCGACAAGACAGCGAGAATCAGAAGGCGTCTCTTTCCACTCCCTGAGCGGTCAGGGAGCGCCGAGATAAACGAACGCGGCCCAATCGGTGGACTTCGGATGCGCGATCCGCACGGCGTCCTTGGCCAACTGGAACGCGTCGAGGGGGCTGCTGGACAGCAAGGCGTCATTCAGTGTGGAGAGGAAGGTCTCACGAACCTCCGGCGCGACCAGCCATTGGTTCAGGATGACCGCGCCACAACCCGAGCGCCACGCCAATTCACCGATGGCGGCGAAGTGCTGTTGTGCCGCATGGCTGCGCCCGCCGCTCAGTTCCAGGTCCAGTGCGATGACGGCCTGTTGCAGGTCGAGCTTCAACAACGACGCGGTCAACATGCTCTGCGTGATGTCGCTGCTACCCTGGGGCGACCAGAGCGCGAAGGTGGGGTCTTCGGCATCCACGTCGAGGGAGACCGCGAGTCGTGCGCCGCCGGATGCTGGCGCGGCCGCCAGCATTTCCAGCGGTGTTGCGCCCGCAACCTGCTCCACTCCCGTTGCCACACTGCCGCGCCGCACTCCGGCAATTCGGTCCAGGAAGGACACGCCAGCCGCGTTGAAGAGCCCCAGCGATACCGGGACGATTTCGCCTTCCGGATCAAGCAGGCGCAAGGGAAGCAATAGGGTAATCTGGTCACCCGCAAAAGCCAGCCCGCCTGTTGCGGGGAGCATGCCTGCCAGCGGTTCAAGCAGGGCGGTGCGCAAGGCCGAGGCCTGCGCGTTCGCCTCGGCTTCATTGCCGGCATCACAGGCGAGGCGCAGGGTATAAACCATTTCTTCGATCTTGGCGGCGGAAGCTTCTGGAAGCTCGACGCCTTTCACTTCCGAGCCGGTCATCAGCACTGCGGCGCCGCCACGTTTGCCGGTGACCAGATGCAACACGGACAGGTTGGCCGGAAGCGCAGCTTGTGCCTCGAGCGCGGTCAGCGGGACAATGGGTCGATAGCTTATCCGTGATTCCGGGGGAAGCCCCACCGCGAGACCAAGGCGTCGAACGCGCGAACTGTTGTCGGCCAGGCGCTCCGTCAGCCAGTCGATGCGCTCCGTGTCTCGCGCCGCCGTGGCGGTATCCAGCTCCGTGCGCAGCCAGCCTTCCCGCTCAAGCAGCAGCTTTTCCTCGGTGGCAAAATCCGTGCGCCACGCTTCATCGTTCACGCGGGCGCCCAGAAGGTCGTTGCCCAGCTTGGCCTGGTACTGTTCCAAAGCCTCGAAGGCCTGCTCCGGCGAGCCGTCGCGAAGGGCCGCGCGCGCCAGCACCGAGGCCGCTTCCCGCAGGGTTTGCGGGTTGGCGCTGCGCAGGAAGCCGTCGGTGTCGAGATACTGGCGAAGCCCGTTCACCTGCTCGATGGCCTGCCCGGCGATTTCTCCCGCGCGCTTCGAATGACCTTGCTCAAGGTAGATCTCGGCCAACTGCGTCAGGGCCGAGGCGCGGTACTCGAGGTCCACGAGGAAACCCGTTTCCTTGTAATACTCGTCGGCCATCTCGATCAGGATGCGGGCTCCGCCCAGGTCTCCCTCCGCCAGGCGGCACGCCACCTCGCCGCGCGTGGCCGAGGCGATCGAGTAGTCATTGATGGGGCCGCGCCGGGGTATCTCTTTGCTCAAGGCTTCGCGCAGCCCGCTTAGTTCGGCGTCATCCATGGGGCGAATCACCGCCAGCGCGGCCAAAAGTCCGCCCTGCGTATGACGCGTGAACTCGGCCTCGCCGGCCTTCTTCGCGGATTCCATCGAGATGCGCCACTGGTTGGCGGCGCTTTCAAGGTAGTCCTTGCGCTTCAAGGGATAGCGCGCGGCAAGCTCCTCGTAAGCCAGCGCCAGATTTTGATGCACGCGCATCAGGTCGCCGCTGCTCTCGGCCTGGGTGTAGTAGTCCATGGCCTCAAGGTAGTAATCCACGGCGAGCGTGGGAAACTTGAGGTAAGCGTACTGTGTGCCAATTTGCAGGTTGACCCAGCCAATCCGGTAGAGGTCGTCCTTGTTGCCGGCCTCGGGGGTTGGGGCCACGCGAAGGGCCGCGCGGTACTCGTCGATCTGACGCAGCACCCGGCCCGTCTGCTGATGCCGCCCCACGAAGTCGCGATGCGTCTCGAAATTATCCCAGCTCGGCGTCAGGTCCATGAGCGCCTGGGTGTAGGTGACGTAGTTGTTGAACTCCTCAGCCTGTTCCGGCGAAGCCACATCGCGCGCGGTCATCAGCGCCCGATAGGCTTCCTCGTAATTGCCCATCAGGCGATAGGCGTCGCCCAGCCAGAGCCAGATGCCCGCGTCGGCGCCGCTCAGTTCTGAAGCCCGTTTGAGCTTTTCCACCGCGCGCTCATATTTTCCCGTCTCCTTGAGCGCATAGCCGAGCGAGGCGAGCAGCTCTGTGTCCTCGGGCAAATAATCGGCCGCCACCGTGAGCATCTTGATGGCGTCTTCAAGGCGTCCTTCCTGATAGGCCGATTGGCCCATCTGCCGGTAGGCGTCCCCGATGCGAATGTCCATGCCTTGAAACTCGCGCCAGGCTTCCGTTTGCGAGGGTTCCAGCAGCGCGCCCATGAATTGCTGCGACCAGACCGTGTAGGCATGGTGCGCAGCCAGAAGGATTGGCTCGCGCGCGGCAGGGGGCACCAGCATGATTTCGGAATTCGCGAACCCTGCGCCGGGGCGCAGGGAAGGCGTATCCATAGTTTGCACGGGCGCTGCCCCGGCGCCAAAGCCAGCCAGCAGGGAAGCGGCCGAAAAGGCCGCAATCTTCGAGCGCATGAAATATCCCTCAGGAAATAGATTCATTAACGAACAAGGTGCCTTGGAAACGCGGAGGGCGCTTAGCCTTCACCCATCTCGCCGATAAAGCAGTCGCGTTTGCCATCCACCACGAGGCGCAGTTGCTGTCCTTCGGTGGTGATGGAAAGATTGGCGATATCGAAGTTGTCGGGCAGCACGCGGATGGATTCCACGTTGTCGCGGGCGATGACATGATGCGCGGCATGCGCGTCGATCTGCACACTGTTCGGCACATGGCGGGCCACCATAAGGGTCTTGCCCTCGATAACCAGCCAGTTCTCGCTAAAGGCCGTGCATTTTCCCACAAAAGAAATGGGCTTTTGTTCGTGGAAATGCTTCTTAAGCTTGACCCGGACCATCCGATCTTTCAACATGACGCGTTCCCCGTGGACCTTGTACAACCCGTTGGCAGTATAGCCGGAATGGCGTTGTCATGGAAATCCCGGTCGGCTTCCGGGTTGCCCTGCCGAGGTGGCTGCCGTATCATGCGGTTTCACGAGCGGGAGGCAAGGGCTGGCCATGGCGGACACGACGCGGCGAACGCGGGTATTGGTGTTTCCATGCGGCACCGAGATTGGCCTGGAAATCCATCGCGCTCTCTCGGATTCGATCCATGTGCAACCTGTCGGAGCTTCCAGTGTATCCTCGCACCATGGCCGAATGCTCTATGCGGAACACCATGATGACCTGCCCTTCCATGACGACCCAGCCCTTCGGGACGCTCTAAACCGGCTGATAGCCGAGGCGGATATCGATCTCCTATATCCAGCTCATGACGACGTTGTTTACACCTTGTCGCGCATGGAAGGCCTCGACTGTCCCGTCGTGGGGCCGGGTCCTCAGGCTGCGGATGTATGTCGAAGCAAGGGAGGCACTTACGCGCAGCTCAGTGGTGTTGTTCCCACACCGCGCGTCTATTGCCTGGACGAGTCCTTCCCGCTGCCGGTATTTCTCAAGCCGGACCGGGGACAGGGTTCTCGCGGGGTGGTAATCGCCCACTCGCGCAAGCAGGCCGAGGCGGCGCTGGAGCGTGACCCTTCGCTGCTGTTGATGGAGTACCTGCCCGGCAGGGAGTATACGGTGGATTGCTTCAGCGACGGCTTTGGACAGTTGCGCTTCGCGGCGGCGCGCCAGCGGATAAGGCAGTCCAGCGGCATCGCCACCCACACGCGGCAGGTGGAGTCGCCGCAGGCCGTTGTATGGGCGAAAGCCATCCATGAAAGGCTGGGCTTGCGCGGTGCCTGGTTCTATCAGTTGAAAGAGAATGCTTTGGGGGAACCAGTCCTCATGGAAGTGGCCGGGCGCGTGAGCGGCAGCTCCGGGCTGTTCCGTGCTCAGGGCGTAAACCTTCCCTTATTGAGCGTGTTCGATGCACTCGGAATGCCGATTGACATACTGGAACAAGAACTCCGATTGGAGATGGATCGCGCACTCATCAACCGCTATGCGGGCATACCAGACTACCGCGAAGTCTACATCGATCTCGACGACACCGTGGTGCGTGGCGGACGGCTGGACCCGTGGACCATCGCCTTTCTCGCCCAGTGCCGGAACCGGGGAGTGCGGGTTACCCTGTTGACCCGCCATGCGGGAGAGCCACGCGCCCTGTTGGAACATTGGGGGATTTCAGGGCTCTTCGACGCCTTGCATCACCTGCGGCGGGAAGAGCGCAAAAGTGATTACGTCCAAGAGAAGGAATCGATCTTCATTGACGATTCTTACGCCGAGCGCCGCGAGGTGCACCAGCGTCGCGGGGTTCCGGTCTTCGGGGCGGAGGCCATCGAGGCTTTGCTGGACTGGAGACGTTGAGCCATGCCGCATGATGAGAAAGCGTTTTTGCAGTCCGTCAGAGACACTTACCAGCGCGGCTCCGCACAGGACCGCACCATCCGGGAGCTCGCCGTCAGGACCTTTGCCCCGTTCCTCGAACCAGGCTTTCGCGCGCTTCAACTTGGTTATTCCGAGGGGATCGATTCGGCCCTGCTTTCCAGGTTGGTCTCCGTGTTCGATGTTGTGGAGGGTGAGCCTTCCTTCGCTGAAATGGCGCGCCTTGCCGCGCGCGAGGGAAGCCTGGTCCATGAATGCCTGTTCGAGGATTTCGCCCTGCCGGAGGACGCGCCCCGCTATGACGCGGTTTTTGCGCTGTATGTGCTCGAGCATGTGGTTAATCCGTCCGACGTACTGCGCCTTGCCCGCGCCGTGTTAAAACCCAGCGGACGCCTTTTCGTGGCGGTGCCCAACGCGCGCGCCCTGTCGCGCCAGCTCGCGCTGCACATGGGCCTCATCGACAATCTTTATGCGCTCACACGAAATGATCACAACCATGGGCACCGCCGGGTCTATGATCGGGCGGCGCTGAACCGGGACTTTGATGCCGGCGGCTTTAGGATCATGGCGCAGGGAGGGCTGATGCTCAAGCTGCTGGCCGATTTCCAGATGGACCAGCTCTTCGCCCATGGCATCCTCGGTGATGCGCAAGTCGAGGGGCTTTACCGGATGGGGTTGGAATACCCGGACTTATGCGGGTCGCTTTTTGCCGTGTGCGTGCCGGAGGAAATCGCATGAATGCCCAGGATGCGCCGTGGCACGGTCCCGAGTTCTCGGTGCTGGTGACTTGCCACTATGAGGAAAAGACGATCGAGGAGTTCTTTGCGCGTCTTAAGCAGGCGTGGGATGGAACAGGTCGCAGTTACGAGATTGTCATGGTGAATGATGGCAGCACCGATGGTACATGGCCCAAACTGGCGGCTTTGTTCGAGCGCCATCCCGAGGTCACGGCGGTGCTGGACTTTTTCAAGAATGCGGGCCAGATGGCGGCCGCCACCGCCGCCATCGCCGAGTCGAGCGGCAAGCATTTCTTCATCATGGACAGCGACTTACAACTGAATCCTGAGGAAATCCCCAACCTGCTTGTCGAGTTCGACAAGGGTTATGACGTGGTCACCGGATATCGGGAGGAACGACAGGACTCGCTGCTCCGCATCATTCCCTCGAAACTGGCGAACGTCATCATGCGCAAGGCTTCGGACAGCCAACTGCGGGACTTCGGCTGCACCTTCAAGTTTTTCCATGGCAACCTGATTCGCGCATTCGAGCTGGGCCCGCACCGCATTTTCAGCAATGTCGACATCATTGCGCGCGCGGGTCGTTGTGCTGAAGTGCCGGTCTCGCACCGTGCCCGTCCCCATGGCAAGTCCGGCTGGACCTTTTCCAAGCTTTGGAAATACAACATGGAGAATCTGGTAAAGCTGTCTCAGCGTCCCTTTCAATTCATTGCCGCCGGATGCACCGCCCTCGGACTCTTGTTCGTGATCCGAATCCTGGCTGGATTCTTTTCTCCGTTCAGTGTGCTGGCTGAAGTCACCAATGGCCTCATCCTCAACGCCATCGCCTTCGCGCTCATTGTCCTACTCGCGGTGCTCAGCCTCGTGGGAGAGTTCACTATTCGCTGTTTCGTGATGCTGCGCGACCAGCCCGGCTATGCGGTGCGCACAGTTCTACGCAGGGAACCCGCCCTGCGCATGCCGGCGCACGGGGAGTGAAACCGGGGATGTTGCTGGCGCGACGCTTGTTTCTGGCAGCGCTGCTTTACGCCGCCCTTCCCTTGCTTCTGTTGACTGTGCTGGAGCTGGGCCTGCGCGCTGCAGGCGTGGGTTCCTCCACCGCTTGGCTGCTGCGACGCGAATGCGATTCTGCCGGGGTCTTCACTCCAAACCGTGCCTTTTATCAACAGTTTTCTCGCATTCCCATCCGGGATTTCCTGAATTGGGATGAGTTGGACTTCGTCCTGCCGGCGGAAAAGGACAGCGACACGATTCGAATCTTCGCTTTCGGTGAGTCGGCTCTTTTCGGTGAACGTTCCGCCGTCCGTATGCTGGAGGTGATGTTGGCGGATCGGTTTCCCGAGCGGGACTTCGAGGTCTACAACGCCTCCTGCCCCGGCATGAATTCGCACGTCCTTCGCCGTACCGCCGCCGAGGCGGCCGCTTTTTCGCCCGACTGCTTCGTGATCTACATGGGCAACAACGAGGCCATCGGCCCGTATGGGGCGAGCACGGCTATGCCCTCACTCGGCCCGCTATGGAGCCCGCCCGTCGTTCAGGCTCTGATCGCCCTCAACGACTTGCGACTGGTTCAGTGGGCCACGGCCCGCGGGAATCGTCCCTGGGCCTCGCCCACACCGGAACAACTCGCGGCGTCGGTGCCGGGCATGGTGGACCACGACCGCGTCAACGATCTGTTTCAGTTGAACCTTACGGCCATGCTCGAAACGGCGAATGATTCGGGTGCCGCGTCCGTGGTCTGCACCTTGTCGCACAACCGGAGTTTCGGCGCGCCCGGCCTGACACCGGATTCTCCCGCTGGCACGCCCTTGAACCAGATCGCGATGAGCACGGCGAAAAGCATGGGCGCCGAGCTGGCCAACGTGGATCAGGCACTCCACGACGCCGCGCCGGGGGGGACGCCGGACTATGAGTTTTTCACGGACAATATTCATTTTCGTTTCGAAGGGAACTACGTCGTGGCATGCGCGATGTTTGATGCCGTGTTGAATGCCCTTGCTCCGAAGTTGCCCAAGGCGCTTCCACCGCCACGGGACCGTGTGGCGGAGTTGCTGGCATGGACGCCAGCCGCCGAGGCGGCGCTGCTGCGCCTGCAAATAAACGCCGGATTCGATGAACCGTCGAAGCAGAAGTTGCGCGAGCGGCTAGTCGAACTGGAAGGGGGAGCAGTCGATCTCAGTGTGGTGGCGATTGCCCAGGGGTATGAGAATGCGCTGGCCCTTCGACCAAGTGACCTCCAGCTATTGCGCGGATGGTTTGACGCCAGCTTCCACGGAGGCATGCACGCGGAGGCGGCCGAGGCGGCGGAGGCTATGAAGCGCCGACAGCCCTGTGCCTGCGCCACGCTCCGCGCCGAAGCGCGCGTGGCGGGGTTACGGGCTGAACCAGACCGGGCGCGCGCATTGTTCGAACGGCTATTAGAGGTGTACCCCGGGGATGAACCCGCACTTGCTGCCTTGGGAATGCTTCCGTGAAGGCATTTCGAAACGATCTGATTGCCGCCGCCGTGGTTGCACTCGTGTGCGGAATCGCCTCCTCGGTGTATCTCTTCGCTTTCACCGGCCCCATGAGCCCGTCTCACGGTCCCGAGCCGACCTGGTTCAGCCCCGCGATCATGGTGGCGACAGGACACGGACTGACGGCGCCGGTTCCGGCAAGCGCGCCGGGATTGCCCGAATTTCTGCTGCAACAAACGTTGACCTTTGACGCGACCACTCTTCCCCCTGACGTGAAGACTTGGGATCTTGATTCCTTTTCCAGCACCCACCGATATCTGCTTTACAGCGTGGGGTGGGTATGGCGTCTGTTCGGCGTGTCCTGGCAGACCATCAAGATTGTTCCCCTGCTTTCCCATATCTTGTCGGCCGTGTTGCTCTATGGGCTCTTTCGGCTGCTGTCCAGGCCCCTTACGTCGAGCCTCGCCTGCACCTTCGTAATGCTTTCGCCCCCTGTGATGGCCATGCTCCCGTCGGTGCGCGATTTTTGTAAGATGCCCTTCTTTCTTGGAATCCTGCTTATCCTCGGCGTGTTGGCCTCGCGCCCGCTAGGCTATCGGCAATGCCTTGCCGCTGCCGTGGCGCTTGGGATGCTATGCGGCATCGGGCTCGGATTTCGACAGGACTTTCTGGCTTGCATTCCCCCCGCAATCCTGGGCGTGGCGCTTATTTCCCATGGGCCGGATTTGTCGTGGCGGCGACGGCTCGCCTGTGCGGCGCTGGTTCCCGTGGCGTTTCTGGTGAGCGGTTATCCGGTTCTTCGGGCGGTGCTTGCCGAGAACGGTGCTGTATCCAGCCATAGTCTTGCGCAGGGCTTATCCACCGAGGCCATGGCCCGGCTGGGCGTGGGAGGGGGGAGCTACGCCCTCTTGCCGACCACCAGCGATACACTCGTGCATGCGGTGATCACGAATCATGCCCAGCGCAACGGCTTTCAGGAGCCAATCGAGCAGTATCTCAGCCCGGCCTATGGAGAGGCAGGACGCGCCTACTTCCGGCAGGTGGCTAGAACTTTCCCCTATGATCTGGCGCTGCGTGCCTTCGCCGCCGTTTGGGCTTCCTTTAAGACCTTACCCATGGCGCCCATCGAGCTCGAGGGTTCTCCCCTCACAGACAATGCATGGTATCGGGTGCTGGTTCCAGTCTATGGCTTTCCAGCGTGGTTGCTGGGATGGGCGGGCCCCCTTGCCGCGCTCCTCGTGGTGGCTGGGCTGGGAGGGATTCGTCCGCAGTCTGCCCTTGCGCTCCTCCTTCTTGGCCTCTACTTCACGGGATACACCAGCGTCCTCTTCCAGTTCCGCCATGCATTTCACCTGGCCTTCATTGCGCCGTGGTTCGTAATAGCCTGCGCGGTTGGCGCGAGGAAGATTTGGGCGACGCCATCATCCTTTAGCGCCCGAAAGGGGGCGGCATTCGTCCTCGGTATGCTTGTGGTGATTCTGTCTGCGATGACGCTGCTTCGCCTGCATCAGCATCACCAAGTGCGTGGCTTGATGGAACAGTATCGCCAGTCCGCAAGGACGGAGCTTGGGGTTGAGAAGAGCGAAACAGTGGGGGGGGAGCTCCTTGCGCCCCGGCTCTCGATTGAGCAAGCCGCCGCCGGAAATAGGAATCTGATGGAGAGTCCCTCCACCTTGCTGGCGGTCGAATTTAAGGCGGGAAGGATACCCAGTGAATTCCGCATGCTCTATGACGCCAAGGCGGGAGGGAGTGATTTTAGCGAAACCGTGACGCTGCCCGAACATCTCGCCGATTCTGGAGGTCCGCTGACCTATTGCTTCCCGGTTTATCTCGCGGCTTCTTATGTTAACCCGGAAGGCGCAACGCCGGACGGGGTGAATCTGAACCTCACAGTGGCCCGCGCGCGGTTCAAGGGGATTGAAGTGCCCGATTCCTGCGGGGACTGCGTTGAAGGCATCTCTGAATTCAGCCACCCCGAGGCCTTGCCGTTTTTCCTCTATGCCTGGCTATCGCCGGACGAGGCCGACATGCGGCTGCATCACCGCTGGGGCGGGGCGCGGAAGGAATAGCCGGGCTCGGAGCTAATCGCCCAACAGACCCGAACGCCGCTTACGCCAGTTGTCGTAGTAGACGAGCATGACGATGAGGGAGCCCACAAGCACCTGCTGCCAGTACGGCTGAATGTCCTGCAGATTGCAGAAGTTTTGCAGCACCATCATGATCAGGCCGCCTGCCAGTGCGGCCACTGCGCTGCCCTCACCGCCCATCAGGCTGGCGCCGCCAATCACGCAGGCCGCGATAGCGTGCAGCTCATACATCTCCGCCGCCGTGGGGGCGGCCACGCTGGTGCGCGAGGCCAGCATCACCCCCGCGAAACCCGCCAACGCCCCGCTGATGGCGAAAGCCGCCGTGCGGTAGAAGTCTACCGGCAGGCCCGAAAGGCGGGCAGCCTGCATGTTGCCGCCAATGGCGAAAAGCCCCCGCCCGAAGCGGGAGAAGTTCAGCGTGACTGTGACCACCGCCACGATAACCACCGTCACGAGCACCGGCACCCACCACGCCTTCCCACCGCCAAGCCAATAGAAGGAGTCGGGCAGGCCGTAGATGGGCTTGCCTTCCGATAGAATGAGTGAAGCCCCGCGCGCGACCATCATCATGCCGAGCGTGACGATAAAGGGCGGTATGCGGCCCAGCGTGATAAGGAGCCCGTTAACCAGACCGCAGCCCAATCCAAGCAGGGCGCCAGCGAAAATGCCGACGAAGACAGCGACTCCGGGGGCGGACTCAAGAACTCCGCTCGCGAGCGCCTTCATCGCCATGCAGCCCACCACCCCGCCCAACGCAGCCACGCTGCCCACCGAAAGATCGATGCCGCCGGTGAGGATGACCAGCAGCTCGCCTGTCGCCAGCACGCCAATCTCCGAGGTACGCGCGGCCACGCTTTTCAAATTGGCCTGACTGCGGAATTCCGGGGAGTACAAGGCAAGCCCGGCGCAGAGCACCGCGAGGATAAACAAGGGAGAATGCTTGGCTAGAAACTGTTTCATGGCTTCCTCTTCGAGCCGCCCATTGTGCTGGCGCGGGAAGCGCTTTGCAAGCCTATCCGTTGCCGAAAATTGAGGCGCGGCGTTCTGCTAGACCGCCTCGGCCAGCAGCTTTAGAAGCGGCATTACGGCTTTCGCGGGGTTCTCCTGGTCGTGCTTCAGGCGCAACGCCGGGGCGTTGTGCCACTCGATGGCGATGTCGTCGCCGAAGGCCTGGCGCAGTTCGCCCTGCTGCTCCTGGTCAATCATTCGTGCCGCGTCCAGCGTGATAATCACCGTGCCGTCGCTCGCGGCCATGCTGCGCACCCCGGCCTCGCCCGCCAAGGCGCGCGCGCGCATCACGTCGAGCAGGCGCTTCACGGGCGCGGGCGGAGGGCCAAAGCGATCCTGCAACTCCTGCGCCATTTCTTCCACCTCGTCCATCGACTTGAGGTGGGCGATGCGCCGGTACAGGGTCATCTTCTGCTGCGCTGTGGGCACATAGGCCTCGGGGATGTGGGCCTCCACCTTGAGGTCAAAGGCGGGCAACTGCACGCGGCGCACGGCCACGCCGCGATGCTCGGACACGCATTCCTCGATAAGCTCGCGATAGGTCTCATACCCCACGGACGAGATGTGTCCGCTCTGGTCGCCGCCAAGCAGGTTGCCCGCCCCACGAATCTCCAGGTCGCGCATGGCGATGCGGAAGCCCGCCCCCAGCGACGAGAAATCCTCCAGCGCCTTGAGCCGCTCCTGCGCATCCTCGGTAAGCGCGCGGTCACCCGGCACCAACAGGTAGGCGAAGGCGCGGTGCTTGTAGCGCCCCACGCGGCCGCGAATCTGGTAAAGCTCGCTCAGGCCAAAGTGATCCGCGCGGTCGATGATGATGGTGTTCGCGTTGGGGATGTCGATTCCGGACCCGATGATGGTGGTGCATACCAGCACGTCGCACTGGCGCTCGATGAAGCGCCCCATCACTTCCTCAAGCTCATGCTTGTGCATCTGGCCATGCCCCACTTCCACTTTGGCACGCGGCACCAACTCGTTGATCTGCGCCGCAACCTGCGTGATCGTGTTCACGCGGTTGTGCAGGAAGAAGACCTGACCCTCGCGCGCGAGCTCGCGCTCAATGGCTTCCTTGATGAGGTTCTTGTCCCACGTTTCGATACAGGTGTGAATGGGCAGACGGTCGTTTGGCGCCGTATTGATAACACTCATGTCGCGCACGCCGATCAAGGAGAAGTGCAGGGTGCGGGGGATGGGGGTGGCGGACATGGTCAGCACGTCCACCTGGTTGCGCATCTGCTTCAGGCGTTCCTTCTGCACCACGCCAAAGCGCTGCTCCTCGTCGATAATGACCAGCCCAATGTCCTTGAAGTGCACGTCTTTCGAGACCAGCCGGTGCGTGCCGATCACGATGTCCACCTCGCCGCTCTTCAGCCGCTCGATGGTCTCGTGCTGCTGCCGGTCCGTGCGGAAGCGGTTGAGCAGCTCGATGCGCACCGGGAAGTCCGCCATGCGTTCGGTGAAGGTGGCGTAGTGCTGCTGCGTTAGCACCGTGGTCGGCGCCAGCACCGCCACCTGCTTGCCGTCCTGCACCGCCTTGAACGCCGCCCGCAGCGCCACCTCGGTTTTGCCATACCCCACGTCGCCACAAAGTAGCCGGTCCATCGGTCGCGGCGACTCCATGTCGCGCTTCACCTCCTCAATGGCGCGCAACTGGTCTGGCGTTTCGTCATACTGGAAGGAGTCCTCGAACTCTTTCTGCCATGGGGTGTCCGTGCTGAAGGCGAAGCCCTGGCTCTGCTCGCGCGCGGCGTAGAGCTTCACAAGCTCCGCCGTCATGTCGCGCACCGCCTTCTTCACCGTGGCCTTGGCGTTGCGCCAGCTGGCCCCACCCACCTTGTCCACGCGCGGCACGGCGCCCTCGCCCGCCACATACTTCTGCACCTGGTCAATCTGCGTCACCGGCACATAGACGGTGTCGCCGCCGCGGTATTGCAGCATCATGAAATCGCTGCTCTTGCCGTCGAAGCGCTTGAGACCGAGGTAACGCCCGATGCCATGCTCCACATGGACTACGTAGTCGCCGCTCTTCAGGTCGCTGAACTGCGTGATCATGGAACCGGCTTCAAAGCGGCGCCGCTTCCGGCGCACGTAGTGACGCCCGAACATTTCCTTCTCGGACAGAACTGCCAGTTTGTCCTGCGGAATGGTGAAGCCCGCGCGCAACCGCCCTATGTCCACGCGCAGGTCGAAGCCCTCCTGCCCCGGACGATAGCCCTTCTCCTCCAGCAGCTCGTAAAGCCGCCGGCGCTCGCCGGAGTTCACGCAGATCAGCTGCACCGTGTAGCCGTCCGCGCCCCAGCGGTTGAGCTGGTCCCAGAAGTCCTGTGCGTGTCCCGCCCAACCCGCGATGCTCGTGCTTGGCATCTTTACGCGGGACAATTTCTCGTCACGTTCCAGCGCCACCTGCGCCAGGTTCAATTGCGCAAAGGGATCGAGCGCTTTCTCGGCCTCCTCCCAGGTCATTACGTGGCGGCTGCCTGCCGCCTGCCGTTCAACGATGTGGGCCTCGTCCAACACCGCCGGGATCTCGTCGATCACCACCAGCGTGTCTTTGGGCAGATAGCTGGTCAGCGCGTCCAGTCCGCCCTGTTTCTCCAGCTTGGTGAGCAGCGCCTTCTCCGAGCGCGGCAGTATCTGCACCCCCTCCTCGCTCGACACGCTGCGCTGCGTTTCCGGTTCAAAGCGCCGGATGCTTTCAATCTCGTCCCCGAAGAATTCGAATCGGAAGGGCAGCTCGGCGGAGATGGGGAAGATGTCCACGATCCCGCCGCGCACGCTCACCTCGCCACGGTTCTCCACCATCACCTCGCGCGTGTAACCCAGCTTGATCAGTCGCTCAAGCAGCGCGTCGAGATCGATCTCCTGCCCGCAGCGTAGTGACAAGGTGCCCTCTTCGAGCTGCTTCCGGGGGATGACCCGTTGCATCAGCGAGCGCACCGGCATCACCACCATCATCCGCTGTTCCTGCTCCAGGGCCGTCGCCAGGCGACGCAGGGTGTCCAGCCGCTCCGCCACGATGTCGTCCGACGGGTTCATCGTGTCCGAGGGCAGCACTTCCCACGCCGGGAACAGCGCCACGCGCTCCTCCCCCGCAAAGGTCGCCAGGTCCTCATACACCGCCTCCGCTTCGATGCGGCCCGCGCAGAGGAAAAGCATCGGCCGCCCCATGGCCTCAGCGGCCTGCATCGCCGCCACCGACTTGGCCGAGCCCCACGGCCCCACCAGGTCCGCGCGGTGCGGCTTCTTCGACAAGGCTTCGACCACGGCGTCGATGGCGGATAGCTGATTGAGTTTCAGGGGCATGGCACAGGCATTCAGTAATGTTGGCATCCACGACGAAAGCCGCCCTGGGCTCTGGCCCGGGCGGAAACAAGTCCCTGATTGTACATCGTGGCGCACCTGCCGCGCATTTCTCGAACGAATGCGTGATATACTGCGACTCGTGGATCACTATGCGAGGCTTGGCTGCATGAGCGATGGCAACACGATGGAGCGGTACGGCCAATTGGCCGCAATGGACCGTGCTTTCGATATTGCCTATTGGCAACGCCAGGGGCCGGATGCCATTCTCGCCGAGTCTTGGAAGATGGTGGTCGCGGCCTACAAACTCAAGAATGAGCCCATCGATGGACGACTTCGAAGAGATATTGAGCATTTTGGAAAGCAGCCGGGCTAAGTACGTTATAGTCGGCGGCCACGCAGTGATGTACTACACCGAGCCCCGATTTACGAAGGACCTGGATATTTTCATCGAGGCCAGCGCAACCAATGCCAATATAGTGTTCGATTGCCTGCGCGCCTTCGGCGCTCCCCTTTCAGGCTTGGAACCTAAAGATTTCGAATCGCCGGGATACTTCTACCAAATGGGTCGGCTACCTCTGCGTGTCGACATCCTTACCTCGATTGATGGCGTAAACTTCGATGAGGCATGGGAGGGAAGAACCCGTGCGCGATTTGGCAACGTGGAAGTCAATCTCATTGGGCGAGAACAATTGATACGCAACAAGCGCTCTTCAGGCAGACACATCGATCTTCACGATGTCGAACAGCTTGAGTTGGGAAACACCTGATTCCCTACCGAACAATCCGCACCTCTTCCTCCAGCGCGATTCCAAACTCCACCTTCACCTTTTCCTTCGCCAAGGCGATAAGGTCGATCACGTCCTGAAAGGACGCGTTGTTCTCGTTGATAAAGAAGTTCGCGTGCATCTCGCTGATTACCGCGCCGCCGATGCGGGTGCCCTTCAGGCCACAGGCCTCGATGAGCCGTCCCGCGTGGTTGTCCGGCGGGTTCTTGAACACGCTCCCGCAGCTGTGCCCCGGCGGCTGCTTCTCTCGGCGGCGCTTCATGTAGTGCTCATGCAGCGCACGCTGGTCGCGCTCCGAGACCGCGAACTGAAACACCCCGCCGGTAATCACCTCACCCGGCGCACAGAAGAATTGCCCCCGGTAGCTGTACAAGTCGTCCCGCATCGCCACCGTTCGCGGACCTTCCGGTCCCATCACGTCGGCAGACTCCATGTACTGGCAGGTCCACCCGTTCACCGTGCCCGCGTTCATGTAGATGGCCCCGCCCACGGAGCCGGGGATACCTGTCAGCCCGCCCACGCCTTCGTAGTTGTTCGGCAGCATAATCTCGCGCACCAGCCACATCAGGTCATGTCCCGCGCCGATGGTGTAACGGTGTCCACCGTGTTCCTCAAATTGATTGAGTCCCGAGGTCAACAGCACATACCCGGGAAAGCCCTCGTCGGAAATGAGCACGTTGCTGCCGCCGCCCAGCACGAAACGCCGCGCATCCTGCTTCGACAACCAGCGATAGGCATCGGCCAGCTCCTCCGGCGTGCGTGGTACGAGGGCCCAGCGCGCCGGCCCCCCGATGTTGTACAGGGTCAACGGGGCCAGCACATGGTTCTCGTGCGCGAATTCAAAGGGCGGGGGTTGCATGGCTGGAAGGATACCTGAAGGGCCGGACGGGTTGCATCGCCCAGGGCTTCACTTGGGCTGGTGACCCGGGCACTGAACCACCGGCAATCGGGGGTAGCGTGCAAACCTGGGATCCTCGACGGCCCGGCCGCACGACCAATAGCTCTGCCCGCCCCGGGGATGGGGGATTTCCCGGGCGTATTGGCAGCTGCGGCAGAGTCCAATCGGGTCGAGCGTCATAGGGGGCTTCATGCTGGTTGTAACGCTGCCGCGTAATGGCAATAATCCAAGCCCGGCAACAACCACAAGGATACACCCATGAGCACCCGACTTTGGATCCTCGCCCTCGCCCTCGCGCTGGGCTTCTCCGCAGCCGCCCAGAAAACGGCGGAGGATTTCTTTCCCGCCCAGACCGAGACCATCAGCGGCGAGTACGTGGGCCAGTGGGATCGCGGTGAAGACGTCGATGTCGTGGCTGCCGCCCAGGTAATTGCGCTCGGCCGGGACAAGTACCGCGTGGTCTTCCGTTCCAAGCTCGACATGCGCAGCACCCCGCAGTTCGTGGCCGAAGCCACCGCCGCCAATGGGGTGCTCGAGTTCGAGGGCGCTTTCAAGCATTTCGGCCGAATTGAGAACGGCGTGATGACGGGGGGGAGGGGGCGTTTGGCCGCCTTCACCCTGAATCGTGTCGAGCGGGAAAACCCCGCCCTGGGAACCCCGGCTCCCGAAGGCGCGACCGTCCTTTTCGGCGGCAGCGGGCTGGACGCCTGGCAGCCCACCGAGGGGTGGGAGATCACCCCCGAGGGCGTGCTCATGGTCACGCCCACCGGGGATTACCTGGTCTCGAAAGATACCTACGGCGATGTCCGGCTTCATGTCGAGTTCCGCCTGCCCTACCTTCCCACGGCCAGCGGTCAAGCCCGCGGCAACAGCGGCGTCTTTCTTAGCGATGAGTACGAGGTGCAGGTGTTGGACAGCTTCGGGCTGGAAGGCTACTACGACGAGTGCGGCGCCATCTACAAGGTTGCCGCCCCCAAGGTGAACGCCTGTCGTCCTCCCCTGCAGTGGCAGGCGTACGACATCGAGTTCCGAGCCGCGCGCTTCGACGCCGGGGGCAACCTCACCGAGAACCCGCGCCTCACCGTTCGTCAGAACGGCGTATTGATTCACAATGATCAGGCGTGCTGGTGGATCACCGGCTGGAAGGATTCCGACCGCGCCAAGCCACATCCCAAGGAGCCGGGCCACATCAAGTTGCAGGGGCACAACAACTACGTGCAATTCCGCAACATTTGGGTGCAACCGCTGAAATAGGCCGGGGGCTGCGCTCACCATGCCACAGCGCATGCTCACGCTTGTCGTGCCCTGCTTGAACGAAGCGGACGGGATAGGCCCCTTTCTATCGCGATGCGCCGAGGTGGAGCTTGCCTGTCCAGCCTACCAATTCGATTATTTGTTCGTGGACGACGGCAGTACCGATGCCACCTGGGAGCAGATCACCCGGCTTGCGGCGGAGAATGCCCGCGTCCGGGGGCTGCGGCTCGCACGAAATTACGGCCAGCAGCGGGCCATCTCCGCCGGTCTCGATGCTTGCGACGCCGACGCGGTTGCCATTCTCGATGCGGACCTGCAAGACCCGCCCGAGCTGCTAAAGGAAATGCTCGCCGCATTTGAAGCGGGTGCCGACGTGGTGCATGCCGTGCGCGTGGATCGCGAAAGTGATGCCGCCTTCAAGCGGCTCTCGGCCAAACTCTTCTACGCGGTGATGCGGCGGTGGGTGCTGCCCAGCCTGCCCGAGAACGCCGGCGACTTCAAGCTCATCAGCCGCCGCGCGTTGGAAGCCTATCGCGCCTACGGCGAACGCGTGCGCTTTCTGCGCGGCATCTTCGCCACGCTCGGTTTTCAGCAAGCCACAGTGCGCTACACCCGGCCCGCGAGGACGACCGGTCATTCCAAATATCCGCTGCGCCGCATGCTCAGGCTGGCGCGCGACGCGGTCTTTTCCAACACGGCCCTGCCACTGCGGTGGTGCACTTACAGCGGCTGTATCGCCTTGGCGCTCTGGCCCGTGGTGGTGGTTTCCGTCGCGCTTCGCGCTCCTTCCACGATTGCCTTCCTCTTATTGGCGCAGTGGCTTTTCAGCGCCCTGCTGCTTATGGGCGTGGGGCTTGCCGGGGAATACTTCAAAATCATCGTGCTTGAGGTGAAGAGCCGCCCTTTGTACTTGGTCCGGGACAGCATCAACCTCAAATAGTCTCCGCGCCTCTCCGGGGCTGTGTTATGCTTTGACGTATGACTTCATTCATCGGCAGGCGAGGCGGGCCATCGAGCGCCACCGCCGCGCCAAGGAGTACGCCCATGTATCTTCAACCTCTGCTGCTGGCCATCCTGTCGGCGTCCCTTATCCTGTGTTCCTTGGCCCCGGCCCAGCCGCTGGCGCTCGAGGTTCTGCATGAAGATCTCGATGGCGCGGTCTTCCTCACCCACGCGGGCGACGGTTCCGGGCGCATCTTCATTGTCGAGCAAGAGGGCATCATCAAGATCAGCGATGGCGGAACACTCCTGCCCACGCCGTTCATGGACATCTCCGGGCCAGTCACCTGTTGTGGCGAACGCGGCATGCTCGGCTTGGCATTCGAACCTGACTACGCCGCCAGCGGCCGCTTCTACGTGAACTATACGACCACCATTGACGGCCAACTTACCACCCGGGTCTCCCGTTTCACCGCCAATCCCCCCTCCGCCGACACCGCCAACCCGAACACCGAGCAGATAATCATCCAGTACGCTCAGCCCGCCAGTAATCACAACGGCGGGTGGATCGGCTTCGGTCCGGACGGATACCTGTATATCAGCTCCGGCGACGGCGGCAGTGGTGGTGATCCTTGGAGCAACACGGGCAACGGTCAGGACCGGAACACGCTGCTTGGCAAGGTGCTTCGTCTCGATGTATCGGCACCCGGCGGTGGCTATAGCGTGCCCGATGGAAACCCCTTCGTCGGGCAACAAGGTCGGCGCGCCGAGATTTGGGCCTATGGGCTGCGCAATCCTTGGAGAGCCAGCTTCGACCAGGTCACCGGCGATTTCTACATCGCAGACGTGGGGCAGGGAGATATCGAAGAAGTGAACTTCCAGCCGGGCTCAAGCGGCGGCGGGGAGAACTATGGCTGGCGCGTAATGGAAGGCACGGCCTGTTTCGATGGCAGTCAATCCGGGGGCAACCCACCCTGCAACGACGCCAGTCTCACCATGCCCGTGCGGGTGTATGATCACACCAGCGGACGCTGCTCTGTCACCGGCGGCTACGTGTACCGGGGCAGCGACATGCCCCGCTCGCGTGGACTCTACTTCTTCGGCGACTTCTGCTCGCACGATGTTTATTCCTTCCGCTACGTGCAAGGCACCGGGGTGGTCAACTTTCAGGAACGCACGGCGGAGCTGGACCCCTTCTCCAACATCACCTCCTTTGGCGAAGATGAGCGCGGTGAGCTGTACATCGTGACGACTTCCGGCGCTTACAAGATCGTCGATACCGCCGCGCAGAACGTGCGCGACAACATCCTGCCCGATTTCGCCGCCGCCACGGGGGCGGACAACGTGGCCACGCTCGCCGAGCTGCAAGGCGCCGGGGTCACGATTGATTCGGCTTCATTCGAATTGTTGGACACCAACTCGAACGCAAGCCTTTCCCTGTTCGAGTTGTTGAACTTCGCGGGGATTGCCGAGCTGCACCATGCCGATCAGAACCTCAATGGGGCCATCGACCTCACGGAACTGTTGCGCGTGATTCAGCTTTACAACGCGCTGCGCTATGCCTGCGCCGATGTTCCCGCCGCCACGGAGGACGGCTTCCAGCCCGGTCCCGGCAGCCTCGACTGTCTGCGCCATGCCGCCGATTACCAGCAACCCCAGGGCGTCATAACCCTTAGCGAGTTGCTGCGCATGATCCAGTTCTTCAATACCGGCGGTCTCAATTACTGTCCAAAGGCCGGCACTGAGGACGGTTTCTGCCCCGCTATCTAGCTCGAGCAACTGGCCTTGGAAACGCTATGCCATGGTGCGCTTAGCGTCATTGCCCGCGAGGTAGGTGCGGGCTTCGTTGAGCTGGGCGTGGGTACCCAACAGCACCAGCACGTCTCCCGTCTCAATGACGTAGTCCGCGCCGGGGTTGGTTTCCGCCTTGCCATTCCGAACCACGGCGATGATGTTGACGCCGGTCTTGGCGCGAAGGTTGCCCTGGCCGAGCGTGCAGCCCGAAGCGGGGGAGTCGTCGCGCACGTAAAAGGTCTGCGTGGAGGTGGTGCGGAAGACCTCGAGTAGCTCGTCGAGGTGCTCGGCCCGGCGTGATTCCAGCCCGCGCAGCACACCGTACCCTCCCGCGCGAATCGACGCGATTTGCGCCTGGATCACGTTGTCGGGAATGCCAAGTTCAGTGAGCACCTGCGCGAAGATCTTGATGGAAACTTCGAAGTCCGAGGGGATAACCATGCTGGCCCCGCGTTTGTAGAGCGGCTCGACCTCGCTTGCGAAGGGGGTGCGCACGATGATGTACAGGTCCTTGCGGAGGGCGCGTGCCTGCGCCACGATATGGCGCGTGGCGGGGATGTCGTTGATGCCAATCACGAGGGCACGGGCATGGCCGACGCGGGCTTCGTGGAGGATGCTCATTCGTGCGGCGTCGCCCACCACCACATGGCCGCCGGCTTGCTTGGCGCGCGACACCAGGATGGGATTCATCTCGATGACCTCGAAGGGGATGTGGGTGGCGTTCAGTACGCGCGAGAGGTTCTCGCCGGTTACGCCAAAGCCGACGATGATGACATGCCCCTCCGGTCCCTCTTCGGCTTCGCCCGTATCGGCTTCGCGTCCCAACAGCCAGAGTGACAGGCTGCCCGACATGGGCACCAGCACCGCGCCGAACAGCATGGTGCCCACCGCATACGGAATCAGGATGCTGAGCATGGCCTCGCCGAAGAGCCCCGCATGGTCCGCCACGCTCGCCAGCACGTAGCCAAACTCGCTCACCGTGCAAAGGGCGAGGCCCACTTGCAGGGCCAGCCGGTTGGGCCAGCCGCCAATGCGCACCGCCGCCGCGGTTATCAGGGACTTGAGAACCAGCGTGGCGCCGATGGCCAGCAGCAGGAGGCGCGCGTTCGTCATCACCACATCGAGTTGCACGAGCATGCCGAGCGAGATGAAGAACAGGGCGTTGAACACGTCGCGGAAGGGGCTGATATCCGCCACCAGTTGGTGTCGTTCATCCGCTTGGGCCAGCAGCAGCCCGGCGATGCAGGCGCCAATGGCCGGCGGCCAGCCGAATAACTCCGCCGACCAGGCACCGCCCGCCGCCATCACCACGCCCAGCAGGGTGAGCAGCTCGGGACCGCCGCGGTAAGACACCTGCCGCAAAATTATCGGCAGGGCATAACGCATTGCCAGCACGATGACGACCATACCGGCAAGACCCATGCCGCTCTTGAGCAGTTCGGGGCCCCAATCGCCGCCGCTCGCCACGGCCAGCATGGGAATCAGGAGCATCAGCACCATCACGTAGACGTCCTGCAAGAGCAGGATGCCGGTGCTGATGTTGCCCATGGCGGAGGAGACTTCCTTCCGGTCGAGCAGCACTTTGAGCGTGATAGCGGTGGAGCTGAGGGAGACCGCCGCCCCCAGCACGAAGGCGCCCACGACACCCTGGCCGCCAAGGTAGTATCCCAGCAGCGCGGGGGGGAGGGCAGTGAGCGTCAACTGCAACACGGTTGCCACCATCAGGCGCGGCCCCGCCTCGAGCAGGGGCTTTGGCGATAGTTCCAGCCCGATGATGAACAACAACAGGACCAGACCGATCTCCGAGAAACTCGCCACCTGTTCCTCGTTGATCAGCGACAGCGCCGAGGGACCGATGATGATTCCCGTGATCAGGTAACCAATCACCGAGGGCGCCCGGAGATAACGGAAAGCCCACGACACGGCCAGAGCCGTGCCAAACAAAATTGCCACTTGGCTAATCAGTTCCGGCGGATGGTGTTCCAAGGGTCCAAGTCTTTCCAGGGTTTAAAAGGGTTCAATCGAGCGGTCAAGCCAAGCGGCATAACCATCCTCACTGAGCGCCCCCGAAGCGGCATTCAGCGTCATTAGGTGCGCTTCTTCCTGCGGAGCAATCAGTCGCCATCCGTTAACGCCGAGGAAGGTATACGCACACATCAAGGCAACCCGTTTATTGCCATCCGCAAAGGGATGGTTGCGCAGGATGCCGCAGGCCACCGACGCTGCAAGCTGGGCCAGCGTTGCATCGGGTTGATACGACGCAAGGTTCTGCGGCCGTGCCAGCGCGGATTCCAAGAGTCCTTCGTCCCTGAGACCGGGCAGGCCACCATGTTCTGCTATAAGCTCGTCGTGCATGAACCTCACGATTCTCTGGTCCAGCCACCAGATCATTGGCCGAGCTTTCTGAGGGCGTCCTTATACTGTCGGCGGCCTTGTTCAAATACTGCCGCGGCCTTCTCGAATTGAGGGTCATAAGGAGTAATGCGTACGCCGTCCGTATCCTGGAATACGAAGAGTTCATCGCCCTCATTAACATGAAGATGAGAAACAATCTCGGCGTTGAAGATCGCCCCCAGCGAATTGCCAATCTTGCGGATCTTAATCTTGTGCATGGGAAATCTCCTGCGTTATAACTTAAGTTTTAACACAGTCCATCTCCCATCGCAAGTTATTACTTGCGTTCCAACAGGGAGGCGATACCCATTCCCCCGCCGATGCACATGGTGGCCACGCCGTAACGCGCGCCACGTCGGTTCATTTCGTGGATGAGGGTGGTCACGATGCGCGCGCCGCTGCACCCGATGGGATGGCCCACCGCGATGGCCCCGCCGTTCACGTTCACCTTGGCCGGGTCAAGGCCAAGTTCCTTAGACACCGCGAGCGACTGCACGGCAAAGGCTTCGTTCGATTCCCACAAGTCGATATCTGCCACGCTGAGCCCGTTCTTCTCCAGCAGCAACTTCACCGCCCCGATGGGGCCGAGGCCCATGGTGGAGGGACAGCAGCCATGCGCGCGTACATCGCGCAGGTAGACCGCGCCGTCCGTGTTCGCGCCAGCGGGCACGGCGTCCGCAGCCACAACGAGCATCGAAGCGCCGCCATCATTGATGCCCGAGGCATTGCCCGCCGTCACCGTGCCATCCTTCTTGAAGGCCGGGCGCAGCTTGGCCAGCGATTCCACCGTCGTCTCCGCGCGGATGTATTCGTCGGTATCGATAAGCACATCGCCCTTGCGCTGCTTCACGGAAACCGCTGTGATTTCCTCCTTGAAGCGACCCGCCGCCGTGGCCTCGCCCGCGCGGCGCTGGCTCTCGGCCGCGAAGGCATCCTGCTCTTCCCGGGTAATGCCGTACTTCTCCGCGACGTTCTCCGCCGTGATGCCCATGTGGTACTGGTTGAACACATCCGTCAGGCCGTCGGAGGTCAGGCTGTCCACACACTTGCTGTCGCCAAGCCGGGCCCCCGCCCGCATGGCAGGGAGGAGGTACGGGGCCTGCGTCATGTTCTCGATGCCCCCCGTCAGCACGATGTTCGCGCGCTCCAACTGGATGGCCTGCCACGCCAGGTCGAGCACCTTCATGCCCGAACCACACACCTTGTTAATGGTAAAGGCCGGTGTCGCCACGGGCACTTTCACCGCCATCGCCACCTGCCGCGCCGGGTTCTGGCCTTGTCCCGCCTGAAGCACGTTGCCGTAGATGACCTCATCCAATTGGTCCGGGGTGATGCCCGTTCGGTCGAAAGCACCCTGCGCCGTGGCCGTGCCCAGCTCCGCCACCGAAGTCCCCGCAAACTGTCCCGCCAGGCTACCAATCGCCGTCCGGTTCGCGCCAAGAATCAATACATCACGCATTGGAAATCTCCTGAATCGTCCTTAAAGCGCGCTAATCTATCATTTGGTGACTCTCTAAGTCCAATGAACATAAGCAATTGCCATGCTAATTACCCGTCCACCCACACCCACTTGACCCAATACGCATAACCATGGTATACATAGGTTCTGATACATAGGTTGCAATAACCATGATGTCGAGCGTTACAGCCGATACCCTTCCCAGCCGTCTCAGATTCGAGGCGGCGTTGGAGACTTTGTGCGATGAGGCTCCCGTAGATGCCTCACCCGTTTCTGTATCCATTTTCGATGTGGACTTGATGGGGCGCTTTAATACTGAGCAAGGCCGCGAAGAAGGGGATAGGGCGCTAACTTCATTGGCCTCGGGACTGGCCGCCGCCTTGAATGAAGGCGAACAGCTGTTCCGAATCGGCGGCGATGCCTTCGCCATCCTGTTGCCGGGAGTGGAGAAGGAGCAGGCTTTCCTGCGGGTTGAACAGTTGCGCGCCGCGCTCGATGCGGACGCCGCCACGCCCGGGTTCACCGTGAGCGTGGGGGTGGCCTCGATGCCGGACGACGCACAGAAGTCGCGTGACCTGATATTGAAAGCGTCCGAGGCGCTGTATCGCGCCAAGGTAAATGGCCGCAACAAGGTATGCCTGGCGCGGGAGGAGAAGATGGTGACGAAGACCAGCCACTACCAGCAGGGACAACTGCTGGGGCTGCGCCGCCTGGCGGAGCGCGAGGGCATCGGCGAGGCCGTGCTGCTGCGCGAAGCGCTGAATGATCTGTTGCGAAAGTATAATGCTTGATTGATGCTTTGGGAGGGTCCCCTTCCTCGGGGACCTGAAGTATTGACGGCGAACTCGGGCACCGGGGACGGTGTCCCTCCCAGGAACACATGAATGAAATCAGTAACAAGATGCCAATGGTCGACCGGTGGGAACGACCTCTACGTTCGTTATCATGACGAAGAGTGGGGGGTGCCGGTGCACGACGAGATCCGGCACTTCGAGTTCCTGATTCTCGAAGGCGCACAGGCCGGCTTGAGTTGGGCCACGGTGTTGAACAAGCGCGAGAACTACCGCAAGGCCTTCGATGGCTTCGACCCTGTAAAGGTGGCGCGCTATACCCCGGCGAAGGTGGAGAAGCTTTTGCTCGACCCCGGCATCATCCGCAACCGCCTCAAAGTAGAGGCTACGATAAACAACGCGAAGGCCTTCTTGAAGGTGCAGGACGACTTCGGTAGCTTCGACAAGTACATCTGGCAGTTCGTGGGTGGCAAGCCCATCGTCAACAAATGGGAACACATGAAACAAGTGCCCGCCACCAGCCCGGAGTCGGACGCGCTGAGCAAGGATTTGAAGAAGCGCGGGTTCAAGTTCGTCGGCAGCACGGTGATCTACGCCCACATGCAGGCGGCGGGGCTGGTGAACGACCACACGGTGGACTGCTTTAGACACAAGCAGTGCGCAAAGATGAAATAGACGAAAAACATCCCCCGTCTTGCGGCGGGAACACCGCCGCCAGACACCCCCTTCAAAGGGGGACATGGGGTGGCGCCTCGTGTTTTACAAGGTCCCCCTTTGAAGGGGGTGCCCGAAGGGCGGGGGATGTTGAGGACCCAAGGTAACTAACCATGGCCAAGTTTTACACAGCACTCGACGACAAGCTGAAGGCGTTCATCGGCCAGCAGCGCATCTTCTTCACGGGCAGCGCCCCCGTGGAGGGGCGGGTGAATGTATCGCCGAAGGGCATGGACAGCTTCCGGGTGTTGGACGACACGACGGTGGCCTATCTCGATGTGACCGGCAGCGGCAACGAGACTTCCGCGCACATCGAGCAGAATGGCCGCCTGACGATTATGATGTGCAGCTTCGATGAGACACCGACCATCTTCCGCATGTATGGCCGGGGCGAGGTGATTCGTCTGGGTGACGCGCGCTGGGCGGAATACCATCGCCACTTCCCGGACATTCCCGGGCAGCGACAGATCATCTTGCTACATATCGAAAGCGCGCAGACCTCCTGCGGTTTCGGCGTGCCGCTCTACATGTATGCCGGGGAACGCGGCACGCTGGTGGACTGGGCCGAGAAACGCGGCGATACGATGGAAGAGTACCGGCAGAACAAGAACTTGACGAGCATAGACGGCCTGCCCACCGGCTGGCCCAGAAAACAATAGAAGAGGACTCACGCAGAGTCGCGGAGACGCAGAGAGATTTTATTTGAACGTTAGGTCTTCTCTGCGGCTTTGTGGCTCTGCGTGCAAGATTAATTGGAGACGGAGAAAGAATGATGGCCAAGAACATTTACCAGAAGATCTATGAAGCGCACTTGGTGCACGAACCCGCGGGCGAGTCCCCGATCATCTACATCGATCGGCACTTCGTGCATGAGGTGACGTCGCCACAGGCCTTCGAGGGGTTGCGCCTTACGGGCCGCACTGTGCGCCGTCCGGAGCTGACCTTTGCGACGATGGACCACAACATTCCCACCACCGACCGCAGCTTGCCGATTAGCGATCCGCTTTCCAAGCAGCAGGTGGAAACGCTCAAGGCGAACTGCGCGGAGTTCGGCGTCACATGTTTCGACATGTGTGACAAGCGCAACGGCATCGTGCACGTGATGGGACCGGAGCAAGGCCTCACCGAGCCGGGCATGACGATTGTGTGTGGCGATTCGCACACCTCGACGCACGGCGCCTTCGGCGCGCTTGCCTTCGGCATCGGCACCAGCGAGGTGGAGCACGTGCTCGCCACGCAGACGCTCCTCCAGTCGCGCGCCAAGACGATGGAAGTACGCGTCGAGGGCGAGCTTCCCCACGGCATCACTGCGAAGGACATCATCCTCGCCATCATCGGCAAGATCGGCACCGCCGGCGGCACCGGCTATGTCATCGAGTACACCGGCGAGGCGATTCGCGGGCTCAGCATGGAAGGCCGCATGACGGTCTGCAACATGAGCATCGAGGGGGGCGCGCGCGCGGGCCTCATCTCGCCCGACGAGAAGACCTTCGAATACCTCAAGGGCCGTCCCTACTTGAAGGACAAGGACTACGACGCGCTTGTCGAAAAGTGGAAGTCCTTCGCCAGCGATCCCGGCTGCACCTATGACACCACCGTCATCCTCAAGGCCAGCGAGATCGAGCCGCAGGTGACCTGGGGCACCAGCCCCGGCATGGTGACGGGAGTGAGCGGCCGCACGCCCAAGCTCGACGAAGCGCACGACGACAGCGAGCGCAAGACCTTCAAGAGCGCCCTTGAATACATGGGCCTCGAAGAAGGGCAGCCGATTCAGGACATCACCATCAACAAGATGTTCTTCGGCTCCTGCACCAACGGTCGCATCGAAGACATCCGCGCCGCCGCCAAGGTGGTCAAGGGGCACAAGGTGAACCCAACCATTGAGCAGGCCATCGTGGTGCCCGGTAGCCACCTGGTGAAGCAGCAGGCCGAGGCCGAAGGGCTCGACCAGATCTTCAAGGAAGCGGGCTTCGAATGGCGCGAGGCGGGCTGCTCCATGTGCCTCGCCATGAACGACGACAAGCTCAACCCTGGCGACCGCTGCGCCAGCACTAGCAACCGCAACTTCGAAGGACGCCAGGGCAAGGGTGGCCGCACCCACCTCGTCAGCCCCGCCATGGCCGTCGCCGCCGCGATCAAGGGCCACTTTGTGGATATAAGGAATTGGGAGTTCAGGAATTAGGGATTGACAGAGTTTGCCAACCAGAAGGATACTACACCTCGAAGGAGGTATCCCCGATGCCAACGCAAAACGTAAATCTGACTGAGCACCAGAGCGCGTTCATCCAGCAGGTCGTCGAACAAGGCAGCTACAACAACGCCAGCGAAGTCGTGCGCGATGCGCTGCGCCTGCTCGAACAGCGCCACGAGGAAGACCGGCTGAAATTGGAGCGGCTGCGGATGATCGCGAAGGATGCCTTCGATTCGTTGGATCGCGGGGAAGGCACGACAGTGCCCCTGGAAGGTGTGCGTGACTACCTGAATCAGATCGTCGGTCGGGTTAGGGAGCGGGACGTCAGAAAAGAATTGGAGGCAGATCAACCAACAAACTCATGACTCCGCGCCGCGGTTTCACGGAATAATTCTTGGAGGTATTGGCCATGGCGATAAACGAATTACAGCGAATCACGTTCAATCCCGAAGTGATGGGCGGCAAGCCTTGCATCCGGGGCATGCGCGTTACCGTGGGCACCGTCATCGGGTTGATGGCGTCCGGACACGATAGCAAGGCCATACTTGCAGCCTACCCATATCTCGAGCCCGAAGACATTGCCGAGTCCCTCGCTTACGCGGCATGGCGCGTTGAAGAGCTCGAAGTCCCGCTGTCTGCCCACTGACCATGCGTATACTGATTGACATGAATCTTTCTCCCCAATGGGTAATCCCATTGCGGGATGCTGGATTAGAGGCAGAGCATTGGTCATCCGTTGGCGCTCCCGGCGCCACCGATGCCACGATCCTGGAATGGGCAAAGTCGAACGGGTTCGTGGTCTTCACGCATGACTTGGATTTCGGCGCCTTGCTAGCCAGTTCTCATGGTTCCGCTCCCAGCGTCGTACAAGTTCGAACCCAAGACGTCATGCCGGATCGCCTTGCGCCATTGGTCGTGCGCGTAATTCGACAACACCAAGGAGCCATTGACTCGGGTGCATTGATTACACTGGATGAGAGCAAGATGCGCGTGCGCATCCTGCCGATAGAATGAGTGGAGACAGGCCGCCGGAGGCGTCATCTCCTACAAGGAGACAACACCAATGTGTATTGCAAGACCTGAAATCCCGAACGCCAAAGGCGCGGCACACCTTAGCCTGGGGTGAAGCGGAGCGGAACCCCAGGTCTGGAGAAGAACAAGCCCTGTAGGGGCGACACAAAACGACCACTCCGCACCGCGATACGTATTCGTAAAACCGCAAGGCGGTGTTGCGAGGGAGGTGGATATTCAATGTCGAATGAAGAAGCAGAGAAACCGACTGGCATCGAAAGAGCACAGCCGCCGACGGCGGCTGCGAAACGGCGCGTTTTTCCGGTCGTTGATATCTGGTTATATCCCGACAATGTTATGAGCCATTTCCTGGTTCGCAAGGAGTCGGGTGGCTACAAGGATCCCTATCAATTAGGCTCCTTAGCGTTGTGGGTCGGTTTGCCATTAGCGTTGACAGTTGGCTACCAATCAGTCGGATGGTACTCCTCGACTCTCGTCCTCGATGGACAAAGCATTAATTACGGATTGCTCCTGTTCGCGGCAATTTATTTTTATGTTTACATTCTCGCGCTTGCCTTTTTCGTTTCACTGTTTGGCAGCAAGGGAATCAATGGTAAGGCGTGGCATGCAACGCGCGCGGCCGTACTCTGGAGTTATGTTCCAGTACTTCCCGTCCTATTCTTCGATCTCCTTACCTATGATGTACAAGGCTCATCGTTTGATTTGTCCAACTCTGCTACCTCTCAATTCTTCGTCCCGTTTCTTATGATGCCCGCCTTGCTAATGTCATCCACGTCTCTGCTAGAGCGAGACGTCACTTATTTCGCACCGCTTGTAGCGATGGGATTCGGGTTGTGGTCGGTCATTATTGCAGTCAAGATGTTCGGTAGGCTTTTCGGGACCGGGGCTTGGTTTTGCGTCGCGTTGCTAATAGGGGGGTGGTTTGTCACCAACTTGGCATCGCGCGCCGTGCTTGGAGTGTTTGGGCCCGTAATCGGCCAATTATACTTCCGGAACCCAGTGTTGTAATTAATGAGTCACCTCCCATAACACCGCAAAGCGGTATCACGAGGAATAAGAAAAAGGATACCCCCATGCAGAAATTCACGACACTCAAGGGAATCGTTGCGCCGTTGGAAGCGCAGAATGTGGACACGGATCAGATCATCCCCAAGCAGTTCCTCAAGCGCATCGAGCGCACGGGATACGAAGGGATGCTGTTCTTTGACTGGCGCTACCTCGATGACGGCGTGACGCCGAATCCCGACTTCGAGTTGAACGCACCGCGTTACCAGGGTGCGAGCATCCTTCTTGCGCTCGACAACTTCGGCTGCGGCTCCAGCCGCGAGCATGCGCCGTGGGCCTTGGACAACTATGGTTTCCGCTGCATTATCGCGCCCAGCTTTGCGGACATCTTCTACAACAACTGCTTCAACAACGGCATGCTGCCCATCGTGCTGCCGCAGGATGTGGTGTTGTCGCTCATCGCGGAGTGCCGTGCCAACGAGGGTTATCAGCTCGAGGTCGATCTTCCCAGCCAGACCATCATCCGCCCGAGCGGTGAGAAGATCGCCTTCGAGCTCGACCCCTTCCTCAAGGAGCGCCTGCTCAATGGCTGGGATCAGATTGGCCTCACCCTTCGATTCGAGGACAAGATATCGGCCTTCGAGTCCGCGCACTCCTGAACCGTGCGTATTGCTCACCGCCGCTGCGCCGGGGCTTCCGGCGCGGCGGCAGGTTTCTTCCCATGCCCGGTGTGCGCGGCATGATGCTTTCGGTTAAAATCCCGCTCCTGTAACCCAAGTCCCAAGGCGCACCATCGCATGGCATTCGATCCCGCCCATCTGGGCACGCTCATCGTAAAGATTGGCACCAACCTGCTTCGGGGCAAGCTTGCCTTTGAAGGCAAGGTGATGGAGGCCGTGGTGCGCGAGTTGTGCGAACTCAAGCGCCAGCACGATCTCAACATCCTCATCGTCACTTCGGGTGCTGTGGGTTGCGGCATGAACGCGCTGGGCATCGAGCAGCGCCCCGCCACCCTGCCGCTCAAGCAGGCTGTGGCGGCGGTTGGGCAGGCCACGCTCATGCACTATTACGAGACCCTGTTCCGGCATTACGGCGACGACCTGCACTCCGCCCAGATTCTCCTGTCGCCCGGCGACCTCGACGACCGAGAGCGTTACCTGAACGTTCGGAACACGCTCAACACGCTCTTCGCCATGAAGCGCGTGGTGCCCATCATCAACGAGAACGACACCACCGCGGTCGAGCAGCTTCGCTTTGGAGACAACGACACCTTGGCCGCCCGGGTCGCGGCGAAGACCAATGCCGGGCTGCTCATCATTCTCAGCGATGTGGACGGACTTTACGACAAAAATCCGGGCCAGTATCCCGACGCCCAGCTCATCCCGGTGGTCGCTGAACTCACGCCGGAAATTCGCGAGATGGCGGGCGGCCCCGGCACGGCCACCGGCACGGGCGGCATGCAGACCAAGCTGTCCGCCGTCAGCATTGCCACGGCCGCCGGGGTGCCGGTCGCCATTGCCAATGGCCACGCCAACGAGGTGATCAAAGGCGTGCTTGACGGAACCGCGCGGCATACCCTGTTCACTGTGACCAAAGAAGCTCTCTCTCACCGGAAGCGGTGGATCGCTTTCGGCCGCAAGATCTCCGGGCAGCTGCGCGTGGATGACGGCGCCCGGCGCGCCCTGGTGGAACAGGGGAAGAGCCTGCTGGCTGCCGGCGTCATCGAAGTGGCGGGGGACTTCGAGGCCGGTGCGGCCGTGGAGATTTTGGATGCGGCGGGGCAGGTGCTGGCACGCGCCCTTGTGAACTATTCCAGCCATGACATCCGAATGATCAAGGGGCACGGCAGCCATGAGATTGTCGGCATTCTGGGCCGAAAAGACTTCGACGAGGTGGCGCACCGCGACAATGTCGTGCTGGTTTAGCGGATAAACTTCTGGATCACGATTTTAATTCTTGACACATCTTGGCGTAAATGCCAAAATTCTAGTGCCTTAGCCATACGGCGATTGCGGTAAATCCGGTTCGATGGTAGAATCCAAACCGGACGGACATGGAGACCACTGCATGGCTCGACTTTCGGAACGCTATCAGGGCGCAGCGCTTATCACTGGCGCAAGCGCCGGACTCGGGGAGGCTTTCGCCCGTCACTGCGCCAGCGAAGGTATGGACGTGGTGTTGGTAGCGCGGCGGCGTGACCGGCTAGAGTGGCTTGCCCAACAGATCATGCGAGACTACAGTGTGCAGACGCATGTGTTCGCGCAGGATCTGACCGAACCGGGTGCAGCCGAAGCAATACACGCGGCCTGTAATGAGAGAGGCATTCGCGTCGGCATGCTCGTGAACAATGCCGGCTTTGGAAGCTATGCCCCTTTTCACGAGACTGAAAGCGATTGGCAGAACGCTATCGTCGATGTCAACTGCAAAGCTCCCGTCGCGTTGACGAGTTTATTCATACCGGACATGGTGGCGAATCGAAACGGCGCCATCATCTTTCTTGCGAGCACGGCGGCCTATCAGCCCGCCCCAATGCTCGCAGTTTACGGGGCTTCAAAAGCCTTCAGCCGAATGTTGGGAGAAGCTTTGCATGATGAGCTGAAGCCTCTCGGAATTGATGTTCTGAGCTTGTCTCCCGGCTTCACGCAAACCGAATTCCACAACGTCGCACAGGTGAAGCGGCTTCCCCCCAAGGAAATGTTTCGCCAGCCGGAGCAAGTGGTGGCCACGTGCTTCAAGGCTCTGGGCAATCGCTCCTCCGTCATTGATCGTGTGACCCCCTTCGAGGCGCGCCTCGCCCGCTGGAAGAATCGTTTGCAGCGCGTGACCAATCTGCTGGCCACCTCGGCTTCGCTCGGCTTGATTCATGTGGGCGAGCTTGCCCTAATCTTCTGATATCGACAGCGTCGGAATAGCAATCCCCCCGGGGTTCATGGACCCCGGGGGGATTTTCATCTGCCCATTACAGGCAGGCTACTTCTTGGTCAGTTTTTCGGGGCAGATGCGCTGCTGCAGATACATACCCCCAGTCAGGTTACGCACGTCGTTGAACCCGTGCTGCTTCAGGATGCAGGTGGCCACATGCCCTCGCAAACCCGAGTGACAGGTAACCAAGGTGGGTTGATTCGGGTCCAGATCACCGATTCGGTCACGTAATTCGTCCACTGGAATATTCACCGCGGCCGGGTGGCAACACTGTTCCACCTCGCCGCAGTTGCGCACGTCCACGTATTGCATGCCGTCGGGCACCGTGCGGGCGTTGGCCGTGGGGCTCAGGCCGTCCCGGTCGTTCATCGCCACGAAAGCGGCCACATGCACCGGATCGCGGGCGCTGCCAAAGGGCGGCGCATAACACAAATCCAGCCCTGAGAGATGTTCCACCGTCGCGCCGAGGTGAATGGCCGTGGCGATCACGTCGATGCGCTTGTCCACCCCGTCGCCGCCCACGGCCTGAGCGCCAAGCACCTTGCCCGTGTCCGGGCAGTAGACCAGCTTGAGCGTCATGGGTTGCGCTCCGGGGTAATAGCCGGCATGGTGGTTGGCGGTGATCACCGCCTCCTTGGCGGCGATGCCCGCGCGTGCGGCGGCCTTCATGGTCAGGCCCGTCAGCGCGGCCGTCTTGCCAAACACGCGTATGATGGCGGTGCCCAGCACCGGGGCCATGGGCGCCGACCGATCCGTAGCGGCGTGTTCTCCAGCAATGCGGCCGGCGCGGTTGGCCGGCCCCGCCAGCGGCACGCGCATGGCGGTACACGTTACGCCATGCCGGTAGGCGGCCGCGTCGCCTACTGCATAAATCTCTGAGCGGCTGGTCTGCATGTATTCATTCACTTCGATGCCACCGCTCTCGCCGATGGTCAGCCCGGCATTCTTGGCCAGATCCACCAGTGGACGCACGCCAATGCTCATGATGACCGCGTCGCACGGGATTTCCGCGCCGCTATTCAGCGTCACCCCCGAAACGTGGCCATCCCGCAGCTGGAAGGACTTCACGCCATCGCCCACCTTGACCCGCACCCCCTTGAGTTCCAGTTCCTCCTGGATGAAACTGGCCATCTCGGGGTCGAGCGGGGGGAGCACCTGGTCCGCAAGTTCCACCACCAGCACCTCGATGCCCCGGTGGCGCAACTGTTCCGCCATTTCCAGGCCGATGAAGCCCGCGCCAATCACGGCCACCTGCTTTGGATGCGCTTGCGACAGGTGCGCCGCGATGCGGTCCGTGTCTTCGAGGTTGCGCAGGGTAAACACATTCGGCGCCTTCGCGCCGTCAATCGGCGGTACCAGCGGGGCCGCCCCCGGCGCAAGTATTAGCCGGTCATAGGCTTGGGTGAACTCCCGCCCGCTGTCCCGCTCCAATACATGCACTAACCGATTGTCCGGGTCGATGCGCGTCACTTCGTGCCGTGTCTTCAGCTCAATGTTGTAGCGCCTGGTGAAAGTCTCCGGTTTCGCCACCAACAGCTTTTCGCGATCCGTAATCTCGCCGCCCAGAAAATAGGGCAACCCACAATTGGCGAACGACGCGTGCGCATCCTTTTCGTAAAGGATGATCCGGGCGTTCTCGTTGCAGCGGCGCGCCCGGGTGGCCGCCGTTGCGCCGCCCGCCACCGCGCCCACAATCACGATCGTTCGAATGTCTGGTGTCGACATGGCCCGTACCTCCCAGCGGTGAAGCACCGCTATTGATTCCACGGCATCTTGGCAAGCAGTAGCCCCATCATGCAGCTATCGGTCACCCCGGCGAAAATCAACCCGCAGCCCACAAAGGCCGACAAGCCGATGAAGGCCGGATGCACCGCCAGCGACAGCGCCACACCCAGCACCACCAGCGAGCCTGCTGCGATGCGCACTTGGCGCTCAATGCTGATGGCACCCTTGCCCTGTTCCACCGGCAGTCCAGCACCGGCCCACGCGTCGGTTCCGCCCTCCACCACATAGACCTCCGCCTCTACCGCCGCCGCCATCTTTTCTGCCGCTGCCTTGGCCCGCTGTCCACTCTTACATATCACATACACTTTGCCATTCGCGGTCTGCGCGCAAAGCTTCTTGCACTGATCCGGATTCAGCGAATCCAGCGGCACATTGCGCGCTCCCACTGCATGCACAGCACGGTGCTCCGCCGGAGAACGCACATCCACCAAGGCCACCGCCTCCCCGCGCCGCATGCAGGCTTCCACTTCCGCCGGGGTTATGGTCTTTATCGCACCCATGTCTATATCTCCTGTGTGGTTATGTTGCGAGTTAACGATATATTCGACACTAAGGTTACTTCACTCGTCGTTACCAAGTGGCTCAGCCCGCGCCGAACCGCTTGCGAATGCACTCCAGTATGCTGCCCAGACCGGGATCAGCCGCACGGTAGTAGATGCACTGTCCGCGCCGTTCAAAGGCCAGCAGCCCGCGATCCCGCATCTTGCCCAAGTGTTCCGAGGCCATATGACTCGGAATGCCGCAGGCCTCCGCCAGCTCGCCCACCGTATACTCACCATCCAGCAGCATTTCCACCATACGCAAACGGTGCGGATGCGCCAGCGTCCGCAGGCACTGCGCCGCGTGCTCCATCTGTTCCAGCGGGATATATTGTGACGTTGTTTTCATGACGTCAGTATACATCGTGATGTTACGATATGTCAAGTTAATGGGTTGGATGGGAGACACGCACGGGCTAATTCGCGAGGGTGAGCTCGAGAAAGCGGGATTCGCCGGGTGGAATCGTCATGCGAACGGGCTGGTCTGGGGGGTAGGTTGTATCGGTCCACCATTCGACCGCCTGCGACATGGGGAGACGTGCCTCGACGCTCACCGTGATGGCGGCCTCCGGATCAATCTGGGCGGGTTGATCGGGCCATTTTTGAACGCCGCAATTGTTGACCAATTCGACCACCCATCCCTTGCCATTTCGATTGACCTGAAATTGCACCTCATCGCCTGATACGGAAACGGGCAAGAGTTTCGAGGCGATTCGAGCCAGTTCGGCCGGGGCTATGGCCTCTGGGCGTCCCGTGCTTTCGCAACGAGATGCGGGTATGAGCGTTAGCCTCCCGGTACTCTCCAGTTCCGTGAATTGCTCGCCCAGTGCATGGCGGTGGGATTCGTTCAAAAGAAGTCGGCTACCTGCATGAAGTGCATCCTTTAACGCGTTCACGAAGGTTGGGGGGAATCCGTGGTCCCCCGCGATCAAGAGGACAGGGTAGGCGCTGAGTACCGCGGGGGCAGCATTTGAAAGAAGGACATCGCAGATCTCGCCGTAGGGCGTGGGGCGCAGATAGTGTGATTCCAGTCTTTCCGGGGCGACCGGTTCATGCCGAAAGTCGGCGCCGGGAAATAACTGGTGCTCCAGCAGGTCGCGCAGCTGTTGGTCGCCCGGGGTATTTTCGAAGATTCCCCACGGCTTGCCTTGGAACCCATTGTAGCCCGTGTACTCATCCACCACGATGGCGACGGGCGTATAAGGCACGCCGCGGTCATGCGACAGCATGAACCGAAATACTTCAGCAGCGGCGCGCGCGTGATCGGTCAGGCGATACCTGGGCTCTTCGGGTTCAAACCAGATGGCGGCGCTGTTCTCCGGAGTGACCATGGCCGCCCCGGCAAACCAGGCGTGCAACCAGATCCGGCGGTAGAAGCTGAGCGAGTGTCCAGCGTCAAGCCCCCGGGTGATTCCATCCTCGCCACGGCGCAATGGTCCGGCCGTGGTGCAGTTTGGGCCGAACCAGGGACTTACCTGCACGGTGAAAGGAATTCCCCACTGGCGGGCGGCTCCACGGGTGAAGGCCAGCTTGCTTTGTGTGAAGCCAATATTTTCCCCCAGTTCAATCCCGATGGTGCGCGCGCCCCATGCGGCGGCATAGCACTCGTAATGTGAATGACCGGTGATGCTGATGGTGCGGCCACGCTGGGAATTCAGCCGCTCCAGGAAATAGCCTTTCAGTTGTGCATAAGCCTCCGGACGCGTGGCGGGCAAGGTGTCATATCCGCGCAGCTCCGCGCTTTTCATGAGCGGGCGAAAAGTTTCCAGTTCTTCTCCGTAGGTAGATTTCCACCACGCCTCACTGTGCGAGAGCTCGTGGAAGTAGTACCCCCACTCGCCCAGTTGCAATGCGTTAAACGCCCCCGCACGGTCCAGCGTTTGCAGCACCGCCTCATGGGCGTCGTCAAGGCGCGAGTGGGAACCCGCTATCTGGAACTCGCCATAATGGGGCGGATAACTGACGACCGGCCACCCGAGGGTGGCAAGCAGGTCGAAGGCCGCTTGTGCTTCGGGAACAGGGGTAGGGCCCGGGTCAAAGCCATTGGCGAGATGCTCCCGCTTCAGGACGGCAATGAGCTCCTCCAGCGCAGCCACATCGGCGGGTGCAGGGTAGTAAGAAAAAACCACGCCCTCTTGTCCGGGCAGCAGACGGGGCTTCCACGCCTCGGGTATCTCCGCCGGGACGGCCGAGGCGGCAAACAGAAACACAGACAAAGCCAGGGCGGACTGGCGGCATTTCGAAAAGCATTGCATCTCACGCGAGTATCTCATCGCTTATACCTCTGGCTGCATGGGGGCAAGCCTGCTGCGCCCAGAGTACGCACACCGAGCCAACCGCCATCGCTCCGGTTTCGATGTGGCGTGGGCCGCGAATGGATGTCGGTCCTGGAACTCGCGGGCACCTGCGTTGCAAAGTTGAATTGTATCGAACGGGAAAATCAAAGTAACTCTTTCAAAAGTCGATTGCTAAGCGAGCCGCTGTTGTGATTTAGTACAAGACTTATTTCATCTCCCCGATCTCCCAAACCATAGCCGCCGCCGCCAAACTTGTAGCCTCCTTCGCTTCGCGTTACAGGCAACACGTAAGCTTGCGTACTCACATCATCAGAGGAATCTCGCAACAAACAATAAAACTTATCGCCGTCACCAAGAATTGCCGCGATGGTATCGTACTCTATCAATTTTGAAAAATTACTATTTAGAAAATACTTTATTTTATTAATTTTGCTTAGGTTCGCAACCTTCTTCTTAATACGTGCGGCCAGAGTGCTCTCCATCTGCTTCGTTAAAGACTCCAGTTCCGCAGAGGTGAATTCATTAGCGCCGAGAGCATCTTTCAATGCAGCACGATACGCCCCATAATCAGCAATTAGTTCGCTAAAGTCGGAGGATTCTTTGGAAACCTTCTTAACCGATAGCAGCAACTCGGCACAATTTTCTTGGTCCGCAGCCTGGTCGAAGCACAATGGTAATGAGTAAAAGTTACCCTCTGGCTCCTTGAGTGGAGCAGTCAATCTCCTCGAATAGTTTGAACTTAAGTCTGCCCATAGGAATGTCAGGGGTTCCTGCGGACCTTGCGAGAAATCAACTTTACATGAAGACTCATTTCCACACTTTAAAGCGAAGCCGAAATGGGAAGTGTCGGGAGACTTTCCAGAAACTAAAAAGCTCACCCGTAGCCATTCACCAATGCGAGTTATTATCCCAACTTCAATCGACTCGAGATCCGGAAACTGTTGACGAAAACGGGTCAAAAAGGCTTCGTGGTGCTTGGTTTCAATCTCGTTTAAGCTAACTGCTGCCAGCGCTTCTGTTGAAGTGTTACCCGGCGAAGCCAAAGTCTCCAGCAATGGCTTTAAACTACGAAGCACCGGGTGCGACAAGCAATCTTGATCCAACAGCGGATTCTTCCCCCTAAGGGTTGAATCCAGGTCAATTTCCATCAAGATTCCCGATAAAGGAGTTGAATCGCCGAACAAAATGATTGGGATTTTCTCTCTTTCAAAAGCGGCAGCTCTACCGCAAACGACACTCAATAAAAACAAAACCAAGAGCTTAATCGCGCGCTCAACGTAAGTGATACACATTAACTGGTTACTCCTTTGGCCAATCTACGTTGCTTAATGAATAGCGAGAAAAAGAAATAAGTATTTACACAATAGTTAAATAATTAAAAACAAAATGCTTGCTACCACTTTAAGCGTTAGCAACTCTGTCTTCTCACTGCGCCGACGCGACGGTGCAACGTCTATTCCGGTGCTTGTGTACCTTGGGGGCGGCGCCTGTTCCCAACCGGCGTCAACATCGGCCCAACGTCGGGGTGGTGGGCGGGTTTACGGCGCTCTGGTTTATTGTCGAACAGTAGAGCACTTTGCTGGAATTGTCAATGGCAAGCCGGGAGGCTGAGTTCTGGCAAGCGGCGTGGTCCGAATACCAACACCTCGGCGGGAGAAACATCCCCCGTCGTGCAGGGGGGCCCGCCCCCGCATGCCCCCCCTTCAAAGGCGGATATTGTCCTTCGCTCTCAACATTTAAAGGAAACGCCGTATTGTCTCCCCCTTTGAAGGGGTGTCCGAAGGGCGGGGGATGATCTTCCCGGCGCTCTCCTCTTAGTACCATCGGCAGGCGGGAAGGCGTGGGTGTCGCACAGTCTTGGCCCCGGCGTGTCTGGTTTGCTACACTTTGGGCTGCGCGCGGGGAGGCAGGGGATGGCAGGTGTGCTCCGCGCCAAGCTTCACGAAAGGATTTTCCCAGC